>JAZNGY010000214.1:0-16147 GCA_045576695.1 Akkermansia sp.
TTCGGGCTTTCGCCCTACGCCGAGACAAGAAAGCTGCGTCAGCAGCGGAACCGTGGGTTATAGTGATAATAAAAAGGAACCCCACAGGATGGTGGGGTGGCATAGAGGGTTGCCAGATGTCGCAAGGTATTTATTATCATCTTAAATATTAACACCGCGCATTATGCTACCCCGCCATTCGGCGGGGTTCGAATAACGTTTATTCCGGACCCAGGGTTCCGCCGCTGACGCGGCTGCACCCGGGGCTCTATTGTATTTTTCTGGTATATTGCTCTTGTTCGATGTACAATCGAGCGTAACGGAGAAGGAATAATGGGCTAGCTACCCATTATTCCTGAAGGCTGGAGAGCCCGAACCCTGGGCAGGGTCAATGTTATTTACACCCGATTGTTAGTAGGGGCCTCCTACCTTCCCGTGTGATACGGCTCCGTACTTAGTCTCGTATTGTTGAATGGAACATCTCATAAAGAGAACGTCCGTAATAGAGCTGGAGACATGACCATGATAAAGAACCACACACCAAAAAGCAAGTCGGAAATCCCCCATCAAGATGAAGAAGTCACTTACGTTGGAGTTGACCTTTCTAAATTAAAACTTGATGTCATGTTCGATAAGTATAAAATCTATCCCAATTCTGACAGCGGTTGCAGCCGCTTCTGCAGGGATTTGGCAAGATACAGTAATGTTGTTGTCGTTTACGAATCAACAGGTAGTATAAGCCTACAGTTTGGAGCAATGCTTGATATGAATGGGATTCAGCGTTGCCAGGTATCGCCGAGAAAAATAAGGCATTTTGCTAAAGGCGGTATAAAAGAAGCCAAAACAGATAAAGTAGACTGCGAAGTAATCCGAAACTATGCAATCGCCTACTCTCAATACTTGAAAATCAATACTCCGATGAGCAAAAACTACGCGGAGATGAGGGAATTGCAACGCGTTGAGCGTTTTATTGTACAAAACATAGCAAAAACAAAGCAGGCGCTTGCATCTTGCCGGTCTGAGTTCGCGCGCAAAGTATTAAACGATAAGATATTGGCAGATCAACAACAGAGAAAGCTTGTTAATGATCAACTTCATCGTTTAATAAAAGAAGATGAATACATGGTTCGTAAAATGCGTATTTTGATGCAAGAAATCGGAGTAGGAAAAGAAACGGCTGCAGCCTTGGCGTTGGAGCTTCCGGAACTCGGAACCTTGTCCAGGAAAGAAGTCGCTGCATTAGTTGGTGTTGCTCCTTTCAATTATGACAGTGGAAACAAAATAGGCAAGCGATTTATTCGTTTCGGACGAAAAAATATACGTAATTTGCTGTATATGTGTGTTCGAGCCGCTCTTAATGCAAAAACGGAAAACGTATATCACAAGCGGTGGAATCAATTAGAACGGAAGAAAAAAAAGCCAAATTTGAATATAAATGAACCGGAAGATAAAGATTACAAAAGACGAATGGTTGCTTGTATGCGACTTATGATAGTGAGACTTAATGCGATAACACGAGACTGGATAGCAGAAGGATGCCCTGATATTAATCAGAGCAGTAAAAACAACACAGCGACAGCTATAAAAAAATAAGTTTGGAGCAATAGCCCAACTACCCTAGACATGGGGGGATAGGGTTTGGGAAAGGGGGGGCTGGCATGCGCCGCCCCCTTTCCCAAGTCTTGTGCCCTGATTTGGGGGGCACAAGACAGCGGTTGCTTTATCTGTAACCGGTCAAATCAACAAAAATTTAAAATTACAAAATTCATAGTTGACTATCATATACCGCCTCGCCATACGGCGAGGCTCTAAAATTCGGTTCGCTTCGCTCACATCAAACACCCCGATAAATTACAATTTACGTGGCTGGTACATCTATCAACCGCAATCTGTAACAGCGCTAAAAATTAAGGTTTAACAACACAGGAATTTGACGTCCAAAAAGCTGCCGCTTCCCGGTAGCAAATGGGGCTCACGTATCGAGTGCGCAACAAACTACTGTCGCGGTGCCCCATCTCTAATTGCAAAGCCCCTAAATCCCTGAAAAATGCCGCATGATAACTGGCAAAGGTATGGCGTAAAACATCTGATTGCCAATGGTCAAACCCGGCACTTTTCCTTAATGCTCGCCAGCGTGTGGCCCAATTTCGCGGTGCTATTTGCAATACTTCCTGCCTCTCAATATGCCGCAGCGGTATAATCCGCCCACCCCCGGTCTTTGATGTTGCAGGCCGTATGATAAGCTCTTTTTCTTGCCAACGAATATCCTCCGGGCGCAAGCGAGCAACCTCAGCCGGACGTACCCCACAATAGAGCATCAATTGCAACGGCAACCGCATGTCCCGGTATTCTTGACGGAGTGCCGTGCGCTCTAACCTCCGCACCTCAGCAGGCGTTAGCGGTATGATTTCTCGCTCCTTTACCTCCGGTACTTCTATTCGACTAACTGGGTTATTATCGCACCATTCTCGGCGCAGTCCATACGCGAAAATGCTATGTAGTATTGCACGCCCTTTACGGTAGCTGTGTACGCTGTTGCCAAACGCTTGCTGCAATATGTCCCTGCATTCCTGCGAACGCATCGCCCTGAGCGGGCGCTCCCCTACCCCGGGCACTTTCAATATCCGGCTCACAAAATACCGCAAATCTCGCACAGTAGTCTCTCGTCGGCCCTTTCTCGCATCAACACTTGCTCTTGCAGCCTCTTCAAAACTCACTGTTTCTTCTTCCTTCATCACCTGCTTCACCCCGCATCTCATCGCCCTCCGTAGTAATTGCATTAGCTCGCCCCTTCTCACCCCTGCCCCCATATCTCCCAACTCTTCTATGAACTCCAATACCAATCGCGCTGCATCTTCTGCGCCTATCGGTACTCCTCTCAATATCTCTCGTGTTACTTCTCTTTTCATGGCTTCTCATTGCATTCCGAATGCTGTTTTAGTATAGTCTTTTATAATGAATAAGCAACGGTTAAAGATTGTAAGCGTTCTAATAAAATAACTCTATGCTTGAGGTCGTTTAAAAATGTAATAAACTGATTATTTGCTTTTTTTTACAAAAAAACAATTATTAACTTGACACAGCATTCGGAATGCTGTATCATGAATTCAAAGGATTAAAGCAGCATAATGTCTTCCTGCTTGTAATATCCCGCGCATTCACATTATGTAAGTTAAGAATATGAAACTCAAAGATTATTGGAGAAACTCTCTGCTGATTCGATGCCGTACATGCATGCTAATGATTACGCATTCATGCAACTTGAATTGTACTTACTGCTATGAAAGTTATAAATCAGGAAAGAGGATGACTGCGCAACTCGCAAAAGAAATCATTCAGAAAGAAGTTGAGTATGTCAGAAACAGTTCTGATTACGATGCACTCGAAGTTGATTTTATGGGTGGAGAACCCATGACCAATTTTTCTTTAATTAAGGAAGTTGTTGAGTGGGCAGAAAATCAAGATTTTAATATTCCTCTCATATTTTTCCTGACAACAAACGCGACACTTTTTGATGATAAGACCAAAGAATGGTTTAGAAACCATAAAAATAGCATTGTAGCAGGTGCGTCGTATGATGGAACAGAGGAAATGCAAATTGCAAATAGGGCAACAGAGAAATCAGCTGTTGATCTCGAATTTTTCCATAATACATGGCCATTTCAGGAGTTCCATATGACAATTTCAAAGGAATCACTGCCAAACCTTGCCAACGGGATTTTAACCTTACAACGAAAAGGGTATCCTTTGTCAGCAGCATTAGCGCAGGGCGTAGATTGGAACGAAAAGGATGCAGAAATTTTTGACAGGGAGCTTCATAAGCTGATAGCATCTTATATGGCTGAACCGCAATTGCAACCAATAAACCTTCTTGGTAATCAATTCAAAATTATAGATTCAACTCAAATAGCAGCCATGCACCAAGAAAAATGGTGCGGAACCGGTACAGCAATGGCCACTTATGATGTGGATGGAACAGTGTACGGTTGTCATATGTTCTCACCTATCGTATTGGGGCCGAGAGCGATTGAAGCAAAAGAAATTAATTTTAGTTGCAAGGCTGCTATGGAAGACCCATTTTGCAGTAAATGTGTGTTAAAACTAGCGTGTCCAACTTGTGCAGGATTTAACTACAGGTATAGAGGAGATATCTCCACGCGAGATCATCGTTGGTGTCGCATGATGTTGATTCAGCTACGTGCAGCTTGCGAATTTCAGATTAAAGTGATATCCAGAAGTGATGATACGCTGGATATTGATTCAGCAATAAGGGCAAAATCAGCCTTAGAAGCATACCCGATATTAAACAGTTTTGACGTGAACATTGCAGAAAGCCCCTATTTATATGAACTATAGCAAGAGTATTATAGGCACCGTACGCATATGTTTTATATCAGATTTCCGGCATTGACATACTGTTGATGAAGGGAAAAAATGCAGATGCGTTTTGGGAATTCTCTGGGTAGAGGTTCGCGCATCTGCAAACATAATACAAACACAATGAAAATAACAGATACAGAAATACAAGCTCTTCAGAATCTGCTTAATGGCTTTGAGTCACAGAACGGCAGTCTTACTGTTGAGACTATGCATACAACAAACTGCTATCAGTGTACAGGTTCTTGCAATAATTTCTGCACGGGTTCCTGCCGCTCATACTGCGATGGCAATAGCGGTTCTTGTTGGAATACCTGGCGTGGTTAATAGAAAAATAATTACAGCTCTATGGTTCCACCCGGACCATAGAGCTTTTTAAGCTATTTCGGATATGATAAATGCTAATAATCCTGTTCCCTCTGAAAACCCGCAAATCAAACAGATTGTTTTATTAATTACACACAAGTGTAATTTAAACTGTAGGTATTGCTACGAGAAACATAAAGACGCTTCCGTGATGGATGCAAACGTATGTAAAAAGATATTGGACAAGGAGTTTTCAGGGTTAAAGAGAGAAAAAAGAAGTTTATCAATATCATTTTTGGGTGGTGAACCATTACTGAACGAAGATTTGATAATGGAAGTTTCGGAATGGTTGTGGAATAAAAAAACAGAGCTATCATTCACGTTGGATATAACGACAAACGGTACCGTTTTGTCGAGAAGAATGAGAGAGTGGTTAAGCAAAAACAAACACAAAATCGATGTAACGTTGAGTCTTGACGGATTGGGGGAAATACAGTCTATCAATAGAACAAGCGCAAAAATAGATGTTGATTTTTTTATTTCCAATTGGCCGCATCGCAGAGTAAATGTGGTACTGTTCCCAGATAGTATAAGCTTATTTGCACAATCGGTGAGGGAAATGATGCGCAGGGGTATAAAAGTCAACGTTGCAATAGGAGAGGGAATATACTGGAGTCATGAGGCACAGAAAGAATATGAGCGTCAATTAGAAATTTTACAAGAAGATTTCATTGATAATCCACTGGCGGGTAGAAGGAGTGGTATATTTCTGAATATAGAGCATTGTGACGGAGATATACCTGAAACGTTGCCGATTTGCACAGTCGAAAGCAGTAATACATCATGTTATGATGCTAAGGGAAATCTATACGCCTGCCATATGCTAACGCCTATAGTATTAGGCAAACAACTTGATTATTACCAAAGACTTCAAAAAGAAAGTCTTTGTTATCGGATTGATGATTCGTGCCGTAATTGTATTATATTTCATGCCTGCAAACCATGTCCGGCATTGAACATTATGGTATTTAATGAGGTAAACAAAAACGGGACCCTGGCAACAACATGCAACATGAGAAAAATACAAGCGCGACAGTCTGCCATTTTATATTGTAAGTTCATTACAAAATTAACAGCAAGAAATGTAAAACTGGGAAACGTCGAAAAGGATTTGTTAAAGAAGGCTTTATCTATAATCAAGACTATTCCGCCGGCAACAGAATTATGAAAATTTATACTATACTGAAGGGGAAAAACACCGACATGGATTTATGAAGAGACTCTATCAAATCTACCTTCACTATTCATGCGGGCGTCTGCCCTTATTCATACTACTGCTGATACGGCACGGAGTCAGCGTTGCTGTGCCGTTTATTTTCGGCGGATTAATAGCATTGCTGACCATGGGAGAGGCAACGGATAAGCAAGTAATGCTATATACCGGAGCAATGGTGGTGATGGAGGGAATAGCGGTTTTTGCAGATTATTTGTATAATTGCCGCGTTGCGAAAGAAACCGCCGTGATGAGTACGCGAATTAAAGTGGTAGCATTGACACATTTTCACAGTCTTGACTATGAGACGAGAGAAAGCAAAGGCGCAGGAGAGTGGGAGATGCGCATTGGAGGAGACCCCCAAACCATTGCAAGTTGCTCCTGCCCGGTGTTTTCGGATTTGCATGGAGCCATAGTCGTATTTATTCTCACAACAGGTATTATGCTGAGTGGACAACCTCTATTTTTGATACCGGTCGCGATAATTATTCTATTATTTTGGCTGGTATATCGAGGCAATGAGAGTGTTCTACTTGCTCGGAATACAGAAATGAGAAAAAGCAACTATCGGGAAAAAAGCACACTGCTCGACACCCTCTGTCTGACGCCGATCATGAGACTATTTCATGTAGTGCCGTTTTTGAATCATCGCTACAATCAGGCGGCAGCAAACCTGAGAGATGCCGAGATTACCTCAGCCGTAGCTTCTTCAGGTTACACAGGACAAATACGGGGGCTGATATGGCTATTCAAAACAGCAGTACTAATATTGTCGCTGGTAGTATACGGTCAAGGAATTATTGGAATAGCGGAGTTAGTGGCATATAATATGCTATTGGGGCAGATAAGTGGGCAACTGGGACAGCTAATTTTCTGCATCCCTATGTTAACTAGAGGCGTTGAAAGTGCAGCTGCGCTTGAAAAAGCACTCGGCAATCTGACACAGCACACAACTAAAGAAGCTGAGGAAAATATCCCCTTTGAGCCCTCTGTCCACCTGCTGCAGCTCGAACAGGTGAGTTTCCGTTACCGCAATGGGGAAAGAGATATACTCAGAGGGATAGATTGGAGCTTGGAACGAGGGCAATATATCTCGATATTAGGTAAAAACGGCGAAGGGAAAAGCACATTGATAAAGATTTTACTTGGAGAATTGAAACCAACCACAGGACTGGTGAAAGGCAGTGTGAAACGGCCGGGCTATGTACCTCAGACAAGTGCGGTATTCCGCGGTTCTTTGGCAGATAATCTAACGCTGTGCAATAAAACCATAGCCCGACATAAAGTAGCAGAGGTGGTGGAATTGACCCGCTTACAGCAACTGTCAACACGCATAGGAGGATTGGATGGAGAAATATGTCGTGAACAAATCTCAGGTGGAGAGTTGCAGCGAATCGGCATTGCCCGAGCCTTACTGATAGAACCCGATGTGTTGGTCGTGGATGAAATTACCAATAATCTGGATATGGCAAACAAAGCTTTAATTTTTCGTATACTACAGGAAATGAAGCATCGCTGCACTATTATTTCCATTTCTCACGATATTGAATCCCTGACGGATTCAGATGAGTGTCTTATGCTCAGTAATGGGAAGTTAAAGCGAATTGCAGGAAGCACTCCGCAGGAGAAACGCGATTACGCCTACAGAATGATAATAAATGGATACGAACATGCGAGAAACTTGTGATTTACTAATCAGCGGAGCAATTAACCGTGAGCTGGTGGATAAACTTCTGGCAGAAGTTCAGAAGGATTACTATCAGCCCGACAAGTTGTTAAGGCTAGTCATAGATTCTCCCGGAGGCAGTATACCACTGGCGCTCACAGTGGCTCGTTTTCTGATGAACAGCTTTGAGACGATTCATACATACAGTCTGAGTATAGTGGATAGTGCAGCAGTATGCCTGTTCCTGAGTGGTAGCAAGAGGTTTGCATTTCCGACTTCTCGTTTTTTCATGCATCCACCCGGTGTGCAGGTACACGGCACGCAGACGGAACAGCAGTTACTGGAAATCCTACAAGGCTTGCAGACAGATACCAAATGTATGGTGGATTTTTATTGTGAGCGCACATCTGAACGCCGGGAAATTTGGGAGGAGTTTTTCCGCAATACTCGTTATATGCCAGCAGAGGAAGCTCAGGAAATAGGTATTGTGACCGATATTGTCAATCATATACCCCATTTTCGACCGCATACCATTTCAAGCGAACGTGAGCAAATAGATTCTGATTCTAAATTAAACATTTAACATGAAACAATCTCAGTATATATTCATAACGTCTATAAAGTGTTTTTTGATGGGAGTGTCATTTACGTCGTGCGGTGAATTAGCCGCCAGCTTTCAGGAGGGAGCTCGCTCCGGTTCCGAGTACATGAATGCGGTCTTTGCCAATGCTCAGCGAAACACGACCCCTATTGCAGCACCTGCGGCATCCCCTCTGGTGTATGCTCCGCCGACAACCGCAGTTTCTCCCATGAACGCCGTGCGTACGCATGCCTACGACTTGAATTGCATTGCCATGCACAATTATATCAATTTGTTGCATCAGAGAATTGCCCCCAAGGGAGATCTGGCTCATGCTGCCTGGCAAGAATATCTCCGGTTGTATGAAGCGTTTCAACAATTGAAACAGCAAAAGGACGCTTTGTCACTAAATCCCGGTGTTCCGCTTCAGCAAAGAAGCATTTTGAATAATCAGATGGCATATCAATTGAGAAAAATGGCAGATGCGGGGAAGCAGTTCCAAGACGCAAGCCGTAGGGGCCTAAGTGTAATATGTTCAGATGATGAGGCATATTCAATTTACAAGCAATACAGTTTTAGGAACTGTTTTTGGTATTTTTATTAATCGAAAGATGATTATAGCAGATGAATAAAAAAACGTAAGCAGCCCTTCGACAAATATCGATACCGCTTATCACTCCGTGAGTGATTATGTACTATTACAATCAGAGTGCGTTCAACTTAACCTGAAATACTTGCAAATCGAACAAGCCAGCAAAGTGCTACGATACTATCGCCCCGGCGCTTTTTGCCGATTATACTCAACGTCAGCAGCTTAATCTCTTGATGTTTCAGGGATATCATCCCAGCAGGTGGTGTAACAGCGTGAAAGGAACTCCTTATGCCAAGGGGTAGATTGCCCGCGGTTGGCAAAGCCTATGTTGTGGCCGGTTTGTTGTAGGCGGTCCAGCACTTGCATGAGTTTATTAGGGCCGACGGTGGGATTATCGAAGGTAGGTTGCACGTTGTGCAGCTCTTCTAATCCCGCCAGAAGCACACCCACTTTTTTATACTCGAAACCGGGGCGGTAAATGGACTCAAGCAATGAGGTGGCGTAATGCGTAAACAGGCGAGTGTCATCCGAATAGCAAGGCAACGATATCCCCTGGTGGGCAGAATACAGATTATCTGACTCGTTGTAGCGAGAAGTACGCAGAATCACAAATAGCTGAGAGGCCATTAGGCCCTCGCCGCGCAAAATGCGCCCTGCTTTTTCAACAAAACGGCACAGCGCTTCTCGCAAAACGGGCAATTCTTTGATACCTTCTTTGAGAGAGCGAGAAACCATCACCTGCCCACGCACGGTGTGTTCTTCTTCATCTAAGCAAGAGTTACCGCGCAATTCAAGCGCTAGGCGTTCCCCATGCACACCGAACTCTTTGCGCAAGCGTGTGAGGGATGAGTCTGCCAAGGCAGCGGCAGTATGAATGCCTAATGCATGCAAACGCGGGGCAAGTTTACGGCCAACGCCCCACACATCTTCCACAGGTGATTGTTGCAACACGGGCTTCCATTGCGCGGGCGTACTCAAATTACACACGCCCAGCATGCGCGGGGAGTGTTTTGCGGTCTCGTTAGCCAATTTGCAAAGTGTCTTGGTGGGTGCTATACCAACGCTGACGGTCACGCCCGTCCAACGGCGTATTTTTTTACGCAAATCGCGGCAAAAGGGTTCCCAATCGCCCTCTGCAACCTTGGCAAAAGCCTCATCTATACTGTATTGCTGAGTCTCGGGGAGGGCATCCTCCAAAATGCGCATGATGCGGTCCGACAAGTCGCTGTACAAGGAAAAGTTGGCAGAACACACAACGGCATTGGCGGCTTGCAAGCGGTCTCGGCATTTAAAGTAGGGCTCGCCCATGGCAATGCCCATAGCCTTGGCCTCGGGGCTGCGAGAGATGACGCAGCCATCGTTATTCGACAACACAACAAGCGGGCGGCGTCGCCAGTCGGGGCGAAACACCTGCTCGCAAGAGGCGAAAAAGTTGTTGCAGTCGAAGAGTAAAAACATGCCGTTATGTAAAAATACGAGCTACGAAGCAATGCCTCGCAGCTCGCAAATCAAAAGGATGAGGCAGAGGTTATCACAAGCCGAGCTTGGCCATAATAATCTCTGTAACAAGCTTGGGATTGGGCTTGGGGTTGCTGTTTTTCATCACTTGGCCGGTAAGGGCATTGATAAGCTTCATGTTACCTTCTCTGATACGGGCAACCTCATTGGGGCTGTTGGCAATCACCTGCTCTACAAGTGCCTCGAGCGCACCGGTATCTGCCTTCTTAAAGCCTAAACTTGCAGCAGCGGCGGCGGCGGTCATCTGCGGGGCATCCCACAGCACGGCCAGCACATCCTTGGCTTGGTTGGTGGAGCAAATGCCCTCTTCCACCACATCTACCAACCCGGCGAGGGTAACGGGAGCCACGGGGCAATCCTCAATCTCGATTTCTTTTTCAGCCAACACGGGGGGTAAGGTGTTGATAAGCCAGTTGGCAACCTTGCGTGGTGCTTTTGAGGCCGCGGCGGCAGTCTCGAAATAAGCGCACAGCTGGGCATCTGCCACCAGGGTGTTAGCATCTGCTACCGGCAAGCCATACTGTTCAATCAAGCGCTTTTGGCGTGCATCGGGCAGCTCGGGCATCACTTGCTTCATCTTTTCTACATACGGGGCCGTATGCACGGGGATGAGGTCCGGGCAGGTGTGGTAGCGGTAATCGTGGGCATTCTCTTTGGTGCGCATCACAATGCTTTCGCCCAAGTCATCATCCCAGCGGCGTGTAGACTGCACTTGTGCTATGCCCATGTCAAGTTCTTCTGCCTGGCGGGCAATCTCATAAATAAGCGCACGGCGGGCGGCGGACATGGAGTTGATGTTCTTCATCTCAATTTTGGCGCCCAGCTCTTTCTGGCCTTTGGGGCGCAGTGAAACATTGACATCGCAGCGCATTTGGCCTTTCTCCATATCGGCGTCCGATATACCGCCGCAGATAAGAATCTGCTGCAAGCTCTTCAGGTAGGCGTATGTTTCATCAGGGCTGGTGAGGTCGGGTGCAGAAACAATCTCCATCAACGGCGTGCCACCGCGGTTGTAATCAACCAATGAGTATGAGCCATAGTGAGTGAGCTTGGCGGCGTCTTCCTCCAAGTGAATATGGTCAAGCTTAACGGTACGCACTACGGCGCCATCTGCTTTTACTTTGCAGTCTTGCGGGAAAGCCCAAGAATACAGTGGCACTTCACCACCAATGCAAAGGGGCAAATCAAGCTGACTGGTCTGGTAATTCTTGGGCATATCTGCATAGAAGTAGTTCTTGCGATCCCACTTAGAAACTTCGGGGGTAGAACACCCCAGCATCATCCCGGTAAGCACAGTGCGCTCTATGGCATACTCATTGAGTACAGGTAACGCGCCCGGCATACCCAAACAGGTGGGGCACACATTGGTGTTGGGCTCATAACCAAAACCGGCTTTGCATGAGCAAAACATCTTGGTTTCAGTCTTAATCTGGCAATGTACTTCCAAACCGATGGTAACAAGGTAATCAGATATAGGCATGTTCTTATATTATGTGTATTTATTTTGAAGTTGTAGCATTCTCGCGCAAGGCCTCGTCTAAATCAAGGTGAAAAGAGTCATCAAACACCTCATCGAAGTAATGGTAATGCGTATCGGCCATGGTGCGGAAAAGGTCTTCCAAGGCAACGGAAAAAGAGTCGAACTCTTTCTTATGGTAACCGGGTATTGAAGCAATTCTCACAATCTCGGCTCTTATAGCCCATAATACGGGTTCAAGGGGAGCGTATGCCTTGCGCGCACGCTTACGCGCCGCCGGCGAAAAATCGCGCTCCTGAGTCTTCTCATCAGGTTCTAACTCAATAAGGCGCTCTGTAATGGCATGCAAACGGGCAACGGCATCAGAGGCAGAGCGTGAATCATGAACAGCTTTAAGCGCCTCTAATATGGCGATATCGGGTGCTTCCAAATCAACGAGCCTTGCTATCTCGGCGCGGGTCTCTGCCTCAGACAAATGAGGGAGCGGCTCATCCAACCGCGCTACAAAATCATCGCCGAACAAGCCAATCTCAATAGCATACCTGCACTCCGCAATCAATCTGTCAGAACCATAGCAACGCAGCTTACATAAGGAGTCAAACTCTGCCGTCATCTCGTCAAGCAAGAAAGACAATCTCTCCTGCATTTCGGGCTTCAGTTCATTGCCATCTTGCTCCAAATCATATAAAACGTCTGACAACTCAATGGCTTTGTCAATTAAGCTGCGAAAACGCGGCGCAGCAGCATCTGCCTGTTTTTTGTCGGATACGGCCGAAAGTAAAAACCACATTTCTTGGCACGCGCCCAACAGCTCGCAGCCATATTCTCGGGGCATCGTTTTAACTTCTTGGGTGGCGGATTCTGAATCGCGAACATGAGAAACTGCCGGTGTGGCTACACCGGGAAGTAACAGAAGCAGGGCTGGCAGAAGCTTGGTTCGCATATCGGAGCGCCTATTATACTCCGAATTCTTGAATTTTCAAGGCTGTATTCACCGGCTATCAGAAAAAAGTTATGAGTATAATCAAGGACAGACACGCTTTCTTCTTGTCAAGCCTCGGCGTATGGGGTAAAATCTATGCGCATTTTTTATTTGACCATGGATTTCAGAACATATCTTCGCTACCACCCGGACAAGAACGGTTACTTCGGCCGTTACGGTGGCGCTTATCTTCCCGCAGAGCTTGAACCGGCTTTTAAAGAAATAACGGAAGCCTACAACAGCATTTGCCATTCTGCTCAGTTTATCAGTGAATTGCGCCGTATTCGCAAGCAATTTCAGGGACGCCCCACCCCGGTTTACCATTGCGAGCGCCTCTCTCGGCTTAACGGAGGAGCACAAATATACTTAAAGCGCGAGGACTTGAACCACACAGGTGCCCACAAGCTTAATCACTGCATGGGCGAAGGCCTGCTGGCCAAGTTCATGGGTAAAAAGAAAATCATTGCCGAAACCGGCGCCGGCCAGCATGGCGTTGCATTAGCCACGGCAGCTGCCTATTTCGGCTTAGAGTGCGAAATCCACATGGGCGAGGTCGACATCGCCAAACAGGCACCCAATGTAACGCGCATGAAGATGCTGGGCGCCAACGTGGTATGCGTAAAACACGGTCTGAAAACCCTTAAAGAAGCAGTAGATTCTGCCTTCGAAGCTTACCAGCGAGACTACAAAACGGCAATCTATTGCATTGGCTCCGTGCTCGGCCCGCATCCCTTCCCGATGATGGTGAGAGATTTCCAGATGGTAGTAGGGCATGAAGCCCGCGAGCAATTCATAGAAATGACCGGCATCATGCCCGATGTTGTGTGCGCCTGCGTAGGTGGTGGGTCGAACGCCATGGGCATGTTCCCGGCATTCTTGGATGACCCTGTCGACATCTACGGCGTAGAGCCCTTGGGTAAAGGTGAAAAACTGGGTGACCACGCAGCCTCTATGTCTTATGGCGAAGAAGGCATCATGCATGGGTTCAACAGCATCATGCTCAAAGATGAAAACGGCGAACCCGCACCTGTGTATTCCATTGCCAGCGGTTTGGATTACCCCTCCGTGGGCCCGGAGCATGCCTACTTGCGCGACATCGGTCGCGTAAAATACGAAAGTGTTTCCGACGAAGAAGCCGTAGACGCATTCTTTAAACTTTCTCGCTATGAGGGTATCATCCCGGCACTGGAAAGTTCTCATGCTATAGCCTTTGCCATGCGAAAAGCTAAAGAAATGGGCACCGGTGCCATATTGGCCAACTGCTCCGGCCGTGGTGATAAAGATGTGGACTACATTGCAGAGCACTACGGCTTCGGCGAACAATACAAGTTCTGATAACCTTTTGCACCATACACAAGCCCTGCCCCGGTAATGTTGGCAGGGCTTATTTTTTTTGATTTTTTTGCTCGCATTAATCCTAGTTTTATTGTACAGTTTAGATATGAAGACACGCTTCCTCACTGCACTGGCAGCCTGCGCCGTTACGATAGCGCAGGCAGATATCAAAGTAGATAAGATTTATGCCGACCACATGGTACTGCAACAAGGCAAGCAAGTACCTATCAGCGGCACTTATGATGGGAAAGGAAAAATCACAGTCAGCTTCAATGGGCAAACCGTACAAGCACAAATGAAAAAAGGCAAATGGCGCGCTATGCTTGCCCCCATGCAGGTAAACGCAACGGGCCAACCCCTTACCATTACCCAGGGCGACGACAGTGTGGTGCTTAACGACGTATTAGTCGGCGAGGTATGGATTGCCTCCGGCCAATCAAACATGTTGTGGCGTCTCAACCAAACCGGCGACAGCAAATCCCTGCAAGAAGCAGGCACGCCCCTGTTCCGCTTTTACCACTCTGAGCCGCAGGTGCATACAGCAGCTCAAGCCTATAATGCCAAATTACAACAAATTCTTAAAAATAAAGAGATGTATGTAGGCAGCTGGAGCTGCAACAACGCCCAAACCCGCCCCCGTATGAGCGCTGTTGGCTACTACTTCGGCCGTGAACTGCAGAAACACCTGGGCGACACCCCCGTAGCCGTTATTCACGCCTCGCTCGGTGGGTCTGAAATGATGGCTTGGATGCCCCCCGCCGTACTTAAGAAAAAATACAAAGACTGCCTTACCGAAAAATGGTTGGAGAGCCGCTACATGTCAGACTGGGTACGTGGCCGAGCCCGCCAAAACATCGGCAAAGACCTCAATGCCCCCCACCCCTACAAACCGGCCTACCTGTTCGAGACCGGCATTGAACCTTGGGTTGACTTCCCCGTAGCCGGTGTCATTTGGTACCAAGGCGAAAGTGACGCAGAGATTCAAAGCACAGGACAAAACACCGAACTGCTTACGGATTTGATCAACGGATGGCGCAGGGAGTTTAACGACAAAAAGCTCCCGTTCCTGATGATTGAATTACCCCGCATTAACGACAAATCAAAACTCCGCGCCTATTGGCCCGAGTTCCGACTCGTACAGCGCACCGTAGCCACTACTCTGCCCAACGTGCAAAGTGTTACCACAATTGACCTCGGGTCCACTAACAGTGATGTGCACCCGCCCCGCAAGCTTGAGGTAGGTACTCGCCTTGCAGCCGTTGCCGCCGCTACCATTTATGGTAAAGATGTTCCCTACTCCGGTCCTGTTGTAGATTCCGTTACCGCAAAAGGGAACAGCCTTGTGTTGACCTTCAAGTTCGCAACAGGTCTTCATACCACCAATGGTACAGCGCCTCAAGGCTTTGAAGTTTCAGCAGATAACAAAAACTATTATCCTGCCACAGCCTCTATTGATGGCGAAACCGTCACCCTGACTTCGGATCAAGTTAAGAGCCCCAAATATGCACGTTATGGTTGGTATACCTTCATGGAGCCCAACTTAGTCAACGAAGATAAACTGCCGACAGTACCCTACACCCACAATAAATAAATTATTCCTTATTTTCTCACCAAGCCCCCGTGAATCGCCTAGATTGACGGGGGCTTTGCATACCCCGCACAAATCAAGCGTATTAAATCCACTCAATAAAAAACCCCGTAAGTCTTTCAACTTACGGAGTTTTCAGCGGACAGGGAGGGATTCGAACCCTCGGTACGCTTTTGACGTACACACGATTTCCAATCGTGCTCTTTCGACCACTCAGACACCTGCCCAGTCGAACCTATGTTCTAACACCCACCAAGATGAGTGCGAGGGGAGTATAGCTGATTTTAAGAGAGAATGCAAGCTTTATTTTTGAAAAATTGATTTTTTTTACGTATCGCATTGCCTCAAAAAAACAGTCACCGAACTGACACTTCCCACGAGTTTGGCTGACACGTGAAAAGCTGGATGCCTCATAAATCAGGTACTAACATATACACATGTCACTCAAAATGAGCAAACAAGCAATAATAGAGT
>JAZNGY010000215.1:0-4153 GCA_045576695.1 Akkermansia sp.
TCTGATAATCAAAGCACAAGAATCCCATGCCTTGAAAAGTTGTGTGGAATTTGCGTCGCGGCTGCACCCGGGGCTAGTGGTCCGCCGCCCCGCTGTCACGGGGCTTAGGAATTCGGCTCACTTTCGTTCGCATGTATCTGCTCGACAAACTCCGATTTAGAGTTCATGTTTCTAATTATGCCCACGCGTAAATGACAAGTTAATTTTTACGAGTTTACTGTTGCGGGTTCATGAAAAACAACAAGGCGCATGCGGTTGCTCGCATGCGCCTTGTGTGAAAAGGTGGGGTAAAAGTGCCTTAGCCCTGAATAGCCTCGAAAGCCTGCTTGAGGTCGGCGATGATGTCTTCTGCGGCCTCAATACCCACAGAGAAACGGATGAGGTCGGGCTTGACGCCTGCTTCAATCAACTGCTCATCGGTGAGCTGGCGGTGTGTGTGGCTGGCGGGGTGCAGCACACAGGTGCGGGCATCTGCCACGTGGGTGACAATGGCAGTGAGCTTCAGGCTGTCCATGAACTTGATGGCGCGCTCACGGCCACCCTTGATGCCGAATGTTACCACGCCGCAGGTGCGGCCACCGTCAAACTGGCGCTGAGCCAATTCATAGTACTGATTACTCGGCAGGCCGGCATAGTTAATCCACGCCACGTCATCCTGCTGCTCCAAGAACTCTGCCACCTTTTGGGCATTCTCGCAATGGCGGGGTACGCGCAGGTGCAGGGTCTCCAAACCAAGGTTGAGCAAGAACGCGTTCATAGGGGAGGGGATGGAGCCCAAGTCGCGCATGAGCTGCACGGTGCATTTGGTGATGTAAGCACCCTTGCCGAAGGCATCGGTGTACACCAGCCCGTGGTATGAGTCATCAGGTTGAGTCAGGCCCGGGAATTTGTCGGCATGGGCAGCCCAATCAAAGTTGCCGCTGTCAACCACAACACCGCCCACCTGCGTGGCGTGACCATCCATGTACTTGGTGGTGGAGTGCATCACAATGTCGGCGCCGTGCTCAAACGGGCGGCAGTTCATGGGGGTGGCAAAGGTGTTATCCACAATCAGCGGCACACCGTTCTTGTGGGCAATGTCGGCCATCTTGCGGATGTCGAGCACCTGCAGGGAGGGGTTGGAGATGGTTTCTGCAAACACGCACTTGGTGTTGGGGCGGAATGCCTTCTGAATCTCTTCCTCCGGGGCGTCTTGGTCTACGAATGTTACCTC
Source organism: Akkermansia sp. (assembly GCA_045576695.1). Taxonomy (GTDB): domain Bacteria; phylum Verrucomicrobiota; class Verrucomicrobiia; order Verrucomicrobiales; family Akkermansiaceae; genus Akkermansia. The sequence continues at coordinate 1,214 of JAZNGY010000215.1, forward strand.
GATACCCAGCTTTTTAAAGGTAACGGCAAACAGGTTGAACGTGCCGCCGTAAATAGCGCTGCAAGAGATGAAGTGGTCGCCCGCCTCGCAAATGTTGAAAATGGAGTAGAAAGAAGCAGCCTGCCCCGAGGAGGTGAGGATTGCGGCCACACCACCCTCAAGCTCGGCAATCTTTTTGGCCACACACTCATTGGTGGGGTTTTGCAGGCGGGTGTAGAAGAACCCGGCTTCCTCCAAATCGAACAGGCGTGCCATCTGGTCGCTTGTCTCGTACTTGAAGGTGGTAGACTGGTAGATCGGCAGCACGCGGGCCTCGCCCTTCTTCGGCTGCCATCCGCTTTGTACGCAAATGGTGTCTCTGTTCATAACGCCCGAGAAAGTAACATATTTGCACATACTCTGCAAGACTATACTTTGCCAGTAGGAATTATTTTTGTGAGGTACTCCTTCGTACTTTGTACTTTGTACTTTGTACTTTGTACTTTGTACTTTGTACTTTGTACTTTGTACTTTGTACTTTGTACTTTGTACTTTGTACTTTGTACTTTGTACTTTGTACTTAATCATATCTGCTTGACATTTGCATAGTCCTCCTGTATACTCCGCGCCCGTATGGAGAACCAGCCCACCAATTATGATCTCTCGACGCTTGACACGGAGGCCATGCGCAGCCGTCTTTCCGAGCTCGGGAGCTATCTTTGACCTCGCAGCACTTGAAACTAAAGTAGCTGAGCTTGATGAACGCATGAGTGCCCCGGACTTTTGGGATAACCCCGCCACCGCCCGCGCCCTCATGGCCGAGATTAACCCCCTTAAGCGCCGCTTAGAGCAGTTCCGTGCCCTTGAAAGCGGGCTCGAGGACGTAGAGGTTGCCATCGAAATGGCTAAGGAAGACCCCGACATGGGCGCCGAAGCCGCCGCCGAGGCCGCTGCTTGGGAGAAGCGCTTGGAGGAGTTCGAGCTCATCACACTGCTCAACGGCCCGCACGACAGCTCCGGCTGCTACGTTACCATCCACGCCGGTGCCGGTGGTACAGAGGCCTGCGACTGGGCATCCATGCTCTTGCGCATGTACCTGCGCTACTGCGAGCGCCATGGCTTCAATACCGAGGTGATGGAAAGCACCGATGGCGATGAGGCCGGCATTCGCTCCGTCACCTTCAAGGTAGACGGCGAGTATGCCTACGGCTACCTCAAGAACGAGCGCGGTATTCACCGCCTGGTGCGTATGAGCCCCTTTGACTCCGCCGGCAAGCGCCATACCTCATTCTGCTCTTTGGATGCCACCCCCGATATCTCCGACGATGTGGAGATTGAGGTGAAGGAGTCCGATGTGAAGATGGACACCTATCGCTCCGGCGGTAAAGGCGGCCAGAACGTGAACAAGGTGGAAACCGCCGTGCGTCTTACCCACCTTCCCACCGGTATTATCGTGGCTTGCCAAACCCAGCGCTCCCAGCTGCGCAACCGAGAGGAAGCCATGCGCATGCTCAAGGCCCGCCTCATTCAGTTGGAGGAAGACCGCAAGCGCGCTGAGGCAGACCGCCAGTACTCTGAAAAGGGTGACATTGCCTGGGGTAACCAAATTCGCTCTTACGTGTTCCAGCCCTACCAAATGGTGAAAGACCTGCGCACGGGCGTAGAGTCCGGTAACATTCAGGATGTGATGGACGGCAATATCGATGCCTACATTGAGGGCATGCTGCGCCACAACATGTAATTGATGATTTTGAAATTTTGATTTTGAATATACTCGCGTTGTGCAACGTTGCAGATAGTTGCCAACGCGAGTAGTTTTCAAGCCGAACGGTAAAATCCTAAAATTAAAATGCTGCAAATCGACGTTCTCACGCTCTTCCCGGAGCTTATCAGCACCCCGTTGTCGCAGAGTATTATGGGGCGCGCTGCCGATAAAGGTATTATCGAGGTGCGTGCCCACCAACTGCGAGATTGGGCTACGGATAAACACCGCCGTACAGATGACTACCTGTGCGGGGGCGGGCAGGGCATGCTTATGAAGTGCGAGCCCCTCTTTGCAGCCATCGAAGAACTGCGCCGAGAGAACACGCGCGTTATCCTCATGACCCCGCAGGGGCGCGTTTTCTCTCAACCCGTGGCAGAAGAACTTGCCGCTCCCTGCGTAGCGGGCGAGGATACCCACTACATTTTTGTTTGCGGCCATTACGAGGGCGTAGACCAGCGCGTGATTGATACGCTGGTGGATATGGAACTCTCCATCGGCGACTACATTCTCACCAACGGTGCCATTGCCGCCGTGGTGGTGATAGATGCCATTGCCCGCCTGCTCCCCGGGGCATTGGGCGATGCCCGCAGCTCAGAGGAAGAATCCTTTGCCAACGGCTTGCTCGAGGCCCCCGCCTACACCAAGCCCAATGTTTTCCGTGGTATGCCTGTGCCTGAGGTGTTCCTCTCCGGCAACCATAAAGCCATTGCAGAGTGGAAGCTTGAGCACGCCCTCGAGCGCACCCGCACCAACCGCCCCGACTTGTACGAGGCTTGGGCCGCTGCCCACCCGGAGCATTTTGCCCCGAAAAAGAAGAAAAAAAAGCCCACCCCGCTCACCCATTATAAAAACCGTAAACCCGTGGATGAGGGGGCAGAGTAATCCGCCCTCCGGTGCTTGATAATCATCTGCAAGCGTGAAGCTGATATCAGTGCTTGCGAATCGAACGGCTCGGATTGCGCACCGCGGATGATACAGCTTGTATGTTTTTTTTGATGATAGCAGATAAACTGCGTTTGAGGTGATTACATTTACCTGTGATGGAGGCAATCCTGCTCAGGGCAAACGCATTAGGTAACGAATCTTGTAAGTTCTTTATTTACAATGTACAATTTACCATTTACAATTTTTTAATAAAACATCGGCCTGAGTGCAGCACGATGTTTTATGGCCGCAGCATTGCGCAAAAACATGTT
>JAZNGY010000216.1:0-28485 GCA_045576695.1 Akkermansia sp.
CTTTTCCTTCCCTCTCTTTATCCTCTCCGATGCTCCACCCGGAAGGTTGTATCCGGTGGCGAGTTTTTCAACTCAACCTCAGCATCTCAGAAAGTCAGTAAACTTGAAAACTGCCTCGCTCGGCTTGCTTCGCGTTTCTCGTTTGAGCCGCTCAGCCTTTCGAGCTGCACCGTGTCGGTGTGCCGAGAATCTTACCAGAATCGACGTCGAACGTCAAGAAGTCGGATCGTAGCCATGTCGTTCTGTGAGCCAAGGAGTTGATTTATGACATTGTCTTCCTAAGACCGCTTGGCCTCCGACTTGCTCCGAAACCCCACAGGGTTTCATCTCGGCGCAGGCCACGGCACGCGTCACGACCTTTTCCTTCCCTCTCTTTATCCTCTCCGATGCTCCACCCGGAAGGTTGTATCCGGTGGCGAGTTTTTCAACTCAACCTCAGCATCTCAGAAAGTCAGTAAACTTGAAAACTGCCTCGCTCGGCTTGCTTCGCGTTTCTCATTCGAGCCGCTCAACCTTTCGAGCTGCACCGTGTCGGTGTGCCGAGAATCTTACCAGAATCGACGCCGAACGTCAAGCCAATTTTTCTAAAAATTTTCACTTTTTTGTCACATTTTTCATAAAGCCTTGAAAATACAACGCAAAAATTTTACATTTTTCTACACAAAAATGCGCATTTTCTGAAAACGAGCAAAAAAATGCGTAGGGAAAGCCAAGAAAACGTGCGATTACCCCCTGTGTTTTACGGAGCCGGTGTATGTTCTACCCCGCCAACCGAGGTTTTGAAAGAAAACGGCAATGAGATAACCGGAGCGCCTTGGTGTGAATCCACAGACACATTGATATAATCAACCTGGCCATCAAAAATAACCGTGTATTCACCATCTTGTCTGAATACGGTATTTCCGTCTTCTTCATCATGAGTAGTCAAAGAAAACGATTTGCACAACGCTATCTTACCATCGGGCGTTGTGACTTTGACATCTTCTATATCCATGTTATCCGGAGCATTCAAGAAACGGATGGAGACCACCTGAAGCTCACCCTCAACGCGGGTATGTTTTCGGATATACGACAACATACCGCTCATACCTTCGCTCGGTGTCTGGATGCGAGCAGAGTAGCCAACCACCTCAAAATTTGTACCGACAATGCAAGGAACAGAGACAGTCACGCGGCGAGCGGCATCTTCACCAATCGCCAGCTCGAGCGTGCCCGATACAGTTACCGAATCCCCTATGCTACCGGGAACAGACGGGTATGAAATTTCCATTTCAACCGAATCATGAGATTCCTCCACATAGTCCACTTTAACAGACAAAGCGGGAGACTTCTCATCCACGGACACCTCATCGAGCCGTGTACCAGAGGAGTCCGTAATGCTCACATCTACCAATTTTGCCGAGGCTATGGACAGATTGTCAGAAAAGAGATCTGCATCCAGCGTAAATACGCTGCGGCGTTCATCCCATTGGAATAAAGATAATTGCAATTGAACCGGAATATCCCCCTCCGCAAAATGAATAATCCGCTCCTCATCAGGAGAAGCAGTCGAGGATTTCATATTCGGGGCATAGGGCAGCAGTTCAATCCCGGAAAGAGAAAGACGATAACGGAACGGAATTTCCTGAGTTCCCCCCTGCTCCACATAAAACAAATGAACCTCCACGCCGGCCGGGATAGGCTCATCCAACCATACCATATCCCCCTCTGCAGTGATTTTTTTCACTGATCCGTCCGGAGTCATGTATGCCAAGCCTTCGACAGACTGGATTGTGGCCCCGGGGGTAAACTCAAGAACAACGGAACCATCAGTTTCATCTGTGGTATAGCACCAAAACACAACACCGTCACCCGGCCACAACTCTCCGCTTACTCGGTCAGGGAACAGTACTACCGCCTCTTTCTCTGCACCGCGTTTTTCAACAACAAGCACCCCCTGAGCATCTACCCACCCGCCGCGCGGACAAATTTCTTCGGAAACTAATTCGAAGAATGAATCTGCATACTCCGCCTTGCCATTCAGATTGCGTCCGGTGGCATCAACCATGCAGCAGTCTTTCACCTCTTTTATTAAAAAGTCTTCGTTTTTGAGGCCCACTGTCAATGCAACAGTTTGTCTGGAATTAAATCGGCGCTCTCCTCCATACTCCCCCGGAGCTTTTAATCCGGCTTTTTTATAAAACACCATGAAACTCTCGCGATAAAAATCATCCTGTGGCGTAAGCTCTCGCGCCACAGCAGACCACGCTCCCATACACCCCAGTAAAACGATTGCAGCCGTCTTCATGCGGTATATGTTATCAAAAAGTTTACACAGTGTAAATGTTTTTTTATATTAACTATGTTTTTTTTCAGGGCAGAAGTTGCGTATATTCCGCAGAATTGTTAGCCCGGACGGCCTCCAACCACGTAGTGGGCAGCGAATCATAGCCATGCAAAGTAGCCAACAAGGCACCCGTGATGGCGGCGTTGGTATCAGTATCCCCGCCGGAGGAAACAACATCTACCAAAGCGGAGCGAAGGTCTGCCGCATGCAACAGTTGATAGAACGCCACATGCAAGGCAAGTACCACCCAGCCGGAGTTGCGCAAATCACAAACAGGGCGCACGGTGGCAGCATCTTCAACCGCCTTGCAAACAACGGGGCTGACAGGGTGAGAACGCACCCAATCTAAGGTTGCGGCATAGACGGATTGTGGGGTAGCCCCCTGCTCCATGGCTTGCAGCATGGCATATACAAACACGGCGTTGCAGTCGGCGTTATTAGGATTCGGGTGAGTGAGGGCGGCATCCTCACGCACGGCGGTTTCCCAGTCGCAACCGGGATGCGCAGCTGCCCAAAGCGCCAAGGGCATTACACGCATAAGGGTACCATTGCCTTGAGATTCGGGCATGGGGCGTCCCATCAGGGCTGCGCAGGTAGCACAACCGACATCGGGAGGCCCGGTGCGGAACCACTCCATATAACGAGCCATGGCTGCCTGCGGCGACCAGCCTCCGGCATCCTGCAATGAGCGATGCAAACACAAAGCCATCTGGGTATCATCCGTCACTGACCCGGCGGGGCGGTAGCCGAAGATGGGAGACCCCGGCAACATTTCATCCAAGCCGTGGGGATAACGCGCCAAAATATCAGCGCGACTACGGCTCTCTACCGACGCCCCAAGGGCATCGCCTACCATTTGCCCGGCCCAAGCAGAGCGAGATACTGTAATCAATTTTTCGTTTTTCATAGAGTAAATAAAAGTAAGAATTAAATCAATATGGTGAGTGTTTCAACCCATGGTAATTGATAAAAATTAAGAAAAGGAGGATAAAGAGCATGGAATAAAGCCCCAGCGCAAAAAACACAAAAGCCAGCACAACCCCGAATAAAATGCTGAATATATGCATTTTACGAGGTCCGGTAACAAACTGGTGCATTACCACGCCGCCATCGAGCGGAAAAATGGGCAACAAGTTAAGCGCAGACCACCACACTGCAACCTGCACCATGTAGGTGCAGAACAATACGATATTAGGCGGACAAAAATCAAGCACGGAGGCCGGCACCAAACCACACACCATAGCCAACAAGCGCAAGGCGGCGCCATCTGCATCGCCATAGGCAAACGTCATCCACAAAAGCACGGGCAAAGCCAACGCCATGGAGGCAAGCGGGCCGGCCAGCGCAGTAATAACCAATTTAGCGCGCGACATATTACACACGTGGTTAGAACAAGAACCGCCCAACCACGCCATATCTACAACGGGGTGGCAAGCCCCCAAACATCGGCCGGCGAGAGCATGCCCCATCTCATGCGCAAAAATACAAAAGAAACCGGCAATCACAAAAAGAGCCATGCCCAGAATACCGTATTCGGGGTCACAAAGCAAATACGCCATGAGAGCAAGAGTCACCCATACGGAAGGATGAATCTTCACTTTAACACCAAAGAGAGAAAAGTAAACCACGGCATGAGCATTATACACCCAAATCAATTATGTTACAAGTCTCATTTCACAATACGAGCGATATGATGGCACTTTTCATAAAAAAACAAAGCTGTAAACTATTAATGGCCATGGAAAAGCAGTTACCAACGCCTCAAAAAAAGCTTGTAATCCTATGTTATTTTGTTAAAATGAGGGAGCAAATAATGCTAACGGGTACATGAAACGAATCAACCCCATATACACATTAACGCTAACCGCTATCGTGGGCATAGGTGCCGGGTATTTTTGCGCCCCCGGCATACTCGATTTTATCAAGCATAAATTAGAAACACAGCAAAAACCCACGGGTGGTGCCGCAGTAGTGGTAGAATTAACGCAACCCGACATTACGGCAGACGAGCCGGGGCAGATTATACCCGAGGCAAAGCTTCCCGAAACCACAGACACCCCGATTGATACGGCCGAAGATGCGCTGGCGGATGATGAAGAATACTTCCCCGACATTGAAGAGGAGGAAGAAGAAGAAGACCCCAACGGCGAGAACACCACACCCAAACGCATTACCTCTTACCGTCCCCGCATCAATGCAGAAGAAGAGGCAGGCAAACCGTTTCGAGAACAGACCTTTACCGGCAACACGACGGCAGCTGCATGGAATTCGCCAAAAACACTCAAGCGTAGATTGGGGGCAAAGATACGCACCAAGCTCAAAGGCACAGACCAAAAAAGCGTAGAAGCCTTGCTGACGGACCCGGAAATGAGGTTAGCGTTGGCGCAATGGGAGTTACTGCACCGCTGCAACTTAGACGACTTGGACAAACTGATGAGCCATATACCCAGCAGGAAGTCGCTGGCACCCTTACTTAATGATTTGGAATGGTTAAGTGGCTTTGTGTACGACGGCGAATTAAATAATGCCGAGGTAGCCTTGGGGATGATAGCACATTTTCAGCAAGTTGACCCCAATATGGAGAAAGACACCCCACCGGATGGACTGCCGGCGAGCCCATGGCTAAAGCGCCGTGTAGCCGGCGCCATTGCAGCAGAATTTGCCCGCAACGGCTGGTACGACGAGGAAAAAGAGCTCAGCAAAGAAGAGCTGGATGAGATGAGAAAACTGGGGTATTTTATGCCCAATCTACCGGGGGACCGCAAGCGAGGTCGCAACAAACAAGACGTATACCGAGCTGCGCGAGAACGCTACCTGTATTTTGCAGAAAGCATTGACCAAGGGTTACTGCACTCCAAATTCTGGTCACTGCCCAACTGGCAACTGCGCTATGTGTGCGGGTGGAAAGGCCGGAGCGCATTCGGCACAGCAACCACCATGCGCTGGTTGAGAGACAACTGCGCAGCCCCCGCCGCCGCCTACGTGGGAATGTGCAGACAAGTGCCCTACCTGCCCACCAATGTGTACGGCGACTCCATTCACAGCGAATGGTATTACCAACCGTTTGACGTGCTCTATCCCGGTAATTTTGCGAAAGAGACGCGAGATGTGGGTGCCGTATGTGGTGGCTTATCACATTTCGGCGCCTCGGCAGCGTGTTCGTACGGTGTACCGGCCATCACCATGGGAGAACCCGGCCACTGCGCCTATGCCGTATACTTTGACGGCGCATGGCATCCGGCAAACTCCTTGCACCCGGAGGAACGGCGCAGCCCCCATTGGAGCATTTGGGGAGAATACACTTGGAGCGCCTTGCAGATGCAAGAAGATATGTACAGCAGGGGCGCCATCACAAGAGACGCGCAAATGGCTGTCACATTGGCCAGCATCCTGGCAGAGCAACGTAACCCCGCCCGAGCCTTAACCGTATACGAACTTGCGGTGCAGATGCAACCTCTGTATAAGCCCGTGTGGGGATTATACATGGAAGCAGCCAACAAATCATTAGGAAAGCGCCCGCTCCGCTGGTTAGGCGTCAACCAATTTGTATGTGAATCGCTGGCCGGTCAACAATCTAAATCTTGCGCTTTTCTGTTGCAAGAAAAAGTGTACCCGGGCATGCTCAAAGCCCTGCGCTCGCCCAAGCAAAAACTGGTGGCTTTTGAGAGTTACTTCTCCAACCTGAGCACGGCAGAAAAAGAACAATGGGAATACCGCACCCTGCTCGACACGCAGTACAATTCTATGGGTAAATCATTGGCATACAAAGAGCGATACATGCAAATGCTAATCGACACCATAGCGAAGAACCCGGATTTCGGGCCGTGGATGGCATGGGTAGTGGTCACGGCACACAAAGAAAGCAAGAGCTTCTTCAGAAAAGTGGAAGCCATGGCACATGATGCCGTAGCGAGACACCCCGCCGCCAAAGACGGCATCAGCATGGGAATGATACGCGGTGCAGAAGAAATCGGGGATATGGAGCTGGCAAACCTGTGGAGTGCAGGCTACTTGGACTCCGGCAAGAACATGCCCTCATTTGAGCGCGTGGGCGGCAACCTGATATCTGCCGGGGGCTTGGTACGCCCGGGCTCGTACGATGATGACCAAACGCAAATTCTCTATCACGCAGCGGCTCTTACAGAGAAAGGCGGCAGCATCTGCACCGCCCCCAACACGGCATCATACGTGACTGTTGAGTTGCAAAAGAGAGAAAATATAGGTGGTATCGTGTTGGTGGGCAATGGCTGCCTGTCGAACAGAGGGTACCTTATAGTAGAAACCTCGGTTGACGGTAAGACATGGAAACACCTGGTGGAGCTTTCGCGTGAAGAAGCGCAAAAAGAAATGGTACGCCTCAACCTGAAGCAAAATCACCCCTCTGCAAAATACATACGTATTACAGACCACGCCATATCCGGAGAAGCACAAATTAACCTGAAAGCCATACTTGTATATGATAATAGAAAAGTTAAGTAAATTTATCATCCTCGCAAGCATGGTAATAGCATCCACCATCTGCGAGGCTGCGCAAAGAGCAGAAAGCTACCAAGAAGCACTTGGCAAAGCGGGCAGCGATGGCGTTATCGTATACTGCTACGGCCCGGATTGGAATCGCCGCAGTGTTATGTTGCTCAACAGCTTTTGGAAATCTGCACAAACGGAAGAAGCTGCCGGCGATGCCGTACTTGTGGCCGTGCCATTTTACGAAGACAAACACAGTGCAGAGGCAGAGAAAGACTCGCACAAAGGGCAAGGATTGCCACACCCGCCCTTCTCCGTTTGCCCCACCGTCATGTTTTTTGATAAAAACGGGCGCTTGTATGCAACCATGCAAGGCAGTGACTATTTAGGCACCGACCCCGCATGTACGGAGGGTGTCAAAAATATACAGAAAAACGTCCAAGCTCTGCGTACCCAACAAGAACTGCTGGCCAAGGCACAAAACGTGCAAGGTGAAGAAAGAGCCAAATTACTGGCGCAAGTGGCAGACCTCCCGATTAACGCCCCGGGTAACTTGGTGGACATGATACGCGAGGCAGACCCCAAAGACAAACTGGGGTATGTGCGCAGGCTGACTTTCAATGCGCGAGACTTCATGTATGCACAGCTGGATACAAAAGACGGCTTCTTGAGCCCTGGCTTTGAACCGGATTTCACCCAAATGACCAAAGATTGCGAAGCCGTATTCCGCGATGAAGCGCTACGCCCCCGAGACCGCCAAGCTGCTTACAACCTGTACATTGGACAATCTCGCAGAGAGCATGTGCAGGGAAATAAGATTAAGGGGTTGATACGCAAAGTGAATAAGCTGGATCCCAATACAGACTATGGACAACTCTCCCCCACCCTCATGAACTTGTGGGGAAACATTAAGCACAGAACCACCCCGGAAGAGCGCCGCGCAGAAAGAGCTAAGAAAAAAGCTAAAGATAGAGAAAAACGTGATAAGAAGCGTAAAGAACGCCACATTGAAGTCAACTGAGCCCCACCCCCACCAATATGCCGGCACTTCTCATTACCATCAACAATGAAAAACGGGGAGCCATTTTAGAGGCCACCCCCAATAAAGTTATCGTGCTCGGGCGCGATGAAGAATGCGAAGTTTCCATGCCCGAAGCCACGGGCGTGTCTCGCCGCCATTGCAGCATTACCTATACAAATGCGGGCTTTGAGCTGAAAGATTTGGGGTCTACCAACGGCACCTACGCAGATGCGGTTAAGTTAGAAGATAAAACGATTCTTCGCGAAGGCGTCAAATACACCATCGGCAATGCAGAGTTTCAAGTTATCGGGCTAAACTTGGTTACAACGCCGGAGAGTGAGCCAAACAACGAAAAAGCAAAGGACGCCCCACCCCCAAAAAAAGAGGAGCAAAAACGCGATAAGCCTGCCGAGCCGGGGGGGCACTTGTCCCGAGAACAAAGAAAGAAACGGCAACAAGAGCAGGCCATCAAACGCCGAGTTCAGTTTATGCGGGCAGATTGGGCACGCCCCGGCGCAAGCATTGTTTCCATTATTCTGGTATTGATTATATCCTTCTACGTGGGTCTTGCCTTGTACAGCTTCATCACCTACGGCAACCCCCTGCCCATTTTTATAAGGTAAACGCACCTTTGCTATCGAGATACTCGAAACATACAACGGGGGCCTAACATATGGCGTCCATCACACCATGTTTGCATGAATGCTCTGTTTTTCAGCAGACATAAGCAGAAAAGCCGGGGCAGCAATCAGACACCCAGTTTTTGCAAGAGGGAGGCGACGGGGAGCCCGATAACGTTATCGAGGTCTCCTTGGAAGGATTCGATGATGAGGTCACCGTGTTCTTGGATGGCGTAGGCACCGGCTTTATCGTATACGTGTACCAAGCTCATGTAGTGCAGAATTTGCTCTCGGGTAAGAGGGCGGAAGGTGACGTAGCTTTTTTCAGCAAAGTCGCGGCGCTCGCCATCGGGCATGATAACGGCCACAGCGGTGCAAACACAGTGTGTACGCCCTTGCAAACGGGAGAGCATGGCAATAGCCGCTGCTTCGTCGGCAGGTTTTCCCAGCGGGGTATTGTCGATGAAGACGAGGGTATCTGCCCCGATGACGGTGGCGTGCGGGTAGTCTGCAGCCACGGCCTCAGCCTTAGCGGCGGCATTGCGGGCGCAAAGCTCCTCGGGCAAGAGGGAGGCGTCATGCACCTCGTCGGTGTCTCGCACGATGACGGTAAACTCGAGCCCCTCGCGGGCCAACAGCTCGCGCCGGCGGGGAGATTGCGAGGCCAGAATCAACATAGAGTGGAAAGCTTAAGCGTGCGGGGCGGGCGACATCGAGTCTAACACACGGCGGCGCACGTGGTCGGGCATTTCATGAATACGCTGAATGGTGGTACCCTGCATTTGCTCTGCGAGGGCACGGCAGGCATCGCGGTCTTCACGCGTTTGGAACTCAAGCCCCACCATAGCGCGGCCCACTTGCTCACCGGAGTATCGGTAATTGAAATAGCACAGGTTGGCGTATTTACCCATAGCGCTCATGAACTCCGTGAATGCGCCGGGGCGCTCGGGGAACTCTATCACGAAGAACGCGGGGTGGGATATATGCACGCGGTCGTAAGAAATCATACGGAAGAGCACGTCGTCATCATTCGTCACATCTTCTGCTTGCAAACCACGCTCTGCCAAGCCGAGGCGGATTTGCTCGAACTGGGCATCCGTACCCAACACACCGAAAACGGGGTATTGAATATCACCGCCAATGCGCCCGTATTGCACATCCATCAGCTGTACCCCCACCGGGATATGAGAGAGGTATTTGAGGATTTGCCCGCGTTTAGTCTCCATGGGGATACGCAGGTAGCGCAAGCTGCGGTTGGTTTCTCGCACGCCACCGCGGGCGGCCACCACACCGAGCTGAGAAAAATCCATATTACCGCCGGAGAGCACCACCAAGCATTTCTCGCCCGGGGCAATCTTGCCGGCATCCCAATCTTGCAGCAAGGCGGCTAAGCCCATAGCGCCGGAGGGCTCGGGCACCACGCGCAAGCTGTTCCACAGCGCACGGATGGCTTGGCACACCTCGTCATTGGACACAGTGACAAAACCATCCAACAATTCACGGCACAGCTCAAAAGTATTTTCACCGGCTTTGCGCACCGCCGTACCGTCGCAGAAAACATCCACATAAGGCAGCTCGTGGCGCTCGCCGGATTCTACAGCCAGTTTCATGGAGGCTTGGTCTACCCCCTCTACACCGATGCACTTGCACTGTGGCCAGAACTTTTTCAACCAGCAGGCAACACCACTGGCCAAACCGCCACCGCCAATTTGCAGGTACACGCGGTCGAAGGCGCCCTGCCCGCTCATCACCACCTCATCAGCAAGAGTACCCTGCCCGCCCATGGTGGCAAGGTCATCGTACGGGTGCACAAAGGTCAGGTTATTGGCGTGGGCAAAATCATGTGCAGCAGCAGAGGCGGCATCATAAGAATCGCCCGTGAGCACAATTTCCACATTTTCGCCACCGTGCATGCGTACGGAGTTTTGCTTCACCGCCGGGGTAGAACGGGGCATAAAGATATGCGCTTTGCAGCCCAAGCGGGCAGCGGCAAGTGCTACGCCTTGGCCGTGGTTGCCGGCACTGGCAGCCACCACACCGCCTGCGCGTTGCTCGGGCGTAAGTTTGGCCATACAGTTGTAGGCACCGCGCCATTTATAAGCCTTAATAGGGCCAAGGTCCTCTCGTTTTGCAAAGACCACGGCATCTACACCGGGCAGATTCAACCTGTTGAGCGGGGTAGGCTCGCCCACGGCATACACTCTTTGGCGGGCCTGCAATATCTCTTCGAACAGTCTGTCTTTCATTTGGCTCATAAACTTGCACCCCTAATATACTCGCATACGCGCGATATGGCAAGCGCGGAATGCGCCAGAGACACTGAAAAAGGCTGATTTTCTTGCATTTTACTGACAGAAAGCGCCCTTGCAGCCCCGCTTGTTACTTGTTACAATGCACTTGATATGAAGAAATTTTTGAGTTTAATAGCGGCAATACTTTGCTTGTTGCAAATGGCCGGCGCAGCCGTACCGAAGGATTGCACACAAGCCATCATCGGGATTGCAGACGGCTGGAACAGCTCTCACGTCACCTTATCGCTGGTAGAAAAAAATGCCAATGGGCAATGGGTACGCGTGCTGGGCCCCTACCCGGGCAGACTCGGCAAAAACGGGCTGGTTTGGGGGCTGGGGCTGCATACCAATGCCCGCAACGCCACCCTCAAGAAAGAGGGAGACGGGCGCTCCCCCGCCGGTGTATTTGCACTTGGTGGCCTGTGGGTTACACACAAAACGCCGGTTAAGCATAATAGGGGCGTACCTTATGTAAAAGTAGGCCCCAACGATTTGTGGGTTACCAACACCACAGATGCCCGCTACTACAACCGCCACGTGCGCTTAGACCACCCCGCCCGCACCGCGTGGGAGCGCAAAGAGCAAATGCGCCAAACGGACTACCCCCACAGCATTAAAATGCTCATCTGCCACAACACGCACGAGCGCAAAGGCGGCGTAGTTGTGGGTGGCGGCTCCTCTATCTTCTTCCATATCTGGCGCAATAACGGCAAATCTGCCACGGCGGGCTGCACCTCTATGGCAGAGGGAAACCTGCGCACCCTCATTGCCCGTATAGACCCCGCTCGCAAGCCGGTTTATATTTTGCTGCCCCGCGCAGAATACGCAAAACTGAGACAAAGCTGGCGTTTGCCGTAAAAATAATCAGGCTTCATTCAAGCAGCAGCCTCATGTCTTCGGGCATGGGGCTGTTAACGTTTACGGTAGAATCGCCGAGGGGGAAGGAGAGCGCCGAGGCATGGAGGGCGTGGCGCTCCGAATACAGGCGGGCAGCCAGCTGCGGGGTCCACCCGGTTTCAATAAAATCCAAATAGTTTTGCTCATTACCACCGTATATTTTATCCCCGACAATGGGGAACCCGAGGTGGGCGAGGTGCACGCGTATTTGGTGCATACGCCCGGTATGGGGGATACAGCGCACCAGCGCCATAGCCGGCAAATGCTTGCGAGCAGGCACACGGCGCAGCACTTCAAACTCCGTACTGCAGGGGCGCCCATGCGGGTGGCAACATTGGCGCACATGAATGCGGGTTGGCGCTACATCTTCCATGCGCAAAATGGGCTCTGCACAGCAGGCAGAGCCCCACAAGGGTGTGCCCTGCACCACGGCCAGATACTCTTTATGCAGCAGGCGCTGCTGCATGGCTTTGCCCAGCTCGCGGGCAGCTTCTGCCGTTTTGGCAATGAGGGTAATGCCGCTCGTCTCGCGGTCCAAACGATTCACCAGCGACACCTGCCCACCGCAAGCAAGCTCGTAGGCCAGCAATTCTCGCACCCCATGCCACAAGGTGGGTTCATTCTTATCGCCCGTAGGGTGGGTGAGCAAAGGAGCCGCCTTATCAACCGCCAGCACAGCATCGTCCTCATAAAGAACGGCAAACTCTGCCTGCACGGCTATGGGCATATCATAACTCATGAGAATATAGCGGGGTCTATCTCCACCCATTCTCCGAGAGCCAGGTTCAGCTCTTCCAAACGCAAAGCCCCGATGGCAATGCGAGACAGTGAAACCACCGGGGCCCCCACAGCAGCCAGCATGCGGCGAACTTGGTGATAGCGCCCTTCATGCAAGGTCAGCTGACCATGGCAGGGAGAAAGAATTTTAAGCTCAGCCGGCAAACAGGGGGTAGATTCGCTCTCCAACATAAACTCGCCGGAGGCAAAAGCCGCCACGGCAGACTCGGGGATGGGGGCGGCGGTTTCAAACTCGTACACCTTGGGCACATGCTTTTTGGGGCTGGTGAGGGCATGCACAAACGCGCCGTCATCGGTCAACAGCAAAAGACCGGATGTTTCTTTATCCAGACGCCCCACCGTACTCACCCCGTTACTGCGGTTGAGCCATTGCGGGGGCAGCAGGTCGTACACCAACTCGCCATCCTCTTTATGGCTGCATGTACAACCTACCGGCTTATTCAACGCCACATACAGCCCGTTAACAAACTCCACAGGCTCGCCGTCTATGAGCACCTCTGCCGGTTCTGCCTTATCGGCGGCAGAGCGCAGCGTTTTACCCGGCACGGTAACACGCCCGCGCTTCACCCACAGAGCAGCTTCTCTGCGAGAGCAATAACCATAACGGCTCAAAATGGCATCTATCCTCATCACGCGAGCTATTTTGCCACAATTTTTTCAAAAAACAAGGTTGAAATCACGCAGGCAATGTGGTATATATAGTGAACGTACTGAGTTACGGCATATCTACGTGCCGTAATCGCCGCAGATTTTTCCTTACACACACTTATGAGTATCAGCATTATCACCGACCGTCAGCTCGAGCCGGCTGAAGCCTCCCTCTGGGTTAAGGCTCAGCAAGCAGTGGCTGCAAAAAACTACAAATACGCTGTCAGCATTCTCAAGACACTCATCAAGAGAGCCCCCGGTTTCTTGGAAGGCCGCAAGGTACTGCGCGCCTGTGAGATTAAGAGCACACCGGATGCCGGCCGCCGCTCATCACTCTTTGGGGGCATGCGTATTACAACTTCTCGCAAAGACCCCGCCACCGTCATCGTGAGTGTAGAAGATGAATTGGAGAAAGACCCCTACTCCGTCACCGCCAACGAGGCGCTTTTCAATGCAGCTAACGACTTGGGCTTACCCACGCTGGCAGCATTTGCCATGGAGACCATTTGCGAAGGGCAACCCAACCCGAAAAAGCACCTGCACCTACTGGCCAACCACTACATTAAGAATGAGATGTTTGCAGAGGCAGCCAACGCCTACTCTCGCATTCTGAAGATTGACCGAACGGACGCCATTGCCATGCGTGGCGAAAAAGACTGCTCTGCACGCGCCACGATGAAGAAGGGCAACTGGGAGGGCTCCGGCGACTTCCGCACCAAGATGAAGAACGCCAATGCCACCACCGACCTGGAAAGCTCTGACAAGATGGGCCTTACCCGCGCCGAGATGGAGCAACGCCTGGCCGTGCTCTCTGAGCAGTATGCCGTAGACAACACCAACTTGCAGGTGGTCAAAGACATTGCCTCCATCTACGAGCAGATGGAAGACTATGCCAACGCATACTCATTCTACGCCTACGCGTTCCAGCTCAGTGGTGAGGCAGACATTTCCATTAACGATAAGGCCTCCGAGATGCACGAGAAAGCACTTGAGGCAGAGCTTACCTACTACGAGCAAGTGCTGGCAGCCGACCCCACCAACGAAGAGGCCCGCGCCGCCTACGATGCCCGCAAGAAGGAAGTGGCGCTCGCCGTGGTGGAAGACGCCAGAGCACGAGTGGAAGCCAACCCCACGGATGCCCAGCTGCAGTTCAAGTATGGTCAGGCACTGTTTGATGCCGGCATGCAGAGCGAAGCCATCCCGGCCTTGCAGCGCGCCCGCACCAACCCGAACATTCGCATCAAGGCCATGCTCATGCTCGGCAAGTGCTACGCCGCCAAGAACATGACCGATATGGCCATTCGCCAGCTGGAAGATGCCGACAAGGAGCTTGTAGCCATGGACGACACCAAGAAGGAGATTCTTTACATGATTGGCCTGCTCTACGAAACCGCCGGCAACAAAGAGAAATCGCTGGAGAGCTTCAAAGCCATCTACGAAGTGGACTATGGCTACAAGGATGTTGCCCACCGCGTAGAATCCGCCTACTCGTAAAGCACCCCTACAGCTTTTTGAAAGACCGCAGGCACACCTCTGCGGTCTTTTTCTTTTGGCATCACATTTAACGCAACAAAAAGCTTGCCAAATCTAAACAGTTGGTGTATAGTCTCGCGCGTCATGACTGAATTGCCCAAAGCTTACGAACCGAATTTCGTTGAAGAAAAATGGCAAACCCGCTGGATATCAGAGGGTTGCTTTCACGCAAACCCGCAATCCGAAAAACCTGCATACAGCATTGTGATACCCCCGCCCAACGTAACGGGTGTGCTGCACATGGGGCACGTGCTCAACAACACAATTCAGGACATTTTGGCCCGCCGCGCCCGCCAAGAGGGCAAGGAAGTGCTTTGGCTGCCCGGCACAGACCACGCCGGTATTGCTACACAGGCTCGCGTAGAGAAAGAGCTTGCCAAAGAGACCCCGCCCCGTACCCGTTACGATGTAGGCCGTGAGGACTTCATGAAGATGGTGTGGGAGTGGAAGGACAAACACGGTGGCATCATCATCAACCAGCTTAAGCGCTTGGGTTGCTCTTGCGACTGGGAGCGCGAGCGCTTCACCATGGACAACGTGTATGCCCCGGAGGTAGCCCGAGTCTTTACCGAGCTGTTTAAGGAAGGGCTCATCTACCGCGGGCGCCGCATGGTGAACTGGGACCCCGTGCTGCGCACGGCATTGTCTGATGAGGAGGTAATCATGACACCCTCCAAGAGCAAACTTTACACCATACGCTACAAGCTGGCAGACGGCAGCGGGCAGTTGTTGGTATCTACCACACGCCCCGAGACCATCATGGCAGACGTAGCCGTAGCCGTAAACCCGAAAGACCCGCGATTCGGCCACCTTATCGGCAAGACCGTTATTCGCCCGCTTGTAGAAACAGAGATTCCCATCATTGCTGATGACCACGTAGAAATCGAGTTCGGCACGGGTGCCCTCAAGATTACCCCGGCACACGACCGCACCGACTTTGAGGTGGGCATGAAGAACAACCTGGAGATTATCGACGTACTCACTGCCGATGGCCACATCAACTGCCCTGCCTGCCCCGAGCTGCATGGGTTGGACCGTTTCGTAGCCCGAGACAAGTCAATTGAACTGATTGAGGCCAAAGGACTGCTTGAAAAAGTAGAGGATTACGAGAACAACGTGGGCATGAGCGAGCGCTCTCACGTACCCATTGAGCCGCGCCTGAGCATGCAGTGGTTCCTCAAATACCCCTGCGTGAAGGAGGCAGCAGACGCCGTAGCCAATGGTGACATCGTATTCCGCCCCGCCCACTGGGCCAAGACCTACGCCCACTGGCTGGAGGGGATTCAAGACTGGTGCATCAGCCGCCAGCTGTGGTGGGGCCACCGCATCCCCGTATGGTATCGTAAGGAAAAAGCCACGGAACTGCAAGAAGCAACCAAGCTGGACGCTGAGGATGCCGCCGCCGGCGATATCTATGTAGGCGTAGAGGCCCCTGCCGATGCAGAAAACTGGGTACAGGATGAAGACGCGCTTGACACTTGGTTCTCCAGCTGGCTGTGGCCCTTTGCCACCATGGATGACGAGTGCCGCGCCAAGTTCTACCCCACCAGCGACTTGGTAACGGGCCCGGATATCATCTTCTTCTGGGTAGCACGCATGATTATGGCCGGCTACCGCTTTGCAGACGGCAAGAAGCCCTTCGGCAACGTATTCTTCACCTCCATCGTGCGCGACCTGCAAGGCCGCAAGATGAGCAAGAGCTTGGGCAACAGCCCCGACCCGCTGGACCTCATTGCCAAATACGGTGCAGACGGTCTGCGCTTTGGGCTCATGCGCATAGCCCCCACCGGCACCGATGTGAAGTTTGACGAGAAGCAGATTGAGGAAGGCAAAAACTTTGCCAACAAGCTCTACAACGCAGCACGCTTCCGCATGATGCAAGGCGAGGCAAGCACAGAGCCCGCACCCAAGTTTGCCCCGGTACACATCGACATTCTTTCCAAGCTCAAAGAGCTGCACGCCACCGTGGCAGAGGGGCTCAGCAAGTATGAGTTCAACACCTACACGCATGCCCTCTACTCCTTCTTCTGGAATGAGTACTGCAGCCTCTTCCTCGAGGCCGTGAAGAATGACTTGCGCGACGGCGACCCCGCCGTGAAGAATGCTACGCTGTACACCATAGACACCGTACTGCGCCACTACTTGGCCCTGCTCTCGCCCATCATGCCGCACATTGCAGAAGAGCTGTGGCAGAGCCTTGGTTTTGCAGCACGCTACAACGGACAACCGCTGATGAACACGCCGCTGCCCCAGGCAGACAGCCTGCTTGCCGGTTTGGATGAGACAGAAATCTCCAAGGCTCGTGCCCTGTCCACCGCTTTGTACGAAACTGCAAACCGCGCCCGTAACCTTAAGGCCGAGTATAACTTGGCAACCAACAAGAAGGTACGCTTTGTACTCAAACCCGGCACCTTGCCGCTAACGGATGATTTGATGGCCCGCTTGGCCTTGCTGGCAGGCTCTCAAAGCGCAACGGCAGATGCTGCCTACGATGCCCCCAAGGGTACCCCCACTGCCCTTACCCCCTTCGGTGAGCTCTTCTTGCCGCTGGATGGCTTGGTAGACGTTGATGCAGAGCGCAACCGTATCAGCAAAGAGCTGGAAAAGATTACCAAAGAAATTACCAAGAGCCAGGCAAAGCTCGGCAATGCCTCCTTCGTTGATCGTGCACCGGTAGAGGTAGTAGAGCAAGAAAAAGCCCGCTTAGCAGAATGGGAAACCAAGAAAGCCCGGCTGGAGGCCATGCTCTGTGCCTTAGGTTAAGCCGCAAATATAAAAGAACCCACCCCTGATGAGTAAAGAAAACTACATTTCAACGCTGACGCCGACAGAGCAGAAAGCTCTGTCGGTGTGTGGCATCTATAAAGCTGAGCAGCTTCTTAATGTCAGCATTGAAACCCTCATAGCTGAAATGGAGCAAGCTGCGGAGTATTTCCCGGAAGAAATCAGAGTGCTGACACGTGAACGGCTGGTTGAAATATACAACAACGCGCATCAACAACAGCTGGAAGAAGAGCAACAAGCCACACTGCAAACGCCCGAAGAGGACGAAGATAACGCCCCTTTTGCGCGTTTTCTGCCACCGCTGATACACCGCCACGGGGGTAAACACAAAGAACAAGTCAGGCCGAATTGTGATATTATTGATATCACAAAGGTGGTACCGACAAAAAGCGGCCCGACAACATTCAAAAAAAATAATGCCATTTGCAATACCCGCCCTGGCAGAACCCTCTTCAGCGCCATCGTTCAAATATTGTTAAGTATCAGTGGCATTCTGCTTCTCATTGTTGCTTTCAGATTTTGGATGGAACTGGAAAAACCTGTTATCCTTTTCGCGGTAGGTTTTGTATTTACGTTCAGCTTGTTACTGTACATTGGTTACACAAGAAAAACAAAATGTCCGGTATGCAATATGAGTATTTTCAGCTTACATAATTACCCGAGAAACAACCAAGCACACCATTTACCGATTATCGGGTACACGCTGGCCACTTCATTGCATATTGTCTTCTTCTTCTGGTTCCGTTGCCCGGCATGTGGTACCTCTCAGAAACTCTTTAAACGCAAGCGCCGCTAAATGAACCATACGATTCTTAAAATCACTACACCGTTTATTCTTGCAGCTTCGGTAACGGCTCAAGATACGAACTTGTCTGTAGCAAACGAAATTATAGCCTTGCTTTCAGAAACGGAGATATGCCTTAATCTCTGCCGCGATGCACAGAGTGTCAATGATGTAATCCCCAAACTCCGAGAGCTGGCCGTTCGCGCAAGTGAGATTAAGGAGCGCCAAAATAAACTGGCGGACCTCACCCCGGCAGAAGACCGTGAAATTGCCAAGCTAATCCCCCAGTTCATCACCCTCCAGAAAGCCATCAGAGCACATCTGATCAGGCTCAATACAGAGGACCTGTTTACCCCGGAATTGGAAGAAGTTCTCACCAGCAACCCGAATTTTACCCCCACAACAAATTAAACTGAAAAAAATATTTCACAGGGCACCCACAATATATTGTGGGTGTTTTTGTTTTTTCGTGCCAGATGAATGAAAAACAAAAATCAGGGGGGAAGACACAGCGGCATGGGGCAAAATTTTATGCTTGCAAAATGTCAGCAAAACCGTAATATCTAGATTGTCAAAACACTTTATACCTCACCTAATGAAACACAGCATAAGCAACAGAAACAACGCACTCACAGCCGATGAAGCCGCTCATCTGGCAGATTTTGTGATGTTCTCACAACGCAATTGCATCCTCCGCCTCTCTCCGGAGTTGACGCAAGACAAGGTCTCTTACCCACAGTTCTTTCTGCTGACCTATCTGGATGAAGAGGAGTGTCTCTCCATGAGCAGCATTGCCAAGATGATGGGCCATTCCACCGCAGCCGCCACCGGCATGGTAGACAAGCTGCAAGAGCTCGGCTACCTGAAGCGCTTCACCGCCGCAGCCGACCGCCGTAAAATTATGGTGCGCATCACCCAGCAAGGGAAAGACCTCATCGCCCGCATGCGTGGTAATATAGCCCGCAATTTGGCCACCCTCATGGCCCAAGAGGACCACGCCACACAGCACTCACAGGCACGCACGCTCATCAAGCGCCGCAGCAACCATACGGATTCCATATAATCAATCAAATTCCCCATATTATGAGCACATATTCACCGGCATATCTGGAACGGCTCAACGCTGTACAAGGAAACTTCGCACGCTTTATCTCCCGTATCCCGGAGGTTCCCGTATCAACTAACCGCAATACCGTTATTGACGCGCTGACCCCCTACCACGAACAGGTGCTGAAAGATGCCGGTATTAACCCCAAGCTGCTGCGCCGCGCCCAGCAGGTGCACGGCAATAAAGTAGCCTTGGTAGGTGACATTGGCTGCTCTTACCCCGTGGAGGGGGCAGATGCCTTGTACTGTGGTGGCAAGGCAGATTGCTGCTTGGGCATTTATGTGGCAGATTGTGCAGCGGTATGGGTGTATGATACCGTAAGCGGCTGCAGAGGCTTGGCCCACTCCGGCAAACTGGGTACACAACAAAATATTGTGGGTGCGCTGCTCAACTCCATGCACAAATACCTTGGGGTCAACCCGGCTGACTGCATAGCAGTTATTTCACCCTGCATTCGCCCGCCGCATTACGAGGTAGATATACCTACGGCTATCAAAAAGCAATTGGCAGAAGCCGGCCTCGCAGAAGAAAACATCATTGACAGCGAGCTTGACACCGCCGCCGACACTGAAACGTTCTGCTCATACCGCGTAGAAAAAGGCAACACGGGGCGCATGTTGGCACTGTTCGGTCACACCCCGGAAGCATAATGACCCACCACGGCACCAAGCAAGCAGTAAGACAGCACATGCTGGCGCTGCTGCGTGCCGTACCGGCACATAAGAGAGAAGAATCATCAGCTCGGCTGCGTGCCGAGCTGGCTTCGATTTTAGCCGGAAAAACGGGGTTGAAAATAGGCATCTACATCCCCCTGCCGCACGAGGTGAACCTACTGCCCCTGCTGCAAGAGTATCCGCAGCACAGCTTTGCAGCACCACGATGTTTGCCGGGGCGTCAACTTTGTTTTCACCACATTACCAACATGGCGAAAGACACAGAGCCGGGAGCACACGGCATACCGGCCCCCCGCCCCGAGCTACCCGTTATAGCACCGCAAGAGCTGGATATACTGATTATACCCGGCGTGGCTTTCACCGCTGAGGGGGAGCGGCTCGGGTATGGCGGCGGATACTATGACCGTTTTATCCCCCTGTGCCCCAAAGCTCAAAAAATAGCATTGGCATTTAAGGAGCAGATACTGCCAAGCCTCCCCACAGAGGCGCATGATTTAAGAATACCGCATCTCATTCACCCTTGATACAACCATTATGAAAAACATCATTTGCCTGTTCGCCCTCCTCTTCAGCGTGCTTTTCTGCACCCTCAATGCAGAAGAGAAGAGGGTACTCATCATCGGCAACAGCTATACCTTTTACAACGATTTGCCGGCAGTTCTGCAAGCCCTCAGCAGTAAAACAAAATGCCCGCTCATTGTAGAATCATACACAGCGGGCGCCATGAGCCTGCGCGGTTTTCTGGATGATCCACAGCATGCTAAAGCCCGTCAATTGGTAGAAAGCGGTAAGTTTGATTGGGTCATCTTACAAGACCAAAGCCAAACACCCGCCTACAAACCGGAAGAGACCATGGATTCCGTACGGCGGTGGAGCGCGATTGCGGACAAGAGCAACACCAAGGTACTGCTCTTCCTCACATGGGCACACGCCTCTAACGATGGTGGCAAATTAGCCCCCCTCGTTGTCATGCAAGAGCAAACATCTACCACCTATTGCAAGGCAGCCGTTGCCAACAAAGTAAAGGTGGCACCGGTAGGCGAGGCTTGGGCACGCTGGTACAAAAAGAACCCCGGCAAGGCGCTGCACACCAATGACATGTCGCACCCGAACCCGAGTGGCACCTACCTGGCGGCCTGCGTGATTCATGCCTCCATCAGTGGCAAACCCATCAAAGCGCCCGGTACGCTCAAAATAGGCAAAAAAACAGTTATCCGCATTCCCAACGGCACAGCAAAAGAACTGCAAGCGGTGGCCAATGCCACGGTTAAGGGCTTCAGCCCCCAAAAGTATCTGGATACCCAAGCGAAAAAAGATGCAGCACTTCCCTCTGCCGCAGAAGTCAAAGCTAAACTTCACCGAGGCATGAGCATTGATGAGCTGACAGAACTGACCGGCAAACCCATTTACACCAGCCGTAACGGTGGCCGCGCCACCTACCAATTCCGCATCAAAAACGGGGCAGAGCTGACAGCCTATTGCAACGGGAGCGATGTCATTGAAAGCATCAGCATAGTCTCCCCCGACAAACCGGCTGAGATTATAGACGTTACCAAACTTTGAGGCTCACGCCACCCGCGACATATGGATTTATTCACGCCATACGGAAAAAGCGAAACGCAGGAAGCCCCGCAAGAAGAGGTCTGCATGCCTTTGGCTGCAAGAATGCGCCCGCAGACTTTGGCGGAAGTGGCCGGGCAACAACATTTGCTGGCAGAAGGCAAGCTGCTGCGCCGTGCCATTGAAACAGACCGCTTTTCATCCCTGATTTTCTATGGCCCCCCCGGTGTGGGCAAAACAACGCTGGCCTCGGTCATTGCCAAACAGACCAGCGCCTACTTTGTCATGCTCAACGGCGTAGAATCCAACGTGAGCGATATCCGTGAAAAAATAGCGGAGGCCAAAGCACGCCAAACGCTGCACGGGCAAAAGACCATTCTTTTTGTGGATGAGCTGCACCGCTTCAATAAAGCACAGCAAGACGTACTCTTGCCGCATTTGGAGAGGGGCACGGTGCGCTTCATCGGCGCAACTACGGAAAACCCGTACTTTGCCATCAACTCGGCCATGTTGTCGCGCTCCCAGATTTTCCCGCTGGAGCCGGTGCCCGATGCGGACATCATTGCCCTGCTGCGCCGTGCCATTGCAGATGAGAAACGCGGGCTGGGGCGCATGAAGCTGCATGTAGAAGACGATGCCCTGGCCCACTTGGCACTCAAGGCAGACGGCGATGTACGCAAAGCGCTCACCGCTTTGGAGGTTGCGGCATTATCTACCCCGGCTACGAAGGACGGCAACATCATGGTCACCTTGGCAGAGGCTGAGGAATCCATCCAGAAAAAAGCCATTAAGTATGACCGCGCGGGGGATGGTCACTACGACACCATATCCGCCTTCATCAAATCCATGCGTGGCAGCGACCCCGATGCCGCCCTGTACTGGCTGGCATTCATGCTCAACGCCGGCGAGGATATACGATTCATCGCGCGCCGCCTTGTCATTTGCGCAAGCGAGGACGTGGGGCTGGCTGATTCCAACGCTTTGCGCGTAGCAATGGCCGCAGCACAAGCGGCAGAAATGCTGGGCATGCCCGAGGCTCGCATCCCCCTGGCCCATGCCACGGTTTATATTGCCACAGCCCCCAAGAGCAATGCCGCCTACATGGGCATCAACGCCGCGCTCAAAGATGTGCAAGAAGGTAAAACCCTGGCCGTGCCGGACCACTTGGCCACCCCCACACGCAAAAAGCTGGCACGCCTGCGCGGTGTGTCAGAAGAAGCCACCACCTATAAATACGCCCACGATTTCGGCGACGACCATTTTGTGCCACAGGCCTACCTGCCCGAGGGGCGCGTGTACTACCACCCCACCACCAACGGCATGGAGCTGCGTATTACAGAAAGAATGAATTATTTACGCCAAAATCACTTATCGGACGACAAATGACGCTGTAACATATCGCGCAGGGAAAGCGAGGATGAGCCTTTTCTGCTCATGAAAAGCGAGAAGGCGTTATCGTGAATAAAGGCATACCCGTATTCATCTGCATGCAGGCCGTTGAACCGTATATTGGCATCTGCTTGGTCACAATGGTTCCAGCGCCCGCCCAATTCTGCAATAAAGTCGTGGCCGGATTGCGAGTTCACCACATAGCAATTACCCCACCATGCAACGGAGGACGGGCGTATGGGCTGCACCACGCGGTCTGCGGGGTCTATGGTAACAAGCAACACGCGCCCCTCATTCTCGGCGGGGGGCGGTAATAATTCTGCCACTTTCAACGCAGTGGCTGCCCCCATGCTGTGGCCTATCAGCACCACATCCGCAGCCGGATTCTTCGCCCGAAAGGCCGTTATAGCATCTGCAATGGCGCGGTAGCCCTTGGGCACATCTGCCACAAAACCGCCATGCCTGTGGTAATAGGCGCGCGCCTCTCTTGCCGCCATTGGCGGGGTGCGGCGTGCCATGTATTCCACAATACCGCTTACCTCATCCCCGAAACCACCGATGAACACCACGGCAACATCTGCCGGTTGAGCCGATAACGGGCGTTGCGGGTATGGTACTTTTGCGGCTCGAGCAGAAACAGCAACAGGCTGCTCTGCCATGCAGACAGAGCAGCCGCAAATAAACAAAGTGCAGACAATCTCAGCGTACACAGCGGCCGGGCATTACACGGGGCTGAATGGGCGTAGCGGGCACAGCTGCGGGCACCTCGGGAGCAGCGGCGGGCTTCTCCACCTTCTCCATCTTGGTAACGGGGCGCACGGGGTATGCGGCACTCTCGGTATTCACATAGTAGTGGTCCTGAGTCAGGCAAACGGTATCACCGGGTTGCAGGGTGTCCACCAAATCAAAAACATAGCGGTCATTTTGGCCGGGGGTGGGTTTCTTGATATCCACCATCACCACAGAACCAACCTCTGCCTTATCATCACCGTATTTACCGGGTTTGGCATAGTGCTCATTAGACAGCACGGTAAAGTTGGCAACCTTGGTAGCGTGGTCGCACTTGTCGGGGCAATCTGCCGTCATGAATCGGCAGGGAATATCCGTATAGCCGTCAAAACGGGCAATCACAGTGTTGGTTGCCAGCAACTCTGCCTTTTCGGGCATGGGAGAGGCAAAAAGAGACGGAGCCATTGCGGCTAACATCATCGGGAGGAGCTTTTTCATACTCAGTATAGACACGTTGATTGTTATTTTTGTTCAATTATTGTGTTTTTTTGAAGCAAGCAGCAAAAGCCGCCTGCTCCAAAACCGTGCTGCGGCAATAACCGATAACACGGAAAATCTGCTAATGCGCTGCGGAACTGTGCCAGCTGCGGCACCTCCACAGCTTGCCAGCCCGGCACTCGGCGCAGGATGTACGAGATAACCTTCTCATTCTCATCGGGGTCATAAGTACAGGTGGAGTACAGAATATGCCCACCCTCTGCCACGCACTGCACGGCAGCCAGCATGATACCCTTTTGGCGTTTGGCATTGCCGTTAACCATCTGCGCCCCCAGACAACCGGGGTTTTTGATACCCTTGCACAGCAGGGATTGCCCGCTGCAAGGGGCATCTACCAACAGTAAATCGAAAACGCGCCCCTCTGCCGCCCACTGGTCTGGGCGCAAGCCCGTCACCTCGGTATTCGGCAGCCCGCACAGCACTACATTTTGGCGCAGAATACCGCGGCGGGCAGCATTCACCTCATTGGCCGTATGATTTTGCGGTAGATAACGCGCGGCCATCAGCATGGTCTTGCCACCGGGGGCGGCGCATAAATCCAAGCTGCTTGCTGGCGGGGGTACTACCTCCAGCGCGGCAGATTCCCAGCAAGAGGATAAATCCAACGAGTAATATAAACCTGCGGCATAGTCAGGGTGCGCCGTGGGGCGTTCTTCCTCACACGGCACATACACTCGCGGTGGCAGCCAGCCCCAATCGGCTGTATCTTCACACGCAAACGGGGGTACATAGTCCTGCGGGGCTTTGGGGCTGAGCACAATAGCCGAGCGAGAGGATGCCCCCGCCCGCATGGCCTGCACCAAATGCGCGGCGGCTACGGCATCCAGCTTCAGCCGCGCACAGAGCCGTTGCTCCGCCTTGCCGGGTTCTACCTCCATTACTCCTCGTGATTTGCCGTATTCAATGCCAAACGAGCAGCGCCGATAATGCCGGCCTCATTACTGAACATGGCGGGCAAAATCTTAATCTTGGCATAATGCGGCGGGTAAAGCTGGGCTTTGAGATAACGACGCACGGGTCCGAACAACACATCCCCCGCCTTTGCCACACCGCCACCAATGATGAAGGCCTCGGGGTTGAGGATGTAATGGCAATTCATCAGGCAGGTGGCCAGCTTGCGGCCAATGTCATCCCACAGGGCCAGTGCCACAGGGTCCCCCGCCTTGGCGGCAAGCTCAATCTCCAACGGCCCGCACTCGCTAAGGGCCTTTGGCTGCCCGGCAGCGGCGTAGGCGGCCTGTGCCTCTGCCGTAATTTCACGGTGGCCGATGTAGTCCTCAATAGCGCCTTGGTTGCCATAATAGCCAATGCGGCCACGGTAGTCAATGCTCATTTGCCCCAGCTCTCCCGCAGCACTCAGGTGGCCACGAACAAAATGCCCCCCCGCAATCACGCCCGAGCCAATGCCCGTGCCCAAGGTAAGGCACACCAAATCACTCATACCGCGGCCTGCACCCAGCTTCCACTCCGCATAGGCCATACAGTTGGCATCATTATCCACCGCTGCCGGCAAGCCCGTGGCATCACTCAGAATATCGCGTATATGGATATCGTACCACCCCGGCACATTGGTGAGGGAATCCACAATACCCGCCTTGTGGTCTACAAAGCCCGGCAAGCCCATGCCCACCGCCTTAACGCTCGGGTATTTCTCCATAATGGCTCGCAAACGGCGCCCAATCTCCTCCACAATACAATCCGGGGAGGGGTAATCCGTGGTCTGCATGGGCTCTGCCTTGTACACAATATTCGTGCCCTGCACCACTGCAAACTTAATGGACGTACCGCCCATATCTACGCCGATAGAAAGCTCTTCTGTTGCCATACGCATGTAGTCTAGCATATTCCCCGCAACGGTAAAAGCAAAAAACTATAGGCCATGTAATTATTTTGCGCTCACCTTACCTCCGGGGTCTTTGTCCTCGACGCCTCTTGGCGCATGGTGCCGGAGCCTGCAACAGCTACGCTGAGCCTGCTGGCTCTCTGCGGTCTGGCTGCACGCCGCCGCAAGAAAAAGTCGGCACCGGGGGAAATATCAAAGAGCGGAGTATACCACCAACCTATTTCAGCGCGGACAGATCAATTTTGTAGTATGCGGGAGTAGTATCGGCATCTTCTAAAAACATAACCATATAAACAGGGGCATACAAGATTTTACCGACAGAACGCAGATTATAATTACAAAAAACAACGGCTTGAGAAAAGTTATAGGACTCGCAGTTCATTACTTTATCCAACGCACTGTGAGTTGTGAAATTTTTACCGCTTTTTACTTCGATGGGAAGCACGGCCCCATTAATCTCCGCGACAAAGTCCAATTCGCCTCGTTTTTTATTATTGTAATAATACGGGGAAACACCATGAGCAACTAGCTCTTGAGCTACGGCATTTTCATATATAGCCCCATAGTTAATATCAGAATCGCCCTGCAAAATACGCAATTGAATTCCCCCGGCATATTGAGCAGCAAGCAAACCTACATCGCTCTGGAAAAGTTTGAACAGGTTGCGAGTTTTAGCCAACAACAAGGGGACTTGAGGTTCCTCAACATTATAAACCGGCAAGGCCACCCCGGCACGTTGAAGCCACAGAAAAGCATTTTCATAGCGTGAAAAACGAGCTTTCTCATTGAGGCTTTTTAAAATAAAGCGTTTATTCTGCGCATTCAATTCGGATGGTATGAGATTAAAGATCTCTTCTATAGCAAACTTGTTATTACGGTCGTATTGCGAAATATCGCGGCGGTACAGATTAAGAATTTCACGCTGAGATGCGCGAACATGTTGCAAATTATTATCGTACAGATAGGCATTTACAGCCGCCGGCATACCCCCGACAATCAAATACAGATGAAACAGCTCCATCATTTTGGAGTGCACAACCTCATCTACCGGCGTGTGCTGCACCCAAGCATCCTTAATAGCGGCAATGATATGCTCCTGTACGCCGATATTAGTAACGAATTCCTCAAAATCTAAGGGGTACATTTCTTTTACCCCCATATAACCGACGGGTTCAGAGCGCAGGTCATTCAGATGCACACCCAAAAGTGAGCCACTCAGGATATAGCGATATGTGCCATCTTCAACAAGAAACTTGATGGCAGTGACGATTTCGGGACAAAGCTGCACTTCATCGAAAAATATCAACGTTTCTCCGGGGATGAGCGCTTTATCCGTCAATGCAGAAATTCTTAATAGAATATCGTTGCTGTTTTTCGCACCACGAATGACAGCTGCAGCTTCCGGCATCTCTACAAAATTGATTTCTACAAAGCTTTTATACGCTTTCCCAAATTGACGTATTGAATACGTTTTCCCGATTTGCCTGGCACCGGTAATAAGCAAAGCATTTCGAGAGGTTTGATAATACTCGCGTATATAATTGTCAATTTTTCGCTTAAGCATAACACAAAGAAAGGTTAAAGTCTCTTCTTACTAAAGAAGTTTAGCACCGAAATTACACTTATTCAAGCAAAATATTCTTATTTTTTACACTTTTTCCAATAAAAACACAGGCAAAATTTACACTTTTTCCGGCTCAAACAAGGGCAAAATTGACACTTTTTCCGAAATCAAGGCAATCGGGAGGCTTAGGCGGACTGGAATTTGCGCGATATTTCGTTGAGGGTAACGGGCACGAGGGTGGGTTTACCGGAGGGGGTGCAGTAGGGGATTTCGCAGCGCAGCAGGTCGGCCAGCAAGGAGGTGGAGGCTTGCAACCAAGGGCGGATATCTTCTTTTGCGGCGTATTGTTTGGCAATGCGCAGGGCGTAAGGCTCGAAGGGGTTGCGGGCTTTGCGGAAGCGGGTTTCGCCGGCGGTAAAGCTGCGGATGAGCTCCAGCATGAATTCCTCTACATGGGGGAGGCTCAGCATCATGGGCACGGCCTCCACACGCAGGGTCTTTTGGCCGAAGGGGGAGATGAGGAAGCCGGCCTGTTGGAGTTGTTCTCGCACCTCGAGCGCCACGCCCATATCGCGGGGGTCGAGCTCAAGCATAACGGGCACCAGCAGGCGCTGAGAGTGAATGGGGGTGCGGTTGCTGTTGAGCAAGCGCTCAAAAATGATGCGCTCGCGGGCAGCGCGGGGTGAGAGCATGACGAGGCCCTCCTTATTTTCAAAAAGAAGATAAGAGTCTGCCAGAGTGCCGATGAAGCGGAAGTTCGGCACGATATCCCCCTGCTCTTTGGCGCGACACGGTGGGGGCACGAGGGGGAGTCGGATCGTAGCCATGTCGTTCTGTGTGCCATGGAGTTGATTTATGACATTGTCTTCCTAAGACCGCTTGGCCTCCGACTTA
>JAZNGY010000217.1:0-2781 GCA_045576695.1 Akkermansia sp.
GGCGCTGTATTCGGTGGTAGTCACTCGTCCGAGCACATCCGTTTGCCGGGTGACACGTCCCAGAGCATCATACTCCGTGGCTTCCGTGGTCTCCATGGGGCCTACTCGGCGAATGGTGGTGAGAACGCGTCCTGCTGCATCGCGGGTGTATTCCGTGATGGTCTCGGGGGTGGTGATGCAGGTCTCGCCATCGTAAACGGCAGAACGGCTGATTTCTGTGAGCTGACGAGCGGAGTCGTAGGCGTAGGTGGTGGTGATGCCATCCTCATCCGTTTCACTCAGGCGGCCACAGCACATCCATTCCGTGGTGGAGAAGCGGCCATTACCGCGTGTGGTCTTGGTGACGCGCTGCTGTTCATCATACTCGTAAGCAGTGGTATTCAGCAGCAGCCACTGTGTGCCGTCCCAGATGCTCTCCTGCTCAAAGATGGTGGTATCATCGGCAGAGATGAAGCTTTCACTCTTACGGCTCTGCGCTGCTACCAACTCATCGTTAGCCATGGTGATGGTGGTGTGTTTGTGGATAGCGCCATGCTCTGTAGTTGCGGCGTACTCATGGACGGTCTGCACGCCTGTGATATCCTGACTGAACTTCGGCTTGCCTGCTGCATAAGCATAGGCGGGTGCGGAGCCGAATGTTTCCTCAATGCTCACCTGCTGCTGGGTGCTGCCCCCTGCTGTCACCGTGGTAGTGACACGCTCCTGCTCAGCCGTTTCCTCATAGCTGTGCGAGGTATTGCGGAACAGAACCTCCGCGCCGTTTGCGTTCACATGATACTCTGCCACGGTGGCGGGGCGAATATCGAAAAAGCGAGCCTCTGCATAAGTGGTTCGGGTTACCCTGGCAAGGCTGGCACCCCAAGGGGATTTCAGCATGGTGATGCGCCCCAAGGCGTCATATTCGTATTCGGTATAACCGCCATTATAACGTTGTATTTTGGTAAGGCGGTTGCCGTTGTAGATATAGCTAGTGCTGCGGGCAAGATCAGAGCCAAAGCCCTCTGTTATGGAGTATAGCTGCCAACCGGCATCGGAGTAGTTGTACACGGAACGTGTGCAAGTTTCCACATTGTCGGGAGTTGCTGCGAAGTAAACCGACTCCATACGCACCATGAGGCCATTCATGGGGTAGGTGGTCTCGTAGCGGTGCACGATGGCTTCATCGCCCTCGCCCTTGGTGATGGTCACAACGCCGTTGCTCTCGGAGCGTACAAGGCTGTGCGGGTCTCGTCCCGTCTGCTGACGGGTGAGCGTGGTATCGTTACCGCTGCGCTGAATCGTCTCTTGCTTAAACGGCGTAGCATCCTCCGCAGCATCGGGCGTGAACCAATCGAGCAGCAAGTCGCCATTATCAGCAGAGGTGCAAACAAGTTTAGCCTCAGCAGAAGCGCAGGAAAGCAGGTTGCCCTCGCCATCAAACTGTGTCTGTACGTGCTGAGCACGCTCGCTTGCCGTCACCTTGCGACCCTTGGGGCTTGTGATGCTGTACACGGCACCGTTGCTCATGTCAAAAGTCATGCAAAGGCCGTCGGCATCCTTCATCATGATGTAAGCCGGGGTGCGGGAGGTGGTGGGATTGAAATCGGCATCCTGATACTGAATGCGGTTAATAGCCATACCGGAAGCACCAGCCGTACCGGCTTCGGAAGCATCCTCAGCGGGGATGTCAAAGAGCAGAGCCTCACCCACAGGTGGCGTGATGATGACTTGAGCGCCCACAATGGCAGCCGTCCAGCGCCAAGGGGAATCGTACAGAGCTTTGCCGTTTTCGGGATTGAGCGTGACGAAGCTCGGGCAAGCATCACCCTCCCAACCGGGAGCCTGCGTGGCAGCATGGCGGTCTGCATCGCCATCGGTCGTGTTGCCGCAGCCACAGGTGCCGCAAACTTGCGGAATGCCACCTTTGTATTCTACTTCACCGCATGCCTGTTTGGCTTGGATGGCGTAGCGGAAGAGCTTGCGGTTATTGGCATTGCCGCCGTTCATGGGGTCATTGGTGACACGGCCATAGATGAAATACTCACCAGCGGGCAGAACGAGGGTGCGTACCGGGCGTTTCCAAGCGGCGGCCCCATTGTCGAAGTCCTGCCACTCCGTCCCCTGCAAATCCATATGGAGGCAAACGGAGCCTGTGAAGTTTAAGATGTCTGCTTCATGCTTGCTGAGTTTGGGGGCAGCCTCAAACGCAGCCGAGATGGCATCATCTGCCAATTCCGTGTTGGAAATCAGCAAATCGCCGTGGTCATCTACCGTCATGCAGACGGAGAGCTGCGTGGGGCGGGTGAGCACAAGCTTATCACCCTTGAGAACAAGCTGATTGGTGACCGCACCCTGATTCATGAGGTCTACACAAACACCGGAGTACACCGTATCCCAGTTGCTACCGGGCTTCTGCGGTTCGGTGAAAGTGGTGCGAGTGAAACCAATGGGGCTGACTTCGCTCCGGGTGAAAGAGAAATCGGGAGACACGCCCTCGGAAGCGGGGGCACCGGCAATAGTCGGGTTGTTAGTATGGTAAGCCATGGGGCTTAGCATGCCTCACCGTTGTTTTAAAGACAACATTTCTTTAGCTTCTGCACGCACTTTTCACAAGTGGGTACAATAATAACGTTGGACTGCGTTTAAGCAACGTCTTAAACTCAGATGGAAACCGAAGTATGCGGTGGAGAGCAGGGGGGAAGCCCCCCCTACTCAATTATGGACTCAGTTGAAGGAGATGTGGCCATCTTTCGCATCGATGCGGATGGTGGAGCCTTCCGGGTATTTGCCGGCGAGGATGGC
>JAZNGY010000218.1:0-5578 GCA_045576695.1 Akkermansia sp.
CAGTCAATTATAATTTGAGCAAAATCTGTTTTTTTGTAAAAAATCGATTTTGTGGTTCGGCATTGCCCAAAATTGAGCAATGCGGTAGCTAGACTTGGGAGAAGGGGAAGTGCATTGCCACTTCCCCCTCTCCCAAACCCTCTCCCCCTAGGCTAGGGTAGTATGGGTTTCCCTACGGGAAAACTTTTATGCTTCGCTCTTTTCTTGTAGACTTTGCTTCTTCTTTTTCAACGGCTTTTTGCCTCCTCTTTAATGGAGGGCATTCCTTCAGATATCCAATCTCTGACTTGCGCATTGAGTCGTACCAACAATTTCCTGATGGCTGCTATTGACGCCACCTTATGTGTTTTTCCTCGCGCTCTTAGTGCGTTGTAGAATTCATGGATGGCATTACCCTGTATCCTCATACTGGCTATGATAACCATATAGAGTTGGGTTCTCACTTCTCGGCGCCCGAACCTGGCTATGCGTTTGCCTACTTTTCTTCCGCTATCCCAATTGAAAGGGGCTACTCCTACTAGTGCCGCTATCTCCCGTCGACTCAGATAACCCAGCTCCGGTAGATTGCAAAGCAACACTTTGGCCGTCTTTTCTCCTATGCCCCCGACTTTAAGGAAAATACGGTAGCGATTTTTCATCTCCTCATTGGATTCAATGACTTTTTCCAGCTCGCCTTGCACCTCTTTGATTTCTTCATCTAAATGCTTAATCTGATCTGTCAGTCTTTGTATTGCATAAGCATCGCGGTAGGTATAAAGAGAGGCTTTCAACTGAGAACGATGTTTGATGAGCATGGTGCGATATCTTTGCAGTTGTCTCATTTTTAACACCTCCGTGCTCATTGGCTTATCTTCTTTTATCTGATGTAGGTGGGAGTAATTTGCTATCATTTCACAATCTATCTTGTCCGTCTTGGCTACACGCCCTATGGATTTTGCGTGATACCGAATCCAGGCCGAGTTCAGGCATGCTCTTGCTATGCCTTCTCGATCTAACTGTTCTGCAAAATACAGGCTTATACTACCGGTTGACTCAAAAACGACCACCACCGGATTCTTAAGTCTTTGCAGGGCAACAAGAAACTTCTTGAATCCTGTTTCTGTGTTTTCATATCGATGGTATTTACCTTCCATCCATACATCCAGTTTCAGGCGCGAAAGATCTACGCCTACATACGATTTTTGGAGCTCTTGAGCACCTTCCGACTTGCTATTTACCGATTTTCTTTGTATCATGACTTGTCTCATTCTCGGTTACGGACGTTAAGTCCATTCAATTATTCGAGACGAATCGAGGAGCCTCCTCCTTGGAGGGACTGGGGTGACCCTGACTGCATATCGGGAAAATAAGTTCCCCTTGTTTCTGAATCGGGTGTACCCCCAGTCGGTCGATGTTAGTTGCGATCTCTCATCGACTTCTCCGCTGACTCGGATTTTACTCCGAACAGCCGCATATTACCACAAAAAATTAACCGAGTATTCCTAATGCTGATGCAAGCGAAAATACTGAAAATCCTTAAAAATAATGCATTTTTTGCACTTTTTTACGGCTTGGGAGTAACATATAGGCTCTTCGTCTAACATTGCGGAATGACCGGATGGCGGAAGAGAAAAAGAAAGGAGTTACGATTTATACCGTAACTCCCTCTTATTCAACTGATACGCACGAGAGGACTCGAACCTCCACGACATTACTCACTAGAACCTGAAACTAGCGCGTCTACCAATTCCGCCACGTGCGCATTTGGTGGTGTTGCGGGGGGATTAAAACACAAACGGGGATAGAATGCAAGCCAAATTTGAGAAAAAAGAGAAAAAAAGACACAAAAAGAGCAAAAAGGAGGGGTGTACAAGGGGTTGTAGCTTGCCAAAGGGGGAGATAAGGGCTATAATGCGAGGCAGATGACCATCTTAAAGCCAGAGCCGCCGGAGGCAGTGGGCACCAACACGCAGGCACCGCAGCAGCAAGCGGCGGTGGGGGCGCGTGTGGTGCGGCCGCAACCGCGGCGCATGCGGCGGCCGGAGGGTACGGCACCCGTGATAGCAGATTTGGAGATACTGCGCATGATAGGCACGGGTGCGTATGGCGAGGTATGGCTGGCGCGCACGGTAACGGGGGCACACCGCGCGGTAAAGGTGGTGTGGCGAGAGGATTTTGATGACGAGCGCAGCTTTACGCGAGAGTTTGAAGGGGTGTTGCAGTATGAGCCCATAGCACGCAACAACCCGGGGCTGGTGCATATTTTGCATGTGGGGCAGCATGATGGCGAGTACCCGTATTATTATTATGTGATGGAGCTGGCGGATGATGCCTACACGGGCATCCATATAGAGCCCGATGCCTACCTGCCGCGCACCCTGCGCAGCGATATGCAGTTGTACGGCCTGCATGCCATGCCCCTGGATTATGTGCTTGAGGTGGGCAGCCAGTTGGCCCATGCCTTGGCCGGCCTGCATGCAGAGGACCTCACCCACCGCGATGTGAAGCCCGCTAATGTGATTTTTGTGAACAGCCGCGCCAAACTGGCAGATGCCGGCCTGGTGGCCCACTGCAATAAACGCAGTTTTGTGGGTACGGAGGGCTATATACCCCCCGATGGGCCGGGCACCCCGCGCGCAGATGTGTATGCCTTGGCCAAGGTGCTGTATGAGATGAGCACGGGCAAGGACCGCCTGGATTTCCCGGAGCTGCCGGACGCCCTGCCCGAGGGCACGCCCGCCAAGCGCTGGCAGGCGTTTAATGATATTATATGCGCTGCGGCAGAGCCCGTGGTGGGCAAGCACAGTATCATCACGGCGCAGGCTTTGGCAGACAGAATTGATGACCTGCGCGGCTATGCGGCGCTCAAACGCAAGGCTACCGCGCACCATAGCACAACCCCGCCTTGGTGGCGGCGCAAAAATTGCTGCATAGTGTTGTTGGTGGTGGCATTGTTGGTGGCGGTGGGGGCGCATTTTCTACCCATGGGGTTAGTGATGCGCTTGCAACGCGCGGCAGAGGCGTTGGCAGAGCCCGTGCCGGCCCCCGCGCAGCCACAGGCGGCCCAGTTGCCACCGGTTGTTGCGGCAGGCACCCCACCGGCAGCAGACCCGCAGGTGGGCCGCTTGCTCATTACCTCTATACCCTCGGGGGCGTCGGTTTACTCTGACTCTGCCGAGTATTTGGGCGAAACCCCCTACGGCCCCGTAGATATGCCCAAGGGGCAGCGGGTAAATTATACCTTGCGCATGGCCGGCTATACGGATTCTCATTTGAGCGGCACCATAACGGGTGGCGAGCTGCTGAAGCTGGGCGGCGAGCTCACGCCCTACCGCCCGCCACGCCCCGGCCAAGCTTGGCAAGATGCCCAAGGCACCGCCTACAGCCCACAGGGCAGCACCCATTTGGCAGACCACGCCGTCAGCCCGGCTTTGTTTAACGAGTTTGTGCAAAACTCTGCAGATGCGGCCGGCGTGCGCTACGATACCACGGCAGATGGCCGCATGGTGCGCACCACGCCCGAGGGCATCAGCGCCTACACCCTGTGGCTTACCCGCCGCTGTGTAGAGAACGGCACCATTGGCAGAGACCACTCGCTCTCCTCTCAAGCCGTGCCCGGCACAGAGTCCGGCGGCTTGTGCGCGTACCGCATGCGCACTCAACCCGTTATTAAAACCCCCATCAGCGTATACAGCAACCCCGCCGGCGCCACGGTGAGCCTCAACGGCCAAGTGCTGGGTGTTACCCCGCTGCATGCCGTGCCGGTGCCCATGGCTCCCTACCTGCTTGAGGTGCGCTTGCCCGGCCACTCCATTGTTCGCCGCAGTGGGCTTTCGCCCAAGGGGCTCTCCCTCAACCTGGCGTTAGAGGCCAACCACTCCGTCGTGTTCGGGGCAGAGTGGATTAACAGCTTGGGCCAAAAATACGTGCCCCTTACCCAAGGCCTGCTGGTGGCTGCCACAGAGGTGCGCGGGTCAGACTTCAAGGCCTATTGCCATGCCACCGGTGCCACCCCACCGCCCCTGCCCGACTTTGAGCTCAACGAGCACCACCCCGTGGTCAATGTTTCGCGCCGAGAGGCAGAGGCCTTTGCTCGCTGGCTGACGGAGCATGAACAAAAGCTCGGCCTTATCGAAAGTACGGACTCTTACCGCCTGCCCACCGATACCGAGTGGAGCGCCATGGCCGGCCTTGCCGCAGAGAACGGTGACTCCCCCTACGAGCGAGACCACAGCTACACCGGCTTTGCAGAGCACCGCTTTACTTGGGGCACCCGCTGGCCTCCCACCAAAGACAGCGGCAATTTTGCTGATACTTCTGCCCAGGTGCATGTGCCGCAAGACCTCTTTATTGAGCTGTATAAAGACGGTTTCCCCTATACGGCGCCGGTAGGCTCGTTCCCCGCCAATGCCGGCGGCCTGCATGACCTGAGCGGCAATGTGCAAGAGTGGGTGAGCGATACCTACGGCGGCCCCGCAGAGCTCGAGCTGCGCCAACACGGCGTTACCCGCGGCGGGGATTACACCTCGTTCAGCCCCACCCAGCTGCACCTCGGCCGCCGTGTGCCCCTGCCCGCTGATATGCGCACCCCCACCGTCGGCTTCCGCCTCATCTTGGAACGCAAATGAAATTACGAATTGGAAGTTCGGCGATCTGCGTACAAAGACAGTCCCGTATCCTCACTGCAAACTTATATGGCACCGCGCATCCGGTTTCTGACATTCAATAACTTATATTCAACAAACCGTTTCAACCGGGAAATATTCACCGGCAAATCCTAAACAACCCCTTGTTAGATGAGAATATGAGATTTTGGTTTGACTTCAAGTGACTACTGTGTTACACGCTAGGTACATATTTTTCATACGATGAAACGCACATTACTTCTTCTTTCCCTCCTCGCTGTGCCTTGTGTGCTTACTTCCTGCAAGGATGATGCTGCCCCCGGCACCTCTACTTCTGCGGTATCTCCTCTCGATAAGTTATGCCGATATTGGGAATTGAAAGGTTACTCGGAAAAGCAAATAAAGATTTTACGCGCCGGGTATACGGGCGATACTGCCACTTTGAATAAGCTGAAAGACACATTAAGCATTAACTTCTATTGTACGGGTGCTGCTGCCGCCGGAAACAAAGAGCTGGTTCTGCAATGCCTTGACAAAGGCGCTGACTCGGATAATGGGCTTGATGGCGCGGCATGGGGTGGCCATATGGACATCGTGCACTTGATGCTCTCCAAAGGCGCTACGAACCTTGATTCAGCCCTTGAAACAGCATTTTTCTACGACAATACCGAGTGCGCAGAGCTTATCCGCGCGGCAATGAAGAAGTAATGTTTGATGTTGAATCTTTAATGTTTAAAGTTTAACGCATATTCACGCTGAATAACGCAACATGAGTTTTTACCGGTGCCGCGGGGCAGTTACCGCGGCACCGCTTTTTTTGTTTGAACGGTTATACTTTTCGGTTGATAAATCGGAGTTTGTCGAGCAGATACATGCGAACGAAAGTGAGCCGAATTCCTAAGCCCCGTGACAGCGGGGCGGCGGACCACTAGCCCCGGGTGCAGCCGCGTCAGCGGCGGAACCCGGGGTAAGAT
>JAZNGY010000219.1:0-14908 GCA_045576695.1 Akkermansia sp.
CTTAAGCACTTGCGTGTAAGGAATACCGTACTTCTTGGCAATACCGGAGATGGTTTCGCCCTTGGCAACAACGTGTACGCGAGGCTTGGCGGCAGTACCTGCCGTGGTTTTCTTGCCGGGCTTGTAATCTTTGGGGATATAGCGCACCTTAATTACCTGACCGGGATAAATCGTATCACCCTTCAAATTGGAGTCACGCTTAATCTGCGCAATGGTTGTGCGGCTGCGTTTGGCGATATCGTGCAGGTTATCGCCCTTACGCACGGTGTAGGTGATGAGGGTGGGCTCGGTAAACTTCTGAGTGGGCTTCTTGCCCTTCGGCTTCTTGGGCTTGGTTGTTGTAGAAGTTTTGGGCTTTGCAGGAGTCTTCGGTTTAGGAGTTACCGTAGCAATGGCGGTCTGCTCCGGAGTGATTATAGGAGAAAGTACCGGGGTACCAACAGGGGGCGTTTCGATAAAGGGAACATCCTCTGTGGGGGGCGGCGGGTTCTGGGCAATGTGCTCGGGCTGCACCTGAGAAGAGGTGCTTGCATTCATACTTGCCATAGCTTCCGTCTCATCGGGTATGTATGTATCATTGCGATTCTGAGAGGTGGATTCTGCTGCA
Source organism: Akkermansia sp. (assembly GCA_045576695.1). Taxonomy (GTDB): domain Bacteria; phylum Verrucomicrobiota; class Verrucomicrobiia; order Verrucomicrobiales; family Akkermansiaceae; genus Akkermansia. The sequence continues at coordinate 608 of JAZNGY010000219.1, forward strand.
ATCTGCTCATCCTCACTACCTTCGAGCAACCAAATAGGAATCTCACCTTCGGGCACCGTGTAATTACTGGTCGGTTCGTATACATCTGTGCTGGTGCAAGAACTAATCGCCAACATCAAAGATGCACCTACGCCAAGTGCTGCTATTGTTTTCTTCATACGCAGATAGGGTATCAAAATTGCTTGCATTTTGCAAGCTTTAATCATGTTTTTTTCTATATTGAGATAACGAGATTTTAACAAACGAAACCACACTGCCTTTGCTGCATACTTGCTACACGGCAACGGCAGTAGACAGATTTATCATCGAGGTCAACGTCTTCTTCCGCCACCGGGGCGGCCGCCTCCACCCACGCTCGGACGCCCACCGGCATTACCTATCGGCCGACTCATCACGGGACGTGATAACGAGAAATCAGCCGGGCGACGGTTAACGGCGTGGGTATACGGGCGGGGCACCATGGGGGGACGATGCGGAGTATGCCCGAGTTTATCGTGATGATTAATGGGTTTACCTACTACGGAAGACGGGTTTTTGTGAACCTGTGCATGCAAGCCCCCGGCAGGACGGCGTCCGGGGCGATGTCCATGGTCATACTTGGACGGAGCCGGTGCATGGTGACAATGGTGCGGGTGACGGTGTGCCCCGTTGTACCATGGTGCAGGTGACCAGTCCGGCACATAACACAAAGACGTCAGCGCGGCTAGGCTGTATATGGCAGAGCCGCTTGAAGTATAGCCATACACGGGGCGGCCATAAGAATACCCGTATATCGGAAAGCCATTCACATCGTAACGCGCATCCGTCCAGGCTACACTCGAGTTGTATCCCGGCGAAGAGTACATAACGGAGGAGCCCCACACGCCGTAATCCGTCGAACAGGAGTTCAGCAGCATAGTGACGCCTCCTACTATTGCAATTGCTGTTGATTTAATTTTCATTATACTCTCCTTCCTAAAATAGATAAAGGGTTCTTCCGCCGGTTAATGCATGCACTCCTGCGGTTTTGTTAAATTATAACAACTATATAAAATAACGCAAGTATTTTTTTAATTATGACAACAAGATGTTTTGTTTTTTAAACAATTTGAGCAATTTTAAAAAAAATTACCAACTTTTTTACTTCAAAGCTTGACAAAAGAGCATAAATAATGTATCTTTGCTGCGGTTTTTGTGTTCCACACAAAACTGCGAGTGGTCTCGTGGTGTAAAGGTAGCACAAGAGATTTTGATTCTCTTTGTCTTGGTTCGAATCCAGGCGAGACTATTCAAGAAACAGCCGTTTGAGTGTAAAAACTCAAGCGGCTGTTTTTTTAGCTCTGTTAAACGTTTCGGTTGATAAATCGGAGTTTGAATGTACGAATGACGATATACGAGGTACGAAGTTCAGAGCCAGGCGCCTGCGTCGCAGTGTTGCAAAGCCGCGCATGAGTTGCCGCTGTCATGACGGCTGTATGCCTAACTATTACTTCGTATTTTGAATCTCGTAACTCGTACTTCAAATTACCACTTGGTGGGCCTCAAACGGACAAAATCTCAAACAGCAAAGCTCCGGTGGCGATACCACCGGAGCTTTGAAAAGAGATAACGTTAGGACAATTACATCAGGGCACGCAGATGAGCCAAGATGTTGTCCTTGGAGGTAGCACCGGCAATGCGGTCAACCTCTTCACCGTTCTTGATGAACACCAGCGTGGGGATGTTGCGTACATTGTAACGACGAGCCAAATCAGCTGCTTCGTCAACATTCACCTTACCCACCTTAGCGGAGCCTGCAACTTCTACTGCTACTTGGTCCACGATGGGGGAGATCATCTTGCACGGACCACACCATGTTGCCCAGAAGTCCACCAACACCGGAACATCAGAGTTAAGAACCTCTGCTTCAAAATTGCTTTCTGTAATTTGTAATGCCATAGTACTTTCTTAGACGCAATGAAAGTTGATTCTGTTGAATAAAATATTATTATTCTTCGTCTTCAGAGTCGGAGGATTCTTCGGCATCGCCCTCGTCGGATGCTTCTTCTTCGGAAGAGCTGTCATCAGAGGACTCTTCGGATGAAGATTCTTCTTCAGAAGAGCTGTCATCAGAATCTTCATCTTCGGAAGAGGACTCATCGCTATCCGAATTTTCGGCATCGCTACCGCTGTCTGCACTCTTCTTATCAGCATCGGCAGCAGCCCCACCTTCAGCAGTAGGTTCGCCGAAAGAGTACTCAGACAAACGGTTTACAGTCTGGTCTGTAGAATAGACATACCAAAGGGCAACAATCGCTACCAAGAGGCTGAGGATGCTGATAATGAGAACAACCATGCTGGGTTTGGCGGGTTCATCATCCTCCTTTTCAGCCTTACCGAACCCTGCGGGCTTGGAGAAACCGGCAGGCTTAGTAAAGCCGGCAGGCTTGCCTACGGGAGCAGTAGCAGCGGGCATAGCTGCGGTTTGTGCACCGGCAGGCTTGGGTGCACCGGAGGCCGGGGCTGCAGCAGGTTTAGTTGCAGGAGCAGGAGCAGACGGAGCTGCGGGCTTGGGCGCACCGGGAGCCACGGGGCGGGTCGGCACGCTCAGCGGCACAGTAGGAGCCATAGGCTTGGGTGCGCCGGGGGCTACAGGTGCAGCCGGGGCCTTGGGAGCACCGGGGGCTACAGGTGCGGTCGGTGCACCGGGAGCTGCCGGGGGCTTGGGGGCACCGGGGGCTGCCGGAGGCTTAGGAGCAGAAAGGGGTACTGTTGTAGCGGGGCGAGGAGCACCGGGAGCTGCCGGAGGCTTGGGGGCAGCAAGCGGCACCGTCGTAGCAGGGCGAGGAGCACCGGGAGCAACCGGAGCACCGGCGGGCTTAGGCGGCAGGGGACGAGTAGGTGCTGCAGGCACGGCAGGACGGGGAGCCCCCGGAGCGACAGGCGCACCGGGACGAACAGGCGAAGGGGGCGGAGGAGGTGTACTCATAACAGTCAGTAAAGTCTATATGCCGCCAAGGCGGATTTCTTTTATATTGCACTTTTTTTTTATTATTGCAAGCAGAAAACGCACACCGAGGCAATTTTTTTTTAACAATGCAAGATTGAGGCGGGATTTTAAGAAAAAAACTACTTTTCAGCTTGTGTATAGCGAGAATAAAGAGCCGCTTTACCACCGGGCTGCAAGGGGCGTTTCCATGAATCATCGGGTTGAATACCGAGAGATTTGTAGAGGTACAAATCCGTCAGACAAGCTTGCACAAATGGGCGGCGGCGGTGTTGCACGCGGTAACGCCATTTGGGTTCTTTATCACGCGCCGGGTTAAATTTTGCCAGCCAAGGGTTGGGGCCGGACTTAATAATATTTTCAGCAGCAGAGAACAAGGAGACAGCGCGGCCGAAATCGCGGGTGGACATCAGATGATTACCCCAAGCGAAGAGATGCAAAGCATAAACATCTGCCCAAAAACGCAGTTCTCTATTATCTTGACCATCGCCGATATAATATTGGCGGTAAATAGACTCAGCCTCTTCATAGCGGTGCTGTTGGTCCAGCACATCAGCCAGCATCAAGGCCGCAAAAATTTGGCGAGGGCAATGGGCAAGAATGGTTCTGAGCAACTGTTCATACGCGGGCCAATTCATATTGACGGGGGCAGCAAGGCATGCGTAGTTATCGCCCAAGCCATGGTCCGGATAAGCAGCCACGCTCCGGCACAAGAAAGAACGTTTCTGCGCAGCATTGGCGCCGGCAGCACAAAGCTCATCATACTGCCATTGCAACTGCCACGCCGGTTTAAGTTTGAGCGTAAGGTTTGCAATGCAGCACCCCACCGCCAACATCAAAGCCAACATCACAACCTTACAGGTCTTGTTTTGAGCCCGCAATGGCCGAACCGAGCCACCACTGCCGGGTGCCCAGTGCCTAAAATCCAACAGCTTAAGCGGGGCGTGCGCATATGGTGTAGCCAATATACCGCAAGCAAAAGCAGTAAGTGTAACCAACGAAAAATTGTGCCACACAAAATCGGTCATGGCGGCAAATGCCATGGTAATCAGGCACAAAAATGCCATGGCCGTCTTCATTTTTTTATCATGGTCTACATGCTCAGAAGCCATAATACCCAGCCCGTGCAGGGTGTGGCTGATGATGAGAACAAACACCAACAGCACGCCTATAAGGCCATAATCTACCCACACCTGCAAATACTCATTATGCACATAATTAGGCAAGTTACGGAAATTGTACGTAGGAGAAAACAACCATTGAGCCTCTGCCGCCCCAAACCCGAATAATGAGGCATCTGCCACCTTTGCCCAAGCAAAAGCCCATATTTCAAAGCGCAGGTGAGAATTAACATCAAAAAGAGCATTCAAAAGCCCCTGCCCCAAAAAGAGGTCTGCAATAAAAATCAGCAAAGCAATAGCACACACCACCAACAACACAATTTGGTAGAGGTTGAGAGATTTCTTTTGGTACACACTAAGGAATGCCCACAAAGCCACACCAATTACCCCCATGAGCGGCAGCGCAAGCATAATAACGCGCGTATCACAATAAAACGAAGCAAAACAAGAAGCCAAACCACACAGCAGGCAAACAATACCGAGCACGCCGTACTTATTTCTCCATATGGTATACCAAATCAACAGCATACCGAAGAGCACAAAAGCCAACCCGGCAAAGTTTTTGTAGACAAACAGGTTTACATTTCGCCCATTCGGCCCGGCCAACCCCTCTTCCGGGCGCCCCAGCACACGTATGCTCGTATCCGGCGCTTGCATCAGCCAATATGCCCACAAATTAAGCCCGACAGCCAGCAACAACACCGCCAGTATAAACCGATTGTCAGATTTTTGCGCAGCATATATACCCGCCATGTAAAAAACGAACGCCCCCACTATCAAACCAAACTCTTGCCAAGACGCCACCGTAGACGGGCTATACAAACACCGCACCAAAAAGTAAGCCCCGGCAGCCAACCCAAGCCACCCCGTCAACGATAAACGCACCACCTTGTAACCCATAACCTGGGCCGCAAAGCACACCCCAACCACGCCCAACAGCCCCCACCCTACCGGGTAAAACGACAAGGCCTGCCCATCCACCACAGCCATAGACACCAACCACAGCACACCCAGCATGGCTGCAAGTAATACACCCACACGGCTTTCAACCAAGCGTTTTCTCTGCGTCGTACCCTGATTCATGCCACAACTCTAACACATAGCCCCGCACTTGTCACACAAAAAAAAAGCCATACGCCCCGGCAAGGGAGCGTGTGGCAGAAAATGATTAAACAGCAACTCAGCAGCCTACCTCAAACAGGTGGGTTACAGAGGCGTTGTTGTGAATATTGGCAATAGCCTGAGCAAAGAGCGGTGCAATGCTTACGGTGTCTACGCGCTCTGCGCCGCATGCCATGGGCACGGAGTCAGAGGTAAGCAAGCACTCGATGGGGCTGTCTGCCAAGCGGGCGCGGGCCTTATCATTAAGCACGGCATGAGATACACCTGCAAAAATGCGGGCAGCGCCATGCTGCTTGAGGATGGCGGCAGCTGCACAAAGAGTACCGCCGGACTCCGTCATATCGTCCACCAACAACACATCCTTACCGGCAACATCGCCGATGAGAGCGTGGGCATCTACCTCTGTGGCAGAGATACGCTGTTTGGCAACAATGGCCAGCTGGGTACCGAGGATGTTGGAGTAAGCTTTGGCGTTCTTCACACCGCCGATATCGGGGGAAACTACCACCAAGTTGTTGATATCCTTAACATAGTTCTCTTTAAGGTGCTTAATGAGCACCGGCAGAGAGTGCAGATGATCTACGGGGATTTCAAAGAAACCCTGAATCTGAGCTGCGTGCAAATCCATCGTCAGCACACGGTTTACACCGGCTGCCGTAAGCAAATTGGCCACCAACTTGGAGGTGATGGGCACTCTGGGTTTGTCCTTGCGGTCTTGGCGGGCATAGCCGTAGAAAGGCATCACGGCCGTGATACGGCTGGCACTGGCACGGCGCACGGCGTCCACCATCACCAGCAACTCCATCAGATTATGGTTGGTTGGCGGGCAAGTCGGCTGCACGATGAAAACATCTTCACCGCGAATGGACTCATTGATTTGAACAAAGCTTTCGCCATCGGGGAAAGCATTAACGGTGGCATCGCAAAGGGGAAGCCCCAACTCTCTGGCGATGTCTTTGGCTAACTGAGGATGTGCTGTTCCGCTGATAATTTTCATGTGCGAGAATATGGGTGAGCGCACGTCTATTCTTGACATTTTCGCGAAAATATCAATACTAAAAGCACAAACGCACACACTTTTTTACAATAACATAAAATGAGCAATAGAAAAAAAACAACTCTTCTACATTTACCCTTAATTCATTGGAGCAGTATTAGCGTTTATTTGATAACAACTGTTCTTTTTGTATTTTTTTACAAGGGTTTCATGGGTAACGCGCAGAGCGCAGCTGTTTGGCTGGAGTCTGCCTGGACCCCCGAGACCGACTATGAGCACGGGTGGATGATACCGTTGTTGTGCATTTACATGATGTACCGCGCCGTCAAAAAGCTTGAGCATGAGCCCGTTCAAGGCAGCCTGAAAGGCCTGTGGCTTACCCTCGTCGGCGGGCTCTTATGCATACTGGCAGCCCGCAGCCAGCAGCCGCGCATTGTCATCGGTGCCATACCGTTTATACTTTCCGGGGCAGTATGGTGTTATTGGGGGCGCAAAGCCGCGGTGACCTGCGCCTTCCCGCTTTTCTTTTTATGGATGGCCATACCGCTACCCGGGCTGCAGCAAGCCACCACCGGCCTGCAATCACTCACCGCGCACGGTGCGCACGCCATTGCCGGGTTGTGCGGGGTTGAAACCATTTTGGCGGGCAGCAAAATTGCCGCTGCCAACGGCACATGGGATTCATTCGACATCGTTGGCGGGTGCTCGGGCATTCGTTCGCTGATGGCACTGCTGATGATTTCCGTAGTCTGGGGGTATTTAGCAGATACCATGTCACTGTGGAAGCGACTGTTACTGGCGCTGAGCGCCATTCCCTTATCCATCATCGGCAACATATTCCGCATCTCGAGCATATGTTTATGTGCAGAATACATAGACCCCTCTTTTGCCGGCAAAACCTGGCACGACTGGTCGGGGCTGCTGTTTTTCTTTCCGGCCACGTTGTTGTGCTTAGCCCTGCTGCACGGTATACTTGCGGGTGAATTACCTTTCATCCACAAACGCAAAACCGTGACCCGCAAAAATAATCAACCACAAGAAAACGAGACCGAAAACACAGAAGAGAAAGGAGACCGCGTATGATTCTCAAAAAACACCTCCCCCTCATTCTCCCGCCGGCGTTGTTGGCCTTATTGATTTGTCTTATTTTCCTGCTGCCGTTTGACTCAGAGCTGAAGGAATCTGCCATATCGCCCGAGCTCCCCGTGGGCACTGACCTACCCGGCTGGTATGGAGAAAAAACTCAACCCTCAGCCAAAGAGCGCGGCAGTTTGGCAGCCGATACAGAGTTCAGCAAAGCCGTATACCGCCGCTGCTCCGATATTGACACAACCTATGACCCGCTTGCCCCTGCCGAAGCCGCGGGCAGCAGGCTCCGTTGTTTCGGCCCGCAGGTATCGGTCTCCATTGTCTACTCCGGCAGAGACATGAACGCCTCCATCCACCGCCCGGAGCGCTGCCTGCCCATGCAGGGGCATATGGAGCTGAGCGGCACAGATACCACCCTGCAACTTGCCAACGGCAAAAACATCACCCTGCGCCGCCTGCAATCATTCACCCTGCCGGACAACAACACGGAAAACCGCCTGCAACACATTCACTATTATGTATTCGTGGGGCATGACCGCATTTGCCACTCTCACCTCACCCGCACCCTGTACGACATGTGGGACCGCTTTGCCCTGGGGCGCACCCAGCGCTGGGCATACCTGCAAGTAGGCAGCTATTGGGGGGGCAACACCGGTATTACCCAAGAAGAGGCAGAAGAAGCGCTGCAAAGCCTCATTGCCGAGCTTGCCGCTCGTCAAATCAACTGGGAAATCATCAAAAACTGAGACAGCTCCCCGCAGCCATCACACATAATACTTGCCAACAGAGAAGACACAGGGTACAATAAACGCACGCCATGGGAGACCTCAACATCAGCGCCATTCTTCACGAAGCAAAAGACCGCAAGTGGGACGACCGCACGCTGGCACAGCGCGCGGTTGACTTTGCTGAAAAGTTGCGGGATGATTCCATACGCCGCTTAACCTCGTCAGAGCACTCCCTGCTCTCAGCCCTCAGCCGCTTGGTGGCAGATGAGAAGAACCGTGTTTTTTTGGTGCAACTGTGCGAGGGAGTACTCAAAGGAAACAGTGAAGAAAAGCAGTGCGAAAAACTGCGCAAACTGCTCAGCGACTTCGGGGGCGTGCCCACCTTCTTCAGCACCATGGCACGCCTGCGCTTCAAAACCGCAGCAATCGCATCTCGCGGCATGCAAAGCACAGCCCTCAGCGAGATACGCCGCATCTTCCGCTCCACCTTCGGCGAGCTCACCCTGCCCACCCGCATGGACAAGGTGGACAAAAAGGTGAAAGAATGGGGCAAGCACAAGCTCACCCCGGCGCTCTCCCCTTTGTCACCCACGGTATTCGGCCCCAAAGCAGCAGAGAAATACGCACGGCATCTGGAGTCTATACAAGCCCGCCAAACCGGCGTTGGGCTCACCATCCAGCCGTGGCGGCTCTGCCCGGCGCTCTCCCTCTTTGCGCCCGAGGTCGGCGCCAAACAACTGGCAAAAAAGCTGCAACACATACTCCACACCGCACTCAGCGGTGGGCTTGTCATCCCCATCATCATTGAGACCGGCACCTCAGACCTACAGCCCGTCATCATTGCCGGGGTTAAGCAAGCCATAGCCAACCCGGAGTTTCACCGCGCCAACGTAGCCATTGAGCTACCGGCCTACCTCAACAACGCCCAAGCCGTGTTGAGAGATCTTGCAGAGTGGAGCAAAAACCGCGCAGCCAAAGGCGCCAAACCGCTTCAGGTGCTCATTGTCAAAGGCAGCCACCTCAACCAAGAACGCGCCAAACGCTTTGAATACGGCGAGCAAAATGCCGCCGCACCCACAAAAGCCGTAACAGACAGCCGCTTCAAAAAACTGGTACATGCCGCCATCTGCACAGACCCCAAGCACATCACCCCGCTGGTAGGCACCCACAATCTCTTCGACATCAGCTACGCCCTGCTTGATTGGGGGCGCAGCGGCCGTGTGGGCCTGCCCCACTTCGTCTTCCGCGCAGGGCTGGGTAACCACATTGGCCGCAGCCTCACCCGCGAAGGCGCCACCGTGGTGCTCACCGCCGGCATAGAGTCCGAAGACGCGGAAACAGACGGTTTCGAATCTCACCTCATCGACCTCATCAACGAGCTCTCTCGGCCGGACGGCTACCTCACCCACGGCTACATGGCAGAGCTCGACTCCATGGGGTGGAACCGCATGCGCCAGCACTTCCTTGCAGCACTGAGCGGGCGCGAGGAAGACCCGGTAGAACCTTTCAAAGGGGTAGACAACTTCATACCCGGCAACCTTGAGCCGGCCATGCAAGAAACCAACACCGCCCAATTTTTTGCCGCAGCAGAGCAAGAGCAAGAGCGCCCCCAAGCCCCCATCCCCCTGAGCATCGGCGGGCAAAAGGTAGAGACCCCCCTCACCTGCATACACCGCTCACTCACCGCCCCCGGCATAGAAGACTACCGCTACACCAGCGCAGATTTCGATACCGTCAACGCCATACTGGGCATAGCAGAATCTGCCGCCAAACAAAAGAAAAACGAGCAAGAGCAGCACAAGCGCGTGCTGAAACTCGCAGGGCTGCTACACAGCCACCGTACCGAGCTGGGCGCCCTGCTGGTGCGAGACGCCGGCTTCAACTATCAGGACAGTGAGTACGAGCTCATGTGCGCCATAGATGCCTGCTACTACTACGAGCTGAGCGCCGAGCGAGACGGCCTTAAAGACGGCACCACCCCCGCCCCGCAGGGCATTGTAGTGGTAGCCCCCGGCCCCGTACACCCACTGGCAGACGCCGCAGCAGCCATTGCCGCCGCCACCCTTACCGGCAACGCCATCATCTACAAACCCGCTGCCGGCAACGTATTGCTGGGCCGCAAACTGGCAGACTTGGCACACCAAGCCGGCATCTGCGAGCCCGACCTCCAGTTCGTGCCCTGCTTAGACAACCAAATCGCCGTCAAGCTCATGACCTCGCCCTGCATACGCGCCATCATTGCAGACGGCAACCTCTACAACACACAAAACCTGGCAGAGAAAGCACCCGCCGCCACCATTTGCAGCCAGCCCACCGGCACCACCACCGCCTACCTGGCCCCCACGGCAGACTGGCAACAAGCCGTAAGAGACATAGCGCAACACGCCTTCCGCCGCAGCGGCCAAAGCCCCGCCTGCCCGCAGGTATTGGCAGTACACAGTGCCATATACGACAACCAGCTCTTCATCAATGCGCTTAAAGATGCCGTCAGCAACCTCAACGCAGCCCCCGGCCGGCGTCAAGAGGCGCAGGTAGGCCCTCTGGCAGCCCCCCTCAGACCGCAAGAGCGCCGCGAGCTCACCACCGTGCATGGCCAAGAAACTTGGCTCATCAAACCCGGCTGCCCCACGGCAGACTCCCTCATCATCACCCCCGGCATACGCACAGGCGTTGCCCCCGACAGCCCCCTGCTGCAACACATACGCAAGCTTCCCGTCTTGGCGCTCATGCGTGTAGAATCTACAGAGCAAGCCACCACCCTGCAACAAAAAATCACCTGCGGGCAAGCAGCCATCATCTACTCTCAAGACACCGCAGAATGCACCGCATGGCAAAGTGCCCTCAGCAACTGTGCCTCCCTCTACATCAACAGTTGCCCACAGGCTCGCCCCGCCCTGCAGCCCTTCGGCTCGTGGAGCCCGCACATGGTAGGCAACCCTGCCGTGCCCGGTGGCAAAAACTTCCTCATTGCCCTCAGCCAATGGACGGAAACCGCACGCCCGCAACGCCGCGGCAAGCAACGCAACATTGCCTTCAACCCCAGAGAAGTACTCGTCCCCAAACCCGGTGCAGATGACCTCATGCGCCTCACCGCCGCGGCAGACTCCCTCTCTTACTGGTGGGAGAACGAGTTCGGCACCACACACCAACTCACCCCACACCCCCACATCAAAACAGAACTGCGCTACCTGCCCCGTGCCGTCTGCATGCGTGCTGAAAACAGCACCACAGATACCGAAATCTCCATCTTCCTCATGGCCGCCCTCAAAGCCGGTTGCAGCATACGCCTCAGCACCGCCACCCTGCGCCCATGGATGCCCCGCCACCTCGAAGGGCTCGGCGTGCGCGTCACCCTCGAAAACCGCATGGAGTACCTCAAGAGCCTGCCCGAGCTCGCGGCAGAGGGCTACGCCCTCCGCGACCCTGCCGCAAGCGCAGAAGACCTGGCCGTGGCCACCGCCTGTGGCATGCAAATCAACACCTCTCCCATACTTGCCAACGGCCGAATCGAGCTGCTGCATTACCTGAGAGAACAATACACCACCGCCAAACGCTGAAGCCACCCCCCGCAGCCCCCCACGCCCCCGGCACGCGCGTGCAGTCAAAAAAAACGCTTGCCAAACCGCGCAATATATTATAATCTCTTCCTCTCATCTCACCACCGTCTGCATGATATGAAACACGTCCACTTTCTCGGAATCTGCGGCACAGCCATGGGCGCCGTTGCCTCTGCCATGGCCCGCAAGGGCTATGTGGTAACCGGCACAGATGCCAACGTCTACCCGCCCATGTCCACTTTCTTGGAAAGCGAGGGCATCGAAATCTTCCAAGGCTATAAGCCCGACAACATCCCCGTCGGCGCAGACCTCGTCGTCGTCGGCAACGCCATGAGCCGCGGCAATGCAGAGGTAGAAACCGTGCTTGAGAAAAACCTACGCTACATGAGCCTGCCCGAGACCATGAAAGAGTTCTTCCTCTGGGGCAAAAAGAACTTCGTTGTCACCGGCACCCACGGCAAAACCACCACCTCCTCCATGCTTGCTTGGCTCATGCAAGACAACGGGCTGGACCCCAGCTTCATGATTGGCGGCATCGCCCGCAACCTCGGCCGCGGTGGCAACTTTACGGACTCCGACTATTGCGTGCTCGAGGGCGATGAGTACGACACCGCCTTCTTCGACAAACGCTCCAAATTCCTCCACTACCTGCCCAAGGTCGTCATCATCAACAACATTGAGATGGACCACGCAGACATCTACGCCAATGTGGAAGAAATCAAGCTCTCCTTCAAACGCCTGCTGCGCGTTGTGCCCAAAGACGGCATCGTCTACATCAACGCAGACTGCCCCAACTGCGCAGACGTGCGCGCTCACGCCGCCGCAGAGCTCCGCATGGTCAAACTCGTCTCCGTAGGCATGGGTGAAAATGCAGACATCCGCATCACCAACATCGCCCACCGCACAGACGGCTGCGACTTCACCCTCGACGGCGAAACCTACAGCGTACCCATGGTGGGCGACTTCAACATACGCAACGCCGCCATGGCCGCCTGCGCCGCACGCTTCGCCGGCCTCACGCCGGAGCAAATCCGCACCTCCCTCGCCGCATTCGAGGGCGTGGCCCGCCGCCAAGAAATCCGCGGCACCGTTCACAGCGTCACCGTGGTAGACGACTTTGCCCACCACCCCACCGCCATCAAACAAGCCGTGCAAGGCCTGCGCCAGCGCTTCCCCAAAAGCCGCCTCTGGGTCCTCTTCGACCCCCGCAGCAACACCACCATCCGCAACATCTTCCAAAAAGAACTTGCAGAATCTCTGGCCTCCGCAGACTTCGCCGTGATTTCCCCCGTTGAAAACCACAAACGCGTCGCCCCCGAAAACCGCCTCAACGAAGAGCAGCTGCGCGCAGACATCATCGCCGCCGGCACAGACTGCTACCTCGGCACCGGGGTAGATGACATCGTCACCCACGTCATCACGCACGTACACCCCGGCGACGTTCTGCTTGTTATGAGCAACGGCGGCTTCGGCGGCATACACGGCAAGTTGCTCAATGCCCTTGCGCAATAAGCCAACGCCTTACCCCCACTTTCCAAAAATCCGCCCCCAACAAGGGGCGGATTTCTCTCTATGCGCACCCGCGCATTCTTCACTACTCGCCGCACGGCGAGTTCTTCTCTATCCGCCCACGCAGGGGCGAATTCTTCTCTATGCGCGCCCGCGCATTCTTCTCTTTGTTTTATACTCGCTTCCGCTCGCAGTGAAGACCTCTCTGCGTTCGTCGTGAAGAGCGCCTTACACCGCAGTGAAGACCTCGTTGCACTCGTAGTGAAGAACGCCTCTTGCGAGGCGTAGATGGGGTGTCTCCTCTATGCGCCACGCAAGGGCGAGCAAATAAGCACCCCGGCACGGGGCGCCTGATTTTCGCTCACCGCACGGCGAGTTCTTCACTTTGTTTTTATACTCACTGCCACCCGCAGCTCGTCAAACTTTTTAGCCAGGGCATCATACCCCTTGCTCAACCTCTTCTGCCCGCGCAGCACCGCAAACAGGGCAAAAAATACAAACAAAGTCACAAAACTCAAATAAGCAATAATCCCCCAACACAGCACCTCAATTGCCGTCAGCGTTCCACTTATCTTCGGGTCCGCCTTCACGCGCTCCACCAAGCGGTCACCCAGCTCGTGCGCATACTCACGCCCCTCTCGCTTGTACTGCTCCTTGTACTCATTTATCAGTACATCCATAGACTCCTTTAAAGAAAATGCAAACACATCATTAGCGCTGTCACCATTCCCCACGCCCTCCAAAGCCGAGCCCACAAACGCACCCAGCATATCACCCCCGCGGTCGCGCCACGTGCGCTTCTTTGCAGACTCTGCCACCGCACCCTTTTGCGCAGCCTGCTCTTTTGCCTTAGCCTCTGCCGCCGCCTCACGGTCCGCCAGCGTTTTCTCCAGCTGCTTGTGGCCAAACTTCAGCAATTCCGTCACCACACGCTCACGCAACTCCCCAGCCCCCTGCGCCACACCTACCGGGCTCACTACCAGCATCAATATCAACACCAAATATCTCATACACACTTCATCCTACCACGCCCTCCCCCACTTGGCAAGAAGAAAAAAATAATGTCCCGTATGTCGCATTGCCTCAAAAAAACAGTCACCGAACTGACACTTCCCACGAGTTTGGCTGACACGTGAAAAGCTGGATGCCTCATAAATCAGGTATTAACATATACACATGTCACTCAAAATGAGCAAACAAGCAATAATAGAGT
>JAZNGY010000220.1:0-7224 GCA_045576695.1 Akkermansia sp.
CGTTTGATAGAAGCCAAGGCAGATGTAAACTTGGCCAACAAAGCCGGTGAATCACCCGTTATGGCGGCAGCCGCCTACGGCACGGCAGATGCCTTGCACCGCCTGATTGCAGCCGATGCTCGCGTAGATGATGTGAACCCCAACCGCTGTACCCCCTTGATGTTTGCCGCCCGTGAGGGTAACCTTGAGACGCTTGAGGTGCTTATCAAAAAAGGCGCAAAATTGGATGAAGCGGACAAACGCGGCATGACTCCGCTGATGTATGCCGCAGAACAAGACCACGCCGCCGTTGTTAAAGCCCTGCTGGCCGCCGGTGCGAAGTTGGATGCCGTGAATGCCGATGGCATGAATGCGCTGCTGGTTGCCACGCACTACGGCAATGCAGATGTGGTGGAGCTGATTCTCAACAGCGGTGTAGATATAAATGCCGTTTATCATGAAGTTGTTGCGCTTACCGCCATTCATACCGTGTTAAGTCAATCGCAAGCATATTATGATAGCTCTTCTATACAATCTGCTGTTGCCGGATTCCGTGCTTGTACGGCTTTGATGTATGCGGCCTATCAAGGGCAAAGTGAAGTTGTAGACCTGCTCCTTAAACGTGGCGCAGAAGTGGATAAAACAGATGGTAAAGCTTTTACACCGCTGATGCTTGCGGCCTTTAACGGCCGTGATGACGTTGTTACGATGCTGCTTAATGCCGGGGCTGATCCGGCTGCGCTTATAGATGGATATCATTGTAATGCCCTTATGCTTGCCGCCTACAACGGCTATGGTAAAGTCGTAAAAATCCTCTTGGATAAAGGGATAAATCCTGATGTTGCAGATGAAGTGGGGCAGACCGCGCTGATGTATGCAGCAAATAATGGCCACTCAGAAATCGTGAAAATGCTTTTGGCGCATGGTGCCAAGCCTGATGTTGCAGATAAAGACGGCAATACGGCGTTGGCTTTTGCAGCGGTAGCCGGTGAAGATGAAGTTGCTGAGGCGCTGTTGGAACAGGGTGTCAATCTCGAAGTTGCAGATAATGACGGTAAGACCGCATTGATGTGGGCTGCAGATAAGGGCCGAGTAGATGTCGTTAAGTTGCTGTTGTCATATGGTGCCAAGCTTGAAGTTGAAGATAAAGCTGTTCCTACGCCGTTGATGTGGGCAGCGCGTAAGGGGCACGTAGATGTTGTGCAACTGCTTCTGGCACATGGTGCCAAGCTTGATGCCTTTGATAAAGACGGCTGGACACCGTTGATTTTTGCAGCATTTGAGGGGCAAGTAGAAGTCGCGAGGGTTCTATTGTCACATGGTTCTATGCCTGAAGTTGTTGACAAAGATGTTTCTGCGGCGTTGATGTGGGCTGCCGCTAAGGGGCATGTTGAAGTCGTGAAAGTGCTGTTAGAACATGGTGTCAATATTGATGTTGCAGATAAAGACGGCTGGACGCCGTTGAATGTAGCCGCAGTAGCGGGCAAAGTTGAGGCAGTGAAGGTGCTGTTGGCACATGGGGCCGGGGTTGATGTTGCGAATAAACAAGGCTGGACGGCGTTGATGCTGGCGGCTGCAGAAGGGCATGTCGACGTTATCAAAGTGCTTCTGGCACACGGAGCCGGGCTTGATGTTGTAAATAAAGAAGGCCGAACAGCTTTGATATTGCTGGCAGCCGATGGCCAAGTAGAGGCCGTTAAGTTGCTGTTGGCGCATGGGGCCAATCTTGAAGTTGCAGATAACAAAGGCCTTACGGCGTTGATGTGGGCAGCCGATAAGGGGCATGACGAAGTTGTCAAGGTGCTTTTGGAGCATGGCGCTAATCCGGAAGTTAAAGATAAAGAAGGCTGGACGGCGTTGAATATAGCCGCAGTAGCGGGCAAAGTTGAGGCAGTGAAGGTGCTGTTGGCGCATGGGGCCGGGCTTGATGTTGCGAATAAACAAGGCCGAACGGCGTTGATGCTGGCGGCTCAAGAAGGGCATGTCGACGTTATCAAAGTGCTTCTGGAGCACGGTGCCAAGCATGACTTTGCAGATAACAAAGGCCGAACAGCTTTGATATTGCTGGCAGCCGATGGCCAAGTAGAGGCCGTTAAGTTGCTGTTGGCGCATGGGGCCAATCTTGAAGTTGCAGATATTTACGGTAAGACCGCGTTGATGTGGGCAGCCGCTAAGGGGCATGACGAAGTTGTCAGGGTGCTTTTGGAGCATGGCGCTAAGCCGGAAGTTAAAGATAAAGACGGCTGGTCGGCGTTAATGTTGGCAGCTTTGGAGGGCCACGTAGAAGCCGTTAAAGCGCTTTTGGAGCATGGCGCTAATCCGGAAGTTAAAAATAAAGTCGGCTGGACGCCGTTGATGTGGGCTGCCGCTCAGGGGCATGTAGAAGTTGTTAAGTTACTGCGGGAGCATGGTGGCAATCCGCATGTTACAGATAAACACGGCCGGACGCCGTTGATGGCAGCCGCAGCATGGGGCCATGTTGAAGTCGCAAAGCTGCTCATTGCCGCCGGGGCAGATGTGAATGCGGTGGACCCTGCCGGCAACACAGCTTTGACGTACGCCCGAGAAAAAGGTCATGCGGCTGTGGTGGAGCTGCTCCTCAGCGCCGGTGCCACAGAGCCTGCTGCGCCCCAAAAAGAAGCGCCGGCAGAAGAACAAAAGAGTGAGGCTACAACAGAGTAAGTTGTGCGCGCGGCGTTATGCATCCAGTGCGTATCTGGCGGCTGATATTGCCATGAAAACGGCGGTTTCTACACGCAGAATGATGGGGCCCAAGCCGGTGGGTGTAAAGCCGGCGGCCTCGCCCTCTGCATATTCTGCGGGCGAGAAATCGCCCTCGGGCCCAATGAGCAGCACACAGCTGCGGTGGGCGGCGGCGCGGCCTGCCTCTAGCACGTCTCTGAGCGGGCGGGCGTGGGGCACAATAGCGCATTGAACGCGCAGGGCGGGCAAGTCTGCGCGCTGTAAAAAGGCTTTGTAGCTTTGCGGTTCTTCTACCACGGGTAGGTGGTTGACACCGCATTGCTTGCAGGCCTCCATCACGGTGCGGCGCCATTTTTCTGCCTTGTCGGCCGCCTCTGCGGGTTTAATGCGCACAATGGTGCGCTCTGTCACCAGCGGGATGATGCGGGCCACGCCCAGCTCTACCGCCTTTTGCACAATGAGGTCCATGTTGCTGCCCTTGGGTATGGCCAGTGCCAGGGTAATATCTGCCAAGGGGGGCATGGGGGGTAGCATCTCTACTACCTTAAGGGTCATGGCGTTGTTGCCTGTGGTGGCCACCAGTTCTGCACGGGCGGCTTGGCCGGCACCGTCAAACACCTCGCACAAGTCGCCCACGCGCAGGCGCATAACGCGCAGCGCGTGGCGGGCTTCGTCACCCTCTATCTCAAGGGTACCGGTGCCGAACGGAGCTTGCGGAAGGTAGCAACGGTGCATGGCTTATTTAAGGTATTTTGCGGCGCGCTTGGCAAAGTCTTTGGCGTCGGGGGTATTGCTGTCGCTGAGGGTGGCGGCAAAGGCCTCCATAGCCTTCTTTTGGGCAGAGCTGAGCCCCGTGGGGATTTCTACCTGCAACTCTACCAGCAAGTCACCCTTGCCGCTGCGCTGGGTGGAGGGCATGCCCTTGCCGCGCACGCGCTGTACGGTGCCGCTGGCGGTGCCGGGGGCAATTTTCACCTTAGCGCCGCCCTCAAGGGTGGGCACGGTAACGGTGCCGCCCAGTACGGCATCTTTCAGCGATACGGGGATGGTGCAGTGCAGGTCCATACCCTCGCGGTGGAAGATGGGGTGCGGCTCCACATCCACAAAGATGTAGAGGTCGCCGGTGCTGCCGCCGTGCAAGCCGGCATCGCCCTTGCCGCTCACGCGCATTTGAGAGCCGCTGTCAATGCCGGCAGGTATGCGTATGGTGACTTTCTCCTCGCGGTTCACACGGCCCTCGCCGTGGCACTTGGAGCAGGGGTTCGATATGGTTTTGCCGGCGCCGTGGCAAGTGGGGCAGGTGCTTTGCTGCACAAAGAAGCCGCTTTGGCGGGTCACCACGCCCGAGCCATGGCAGGTGGGGCATGTTTTGAGGCCGCTCTGGCCATCTGCAGAGCCGGTGGCACCGCACTTGTCGCAGGGCATCAGGCGCTCCAGCTCAATGGTGCGTGTGCAGCCCACGGCTGCCTCCTCCAGGGTTACATCCAAGTCATATCGCAGGTCTGCCCCGGGTTGGCGCGGGTCTGCCTGGCGGCGGCCACCGCCGAAACCGCTGAACCCGCCGAAACCACCGCCACCCATGCCGCCGAAGAACTGGGCAAAGATGTCCATGGGGTCAAAACCGGCACCGCCGGCGCCACCTGCACCGCCCATGCCGCCGTTTTTGAAGGCATCGTGCCCCATGCGGTCGTAAGCAGCGCGTTTGTCGGGGTTGCTGAGCACCTCGTAGGCCTCGCCCACCTCTTTGAATTTTTCCTCGGCCTCCTTGTCATCGGGGTTGCGGTCCGGGTGGTACTTCATGGCCAACTTACGGTAGGCCTTTTTGATAGCGTTGTCGTCTGCATTGCGCTCAACGCCCAGCACCTCGTAATAGCTTTGTGACATGGCTGTAATGAAGGGTAAAACGGGTTATGCTTCTGCCTTTTCGTCTTTGGGGGCAGCCACAATCACATTGGCGGGGCGCAGCAGGCGGCCCTTCAGGTTGTAGCCGCGGCGCAGCACGCGCAAGATGGTGCCCTCTGCCGCATCCGACGGCTCGCTTTGGATGGCCTCGTGTATATTGTGGTCAAATGCCTGGCCTGCCTCGGTAGCAATGGGCTCTACACCCTGAGAGCTCAAGAAGTCATTCAACTGCTTTTGCACCATGCTCATGCCGATGTAAATCATGGATGAGGTGTCTTGCCCGGCCATCATCATGCCCATTTCAAAATTGTCAATCACGGGCAGCAGCTCTTCGAGCAGGCCGCGGTTGGCATAGCGGCAAAACTCCTCGCGCTCTTTCACGCAACGCTTGCGGTAGTTGTCGTACTCTGCTGCCGTGCGCATGGCCACTTCTCGCCATTTGGTGAGCTCGTCCACGGCGGCTTCGGCCTCTGCTGCATCAGATTCATCTACGGCATCTGCCTGCGGCTGTTGGGCGGTTTCGGGTTCTTCGCAGCAGCAATCTTCTGCTTGGCAGCTATCTTTTTTCAAATCTTTTTCTTTCATATCCTTTTTCATGCGGATATTATACACCCCGTTGCCTACTTGTCAACGTTTCGGCAAGTCATGAAGTGGGGAATTATGAGTGGCAATTTAAGAATGCTGAAATTGAAATGTGGCGGTGGGGTGAAAAATCATCTACTGGCAGATTTTAAGCTTGCAAGGGCAGGGGCTAACGGGTAAGCTGGCTAATGATATGAGTAAAGAGATTTCCCCCGACCAGGAGAAGATGATGGCCCAGCGCCAGCGCGCGTTGGATGCCGCTATGCTCCAGATTCAGAAAGACTTCGGCGAAAATGCCATTATGCGCCTCGGCGACAAAAAGACCATGGAGGTAGAGGTAATACCTACCGGTAATTTATTGATAGACCGCGCCTTGGGTGCAGGCGGTTTCCCCCGTGGCCGTATTGTGGAGGTGTTCGGTCCCGAATCCTCCGGTAAAACAACCCTTACCCTCACGGTGATTGCCCAGGCCCAGCGCGCCGGTGGTTTGGCTGCTTTCATTGACGTTGAGCACGCGTTGGACCCCGCCTACGCCGCCAAGTTGGGTGTGAATTTGGATGACCTGCTGGTATCTCAACCCAACAGCGGTGAAGAGGCCCTGCAAATTTGCGAAGCCTTGGTACGCTCTAACGCCATAGATGTGATTGTGGTAGACTCCGTGGCCGCCCTTGTAACCAAGCAAGAGCTTGAGGGCGATATCGGCGACAGCACCGTGGGTGCCCAAGCCCGTTTGATGAGCGCCGCCCTGCGCAAGCTCACCTCCCTTATTGCCAAGGCACGCACCATCTGCATCTTCACCAACCAGATCCGCGAGAAAATCGGTGTCATGTTCGGCAACCCCGAGACCACACCCGGTGGCCGCGCCCTTAAGTTCTATGCCTCCGTGCGTTGCGATATTCGCCGCGTAGGCCAGATTAAAGGTGCAGACGGCACCGTTTCCGGCAACCGCACCAAACTTAAGGTGGTGAAAAACAAGGTGGCCCCGCCCTTCACCGAGTGCGAGTTCGATATCATGTACAACGAGGGTATCTCCTCCGTCGGCAGCCTTATTGACCTTGCGCTTGAGTATGATGTGATTCAGAAGCGTGGCTCATGGTTCAGCTACAACGGTAGCCAGCTGGCACAAGGGCGAGATGCCGCTAAAGAAACCCTGCGCACCAATGAGGCCCTCTACGCAGAGGTTGAGGCCCTCGTTAAGCAGAAACTTGAGGAAAAAGCCAAGTAATTTTCTGCGCTCACCCGCCATTTTACGCCAACGGCCCGCTCATCCATTTGGAGGCGGGCCGTTATTTTTGCCGCCCTCGCTACGTTTCCGAGACCGTATAATCAAGCATTGCGGTTGGTAAATTTTAATTTATCGGGCTGATGGCGCCTGCCTCGGCGAAGCCGGGAGCGAAGCGAATTCAAGAGCCCCGTGATAGCGGGGCGACGGATCAGTAGCCACGTGGTGTAGCTGCGTCAGCAGCGGAACCCGTGGTAGTGGTAGAAAAGAATCTCGGAGCCCGAAGCAGCGCAGCTGCTCAGGCCGACAGCAGGGTAGCATCCCCCCATAAGTATTGTTTATTCATTTTTTTATAATGCGTTGTTATTTAATAATAATACGGTTTTATCTGAGCTTACTGACGCAAAAACAGGAGCGGGGCGTGCTGTCGTCCTCGACACCTTCGCTACGCTTAGGCTTCTCGGTCTCCGATTTTATTTTCATCTTACCCCGGGTTCCGCCGCTGACGCGGCTGCAGCGGGTCTACCATATGCCGCCCCGCATGCGCGGGGCTCAAAAATTCCGCTCGCTAACGCGAGCCATCTGCCCGCTAAACTACGATTTAGTGTTCATGTTTCTGATGATGCCCACGCGTTTACAGTTTATAGATGTGGCAGCCCGATAAATTGTAATTTATCGGGGTGTTTGATGTGATACTGTGAGCGTAGCGAACCAAATTTAAGAGCCCCGTGATAGCGGGGCGACGGACCAGTAGCCACGTGGTGTAGCTGCGTCAGCAGCGGAACCCGTGGTAGTGGTAGAAAAGAATCTCGGAGCCCGAAGCAGCGCAGCTGCTG
>JAZNGY010000221.1:0-4933 GCA_045576695.1 Akkermansia sp.
ACTTTTCGGTTGATAAATCGGAGTTTGTCGAGCAGATACATGCGAACGAAAGTGAGCCGAATTCCTAAGCCCCGTGACAGCGGGGCGGCGGACCACTAGCCCCGGGTGCAGCCGCGTCAGCGGCGGAACCCGGGGTAAGATGAAAATAAAATCGGAGTCCGAGAAGCCTAAGCGTAGCGAAGGCGACGAGGCCGACAGCACGCCCCGCTCCTGTTTTTGCGTTAGCAAGCTCAGATAAAACCGTATTATTAAATAACAACACATTATAAAAAATGAATAAACAATACTTATGGGGGGATGCTACCCTGCTGTCGGCCTCAGCCGCTGCGCTGCTTCGGGCTCCGAGATTCTTTTCTACCACTACCACGGGTTCCGCTGCTGACGCAGCTACACCACGTGGCTACTGGTCCGTCGCCCCGCTATCACGGGGCTCTTAAATTTGGTTCGCTACGCTCACAGCATCACATCAAACACCCCGATAAATTGAAATTTGCGGGATAGCTATTTCAAATCTATCATATTGTTCCCACTCGTTTTCATTTACCGACATTTAGCATAGCAACGGATAGTTAGACACAGCAGAGAGGAAGTCTTCCACCTTTGGATTCTGTCATATTACGCGCAGATGGGGCAGTGGTACAAGATTACTTCTTGCCAGTTTGTGTGCAGGGTGATATAGTACAAGCAGCATGAATGACAAACCTTTTTTGAACAGTGAATTGTTGGTAGAGTGGAGCAAGCTTACCCCGGCTCGCGCCCGTGTGGAAATACGAGAGGCGATTGAACAAGCCAAGGTTGCGGTAGAAACCATTTGCACCGTGACAGAGCCCACGTATGAAAACACCTTCCAAGCGCTGGAAGCCGCAGGGGCAGAGGTAACGCGTGGCTGGCACCGCCTTTCCCACCTGAGCAGTGTGATGGATAGCCCCGAGGTGCGCGATGTGATGAACGAGCTGATGCCCGAAGTAATTATTTTCTCCTCCGGCATCACCCTGAATCCCCGCCTTTATGCCGTGCTGAAAAAGGCGGCACAAATGCCGTGGGTGGCAGAGCTCAGCGAGGTGAAACAACGCTTCATTAAAGAAACCCTTTGCGATTTCCGCGAAAACGGCGCAGACCTGAGCGAGGAGCAAAAGGCACGCTTTACGGAGATATCCACCAAGTTGGCCATGCTCTCCCAGAGCTTCGGCGAACACGTGTTAGACTCCACCAACGCTTGGGAGTACGTGACTGATAAAGAGGAAGAGCTGGCAGGCCTGCCGGAATCTGCCCGCGAGAACGCCCGCCAAGATGCCCTCGCCAAAGGCTACGGCACAGAGGCTGCCCCCCAATGGCGCTTTACTCTGCAATTTACCTCTGTACAACCGGTGCTTACCTTTGCCGACAACGAAGAGCTGCGCAGCCGCGTATGGCATGCCATGAACGACAAAGGCACGGGGCAGTATGACACCACAGGCTTTATCAACGAGATACTCACCCTGCGTGCCGAGAAGGCAGCCATGCTGGGCTATGAGAAATACTCTGACTACGTGACGGCTCGCCGCATGGCCGGCACCGGCATGACGGCGCTCAACTTCATTAACGACCTGCACGCCCGCGTGAAACCCGCCTTCTTGGCAGAGCAAGAAGCCATCCGCCGCTTTGCAGAAGAGCAAAGCAACACGGCCATGCCCGTAATGAAACCGTGGGATGTTGCCTATTGGAACGAGAAGCGCCGCAAAGCGTTGTATGATTTCGACAGCGAAGAACTGCGCCCTTACTTCCCCATGCAAGGGGTGCTGGAGGGCATGTTCTCCATCTACTCCGGCTTGTATGGCATACGCCTTACCCAAAAGCCCACAGCCTGCATTAAGGAGGGCGAGGCCCTGCCCGAGGGTGCGGTAGAAGTATGGCACCCCGAGGTATTGTTCTACGAGGTGCATGATGAGGAGAGCGGCGAGCACTTGGGCTCCTTCTATGCAGACTGGTACCCACGCGACAGCAAACGCGCCGGAGCATGGATGGACTGCCTGAGCGGCGGCCTGCCCCCCATGAACGGCAACCCGCGCCTGCCCCACCTGGCGCTGATGTGCGGCAACATGAGCAAGCCCGTGGGCGATAAACCTGCCTTGTTAACACACTATGAGGTGCAAACCGTATTCCATGAGTTCGGGCACCTGCTGCACCAATTGCTCAGCAATGTAGAGGTAGAGAGCCTGAGCGGCTGCAACGTGGCTTGGGACTTTGTGGAGCTGCCCAGCCAAATTAACGAAAACTGGTGCTGGGAGCGCGAAGCCCTGGACCGCTTTGCCCGCCATTGGGAAAGCGGAGAGCCGCTGCCCGCCGAGCTGAAAGAAAAGATGCTGGCCGCCCGCAACTATGGCGAGGCCTCATTCTTCATGCGCCAACTCTGCTTCGGCAAGATTGACTTGGAGCTGCACACCTTTACGGAAAAATACCTCAACCGCAACATTGAGGAGGTGGACCGCGAGATTCTGGCAGACTACCGCATTGAACTTACAGAGCAAGGCAACAGCGCCCTGCGCTGTTTCTCCCACATCTTTAACGGTGGCTATGAATCCGGCTATTACTCATACAAATGGGCAGAAATGCTGGAGGCAGATGCCTTCTCTCGCTTTGCAAAAGAAGGCATTTTCAACCCCGCCACCGGCAGAGACTTCCGCCGCTGCATTCTCTCTCAAGGCAACAGTCGCCCGGCGGCCGAGCTGTACCGCGACTTCATGCAGAGAGCCCCGAACCCCACCGCCTTGCTTACCCGCAGCGGTATTCAATAAGGCGCACCATTGGCGTATATGAAATTTGCTTCTGCAGTGTTGCCGGCATTTTGGCTTACGGCTGCTGCCCTAACGGCGCAGCAGCCTATGCCGCAAAATACCCACGCAACCGCCGCAGAAGATGACGCCAAAAACAGCTTCCAGCGGCAACATGCCTGCTTGCTGGACAGTGCAATGGCCAACATTCGCTTGGGCGCCCCCATTGAAACCCGCAACAAACAAGGCATGACCGCCCTCATGCTGGCCGCTGCCGCCGGAGACGAAAACACCTTTTTTGAGCTTTTGCACATACGCGAGGCCAATCTCCACGCAGAGCCCCCCGGCCGTGTCAATATGCTCATGCTGGCCGCAGCCGGGGGCAATATGAGCATATTCAGCGCCGTTCAACGCCTGCTACCGGGCGCAGAAAAGCTTACGGACAGCAACGGCACCCCGTTGTTTCACTATGCCTGTTTGGGCGGCAACGAAGAAATAGTCAACAAGATTTTGAGAGCGGGGGCAGATGCCTACGCCCTCAACCGCAAAGGCCACTCTGCCATATTGTATGCCGCGCGGGGTGGCAATGGGCGCCTGTTTCACACCCTGCTCAGCCGCGGGGCAAAACCATTACTGCGCACCAGAGATGGCTATGACTTGCTCATGGCAGCGGCACAAGGCGGGGAGTTTGTACTGGTTCAAACCGCGCTTGATATGGGGGTATCGCCCAACAGGGCAGATGCCAACGGCAACACGGCATTGATGTTTGCCGCTGCCAATGCCTCTGCCGATATTGTAGCCCTGTTATTACACAAAGGTGCTGACCCTGCGGCAAGAAATAAACACGGTGTTAATGCAGCCATGATGGCCGCGGCAGCAGGCAATGCAGATGCGTGCATGATGCTGGGCTGCACTGCCAACATGCCCCCCGACAATGCAGGGCGCACGTTGCTGGTGTACGCCGCCGCCGGTGGTAGCCGTTATTTGGTGCGCCACTTGCTCTCTCAAAGCGCTAATGCTACAGAAAACCACCGTTTGGCCTTGCGCACGGCCATTGCTGCCGGCCACACCAATGTAGCACTCGAGCTTGCGCTGCGCTTGCCGAATATTGCAGCCGGAGACCTGCACAGAATCCCGATTAAAACGCGGGATGATGCTATCGCCTTCGCCTCTTACGTGGCAGAACACAGCAAAATCGCAACAGAAAAAAACATTGCCGAGGCCCTCTTACACCAAATACTCGCTGCCGACAACACCGCACACTCCCTCTCTACCCCCGGCAATGATCCCCACAGCCGCACCCCTTTGCAAAATGCTGTTACGGGTAATTTTCACAGCTTTATCATTTTCTTAATCGAAGAAGGAGTTGATATCAACACAAAAAATAAATACGGCCAAACAGCTTTGCATATGGCGGTTGAGGCAGGCGGGTATGATACCGTAAAAATTCTTCTGCGCGCCGGGGCAAACCCCAACATAATAGCCAACGATGGCTACACCCCTCTCATTCTTGCTGCTGAATACGCAGACCTGGCCATTTTCAATCTTTTGATGGACCACGGCGCCCGCCCCGATTTGTACCGCAGAGGCGGGGTATCTGCCCTGCAAGCCGCAATGGAGGCCGGGACAGATGCGCAAGAAATTGTAAACCGCCTCACAGGGCGCCCCACTCTGCCCACCAATGCGGAAGAAGCTTACAGGGCCCTTTGTCTCGCGATGGATGAAAACGACACCACCCGATTCCGCCGTATCTTAGCCGCCCGCCCCGAGCCCGATTTGACGGATCATGAAGGAAACACCCTGCTGATGCGAGCCGTGAGCACCAATTGCGCAGACACCTTTACGGAGATTCTCATCCGCTACGGCGCCAATGTCAACCTCCGCAATCGCTACGGCTATACACCCCTGCTTTATGCCAACAGCAACAGCAAGCGCACCCTGCTGAAAAACGCCGGCGCTGTTGAATAATAACCGAACAGCGGTATTTTTATACGCTCCGTCAAACATTTGGAGTTTGGCGAACAGATATCACCATGGCTGGCACAATCGTGTAGGGGGCTTTCGCCCCCTCACACACCACCGTACGTGCCATTTATGGCATACGGCGGTTTCCAATCAGCGTTTGAGGAGTTGATAAAACGAGATATATCCCTCTGCCCGCAGCCATGCGTTATCCATGCAGA
>JAZNGY010000222.1:0-22304 GCA_045576695.1 Akkermansia sp.
CTATAGCAGCAGAGCCAAGAAGTACTGAAATGTACGAAGCCTCGACTGAAAGATGGAAAGCGGTGCAAGTCCGAATCCACGTAACAGTGCGGAGGAGTTGACAGGGTATCCGGCGAGGAGAGATAAAAGAGTTGCGGCAGGCAGGAACATTAGTTCCGGGACCAATCACACGCCGAGAAACCGCCGTATGCCATAAATGGCACGTACGGTGGTGTGTGAGGGGGCGAAAGCCCCCTACACGATCACCATGCAGGCGGCATGAGCAATGGAATATAGGCCGTATCAGCCTGTTGAAAGCGAACACTGCAGTTGGGCTAATCAACGTGAAAGGAAGAGCAGCTGCCGAATAAGGTAAGGGATGAGTTAGCGGGGTGCCCTCATAGAATCATTGTCCTTATTTTGTGTGTTGATATAAAGGTTTAGCAGCTCTATACACTTTTGGTGTTTTGCTTGTTCTGCGTAATATAGGGGGGTATGGTTGCGGGAGTCGGGGGAATTACAGTTGAAACCAATTGCAATGAGCTGCCTGAGCACCTCATCTTGGCCGGCTCGGGCAGCATAGTGCGCAATTGTTTGCCCTTCTTTGTCTTGGCAATTAATTTTTGCCCCGGCTTTGTGTAAGAGCGTTAAAGCCGCAATGTTGCCACACTGTGCTGCCACATGCATGGCTGTTTTGCCATCAGGGGTAGTGCAGTTAACGTCCAGTTTTTCTTGCTCAAACAGCATTTTTAATGTGGGCGGCTCTGCTACTTGTACAGCAGTAAATAACAGCGGTTCATCCTTTACGGTGATGTTAACATCTGCCCCTCGTTCAAGCAGAATTGCCATGAGGTCTTGGTTGTTTGCAGCTGTAGCCAACAGCAAAAGTGATCTGTTTTTGCCATCTCGCGAGTTTACATTGGCACCTTTATCCAATAAAATCTGTAAACATTCTCGGCGGTTATTTTTGACTGCGAGTGTTACAGCAGAGTCTAAGCCTCCCATCAAATCAACCTTTGCTCCTTTAGCTAACAGGGCTCTTACATTACTGCCCAATCCCTTTTCCGAGGCTATCATTAAGGCGCTTTTTTTGTCTGCGTTGAGTGCATCCGGAAGAGCACCTGCTTCTAACAACTTTTTGGTGCAGGTAACGGTTTTGTGAGCGGCTGCTGCGTGTAACGGTGTGTTGCTTTGGGCGTTGGCATAGTTAACATCAGCCCCCATGTTTATCAGGCGCGTAAGGTTGATATGGTCACCACGCTCTGCCATGCTGATGAGGTCTGCATTGTATGAGGCCGGGGTGCTGCCTCTTTCTGCAAGTTTTTGGGCTGTGTGTAAAATTTCTGCACAAGCTGTATGGTTGTTTTCAGTAGCCAAATCTGCTGCTGTTTTAGCGGCGTTGTTGGTTGCCTGAACGGGGATATTCAGCATCACCAAGGCTTTTACACATTCTGTGTGTCCGGCGCGGGCTGCGGTATGCAACAATGTGTCATTGTTATGGGTAAGGAAATTAGCGCCGGGTATATTGGCCAGTAATTTTCTTAACGCGTTGGTTTGCCCTTTTTCTGCAGCTGCGTGCAGTATTTCTGCCGTGGGGCGCACACCGGCTTGTAGATGGAGAGTGATGCCGTTCTCGTCATCTGCCTCAACAGCTGCGCTCAGACTTGAGGTGTTGGGTGTCAATACACCATTATGTTTAAGAATGCTTTGAGCCAGAATCTTGATACAAAGAGAGTCTGAAAGGTTGACAGCCAGGTCTAAGGCTGTTTCACCCTTTGCGTTGGTAATGGTGGGGTCTGCCCCGCATTCTAACAATGCAGTAATGCAAGAGACATGGCCCCGCTCGGTTGCCGCATGCAAGGGAGTATTGCCTTGGTTTTGTTTTTCGTTGGGGCTTGCCCCGGCCTTGCATAATGGGGCAATGCAGCGGTGAAAGTTATTTTCAGCCGCAAAGTGCAGGGCCGTGTTATGGTATTGGTCATGGGCGTTGGGGTTGGCCCCACAGGTCAACAAGGCGTTTAAACTGTTGACATGGCCCAAGGCCGCAGCATAATGCAATGGCGTACGCAATACTGTGTCGCGGGTATCTGTATTGCCACTTGCCTGTACCAGTATGGGTATACATTCTGCTGAGTCTGCCTTTGCTGCCATGTGCAGTGCCGTGCGGTTGTGCCGGTGCGTGTAATTAATATCTGCGCGTGCATTGAGCAGGGTTTTGACACAGTCTGCGTGTTTGCCTTGTATTGCCGTGAATAATGCAGAGTTATTCATGGCTGTGGCGTTAACCTCTGCACCATGGCTTAGTAAAAGATTAATAATCTCATTATTGCCGATTTCAGCTGCACAAATCAGCGGGGTACTGCCGTAGGGTGTTGTCTCGTTGACATCGAATCCGGCTTGAATGAAAAGCTCTACGCACTCTTTATTGCCACTGCTGATGGCTGATATCAGCGCACTGCGCCCGTTGAATTCGGCATGTCGATTGGCATTGTAAGCCAAGAGGAGTTTAACACAGGCTGTGGAGCCGGCCGCTGCTGCCGCATGCAATGCGGGTTCTTTGTTGCTTGCCGTGGAGTCGGGGGAGACACCGGCTTTGAGTAAGATTTCTACGATTTCGGGCTGCTTTTCTTGTATGGCGATGTGGAGCAGCGGTAGATTGTGGTTTTCACGGTAGTCCAGGCTCAGGCCATCGGCGATAAGCTTTGATACCTCCGCTGCGTTTTTGTTACGAATGGCCTTGGCAATGGGTTCGCCGGAGTACAGGTTGTAGGTGGGTAACAAGTCCCCTTGCCGGGTGGTGGGTGCGGCTGTGTTTGGGGTGCCCGATTGCTTGTTTTGTAGAACGGCCAGAACCTGTGGATTCAAGTTGGCCATATCTTCGATTGTTTTACCGGCTGCATTTTTCGTGTATACAGATGCTCCGGCATCCAGTAACAGCTTAACACAGTCCGCATGCCCATGCTCTGCTGCATACAGCATGGGGGTGTAGCCCTTCAAATCCGGTTTGTCGGGCTCTGCTCCTTTGCTGAGCAGTAAACTAACACATGCCGTATGCCCGGCCCGGGCAGCCAAGTGTAATGGGCTTTGCCCGGTTTTATTTGTTTGGTTGAGCAGGGGGTGATGCGCCGGCCATATGTCGCAGCATTCTGTGTGCCCGTTGAATGCGCTCAGGTGCAGGGGCGAGTTAAGCTGTTCATCATGCGGTATGTTGTTGTACAGAACAATGACCAGCAGATTTAATAAAGCCGTGTCGCCCGTAGTGGCTGCGTGCAGCATCCGTTGCGGAAAATCGGTGCTTGAAATCCCCATGGCTACTAACTGCGCGTATGCCTCATCTGCAGAGGGTGCTCCCGGCGTTTTTGGCTTCCATGTGCCTATCGTAAAGTAATAAACGCACAGCGCTGAAGCAATGCCCAGCAGCGATGCTTTTATATATCTACGTTTACGCTTCATGCGCCTTCCGGGTGGGGGGAATTATGGTGCGGTGATGGTTCGGGCAATGCATTCTGCCGCATCCGGGCAGGCTTGGCCGAGCATGGCTTGCTCCATTGCCCTGCGGGCATCGGGCTGCAAGATCACATTGTGTACAAAGTTGTGTACAACATCGTTGTTCAGCTCATCTTGCTTGCACATTGTGGCTGCGCCCGCTTCTGTAAATACTTTGGCGTTGCAGGTCTGGTGGTCATCTGCCGCAAAGGGGTAGGGAACCAGTAGACATGCCTTGCCGATGAGGGAGAGCTCTGTGAGGGTAGAGGCGCCGGCACGGGCTATCACACCATCTGCCGCTGCATAGGCTGCGGGCATGTCTGCGCAGAACCCGATAACCTTGATATTGGGAGCCCCGGCTGCCAAGTCATTTACCCGTTCAAAATCTTGTTTGCCGGCAATTACAAAGTAGAAGACATCGGGGTCTGCCTTAGCTGCTTCAATAAGCATGGAGTTAAGGTTGCGGGCACCTTGAGAGCCTCCCGTTACCAAGATAATCGGTTTATCTTGCGGTAACCCGAGGGTGTTTTTTGCTTGTTCTGCAGTGGGCAGGTGGCGCAGCTCTTCTCTTACAGGCGTGCCGGTGACAATGCATTGTTTGCCGGGGAAGTGGGCGGCGGCCTCCTTAAGACCCAACAAAACAGCTGTACACCATCTGGCCGTCATGCGGTTGGATTTGCCGGGCATGGCGTTGCTGTCATGCACATAGGTACGTAACCCCAATTTCTTGCCGGCTCTTACCGGCGGCATAGAGGTAAAACCACCCATGCCTAATACGATGTCTGCTTTCTCGCTGCGTACTATCTTTTTGCAGCTGAAATAGGTGCGCACCAGCTTCCATAAAAAGCCGGGGGTGCGCAGTGATAATAACCGCGGCTTGGCAATGGCTTGTACCGTGTGAAATTCTAAATCTCCATATTTTTTAGATGCCTCGGCATCTACATCTTTACGAGAAATCAGTAAAACCGGGTGGTGACCCATGGCTTTGAGCTGTTGCGCAACTGCTATGCCCGGGAACAGGTGCCCACCGGTGCCACCACATGCGATGATGATATTGAGCTTTTGAGACATGGCTTGTTATTTTTCGTGGCGTCTTCGTAATGGTAAAAAGGTCTTCCTGATGGTAGGCGTTTGACGCTGAATGCCGGTAAGAAGACCGATTGCTATGATGGAAAAGACCAAATTGGTACCACCGTAACTGATGAAGGGCAGCGGTAGACCCGTGTTAGGCAATATGGCAGTTACCACCATCATGTTGAGAACTGCCGGCCAGAAAATCGTACATACCAAACCTACTGCCAACAGGCGCCCGAAGGTATCGCGTATCTGCAAGGCCAAGACAATGCCGGCCAGGGTCATCAGCGTAAAGAGCAACAATACCCCCACCGTGCCGATAAAGCCCCACTCTTCTCCCACCACAGCAAAGATGAAGTCTGTATGCGCAAACGGTAAGCTGCCGTATTTATGGATGCTGTTGCCCAAGCCGGTGCCGTATGCCCCCCCCATAGAAAGCGCAACGTAGGCAATATATTGCTGACGGCCGGCCCCGTGTTGGTGCGCCTCCGTATTTTGCCATGCGTAAATACGCTCCATACGGTTGGCGCTGCCCGTTGCCATGTAGTAGAGTACCAAAGCACCGATGGCGAGAGACAACAGCATAATCCACCCGCGCACACCTGCTACAAACATAACACAGAACCCCGATACTGCCAAGGCTGCGGCTGTGCCCATGTCTTTTTCCATCAAAATCATTACCAGAGGTATGGCAAAGCGTATGCCGGGCCTTACAAAACCCTGCCAGAATCTGCCGGCTACTTCTCTGTGCGTGGTGTACCAGTGAGCCAAGGTCATCATTAATATGCACTTGGCTGCCTCACTGGGCTGAAAGGTGATAATCTTCAGGTCTATCCAACGGTATTCACCGTTTACCTCTTTACCTATGTACGGTACGAAGCAGAAAAAGAGCAATACTACACATATAATCCACCCCCACGGCCACACGTGGTCTCTGAACCAGTGGTAGTCTACATTACTCAGGTACAACGCAATGCCGATGCCGATGATGGCGAACGTGCCTTGTTTGAGTAGGGCAGTTACTAAGTCTGAGCTGCCGGATTCACCGGTGCTTGTGCTTGCTACCATAATGATGCCGATAATCAGCAACGCTATGCAGCAAAACCAAATGCAAATGATGCTCAGACGTGTAGACATGTATATACCTTAGCGTATTCCGCGGGTTATTTGTTTTTAAGAAGTGCTTTGCGTGATTTTTCCGTATAAGGAATTTTGATGGTTTGGTCCGCTATTATTTTATCATTTTTCATGTTGTTGAGCTTTTTGATTTCATCAACTTTTGTGCCGAATTTTTTAGCGAGAGAAGAAAGACTATCACCACTCTTAATCTTATAGGGAATACCCTCTTTGATGCGCTTCTCTTCCTCTGCATTGGCTGCTACTTTCTTAGCTTCTTCAGAGCCTGCTGCCAACGGGATGCGAATCGTGTGGTTTGTGGTGAGCACGTTGGGGTTTTTGATGTCGTTTATAGCCAGAATGTCGGCTGTGCTGACATTGTGCTCTGCGGCAATCTTGGTAAGAGTATCACCCTGTTTAATCTTGACCACCTTGTAAGAGCCCTGTTTCGGGGCAGTGTCAACGGGGGGTGTTACTACAACAGGTGTTGTAGTGGTGACTACATTGCTTGTAGCGGTGGCGGTCCCGGTGGAGGCCTGGGTAATGTGTTGTGTCGGGTTGGCTGTGGGCCCGGGGGTGGGGGTCGGGGCTGTTTGAGGCAGCGTGTTTACAACCGGTGCCGGTGTTGATGCCGGGGCGGAAATCGGGGCTGCCGGAATCACAGGCGGAGAAGCCAAGGTAGCGGCCTCTGCGGGGATGGTGTTGTCTACCTTGCCGTGCAGAATAATACCGCCGATGATGATAAGGTGTACCAGCAACAGCCCAACGATGATGCGGATGATGGTGGTGCTGTTACTGCGGTCTTCTACCAGCCCGATTTCGCTGGGTTGCATGAAAACACGGCTGAAAAAAGCCACAAACTTATTTTGTTTGACTTTAGTGCGGGCAAGCTCGGAGTTGCGGTACGTAGATTGCGGACGATGTTGCATATGGGGGAATCAGATCAGAGGTTGAGGGTTTTTAATACGGCGTTGCGGAAACACTGGCCGCGCTGCACGTAGCCGGTAAATTGGTCGAACGAAGAGGTGCCGGGAGAGAACAATACCACATCGCCACGCTGTGCTTCTTTGGCAGCGGCTGCCACGGCTTGTTCTACGGTTTCCACCTTAATGGTTTTGCATACGGGGGCAAAGGTGTTTTCTAATTGGTCTGCAATTTGGCCGAACACAATGCAGCAGCGGGCTTTGAGCTCGAGCATGGGGTTAATGGCGGCATAGTCCAGCCCTTTGTCTTTGCCACCGGCCAGCAAGATGATGGGGCGGGTCTGAGAGCGTACGGCTGCCTCGGTAGAGTGCAGGTTGGTGCTCTTAGAGTCATTGAGCCACAGAATGCCGTCCATCTCAGCCACGGTTTCGCAGCGGTGGCCGGGCGGGCAGAAGGTGCGCACGCCCTGCTCAATCTCTGCATCGCTCAGGCCCAAGGCGCGGCAAGCCAATATGGCTGCCATGGTGTTTTCTGCATTGTGTGCTTGCTCCATAGCAGTGCCACGCAGCCCCATGAGGGGGCGGCCGGCCTCCATGATGTAATTTTGCTGGTAATACAGACGCCCGCTGCCTACTACGGCAGAGAACTCTTGCACTTGCGGCTTCAGCTCGGGCAGGTTTTCACCCACGCGCACAATGGCCAATTGGTCTGCGCTCATGTTCTCAAAAATGCGCAGTTTGGCATTGTAGTAATCCTCCACCTTGGTGTAGCGGTCCATGTGGTCGGGGGCAAAGTTAAGCCAAATGGCAACATCGGGGCGGAAGGCATGGATGGTCTCCATTTGGAAGGATGAGACCTCCAGCACGGCGATTTCGGGTTGCTCGTCTGCCACAACAACATCGCAGAAGGGGTAACCGTAGTTACCGCAAGCCTTAGCTGTTTTGCCTGCCTGCAACAAAATGTGCTCCAAAAGGGCAGTGGTGGTGGTTTTACCGTTGGTGCCGGTAATGGCGATGATACGTCCGTTGAAATAGTTGTAGCCCAACTCAATCTCGCCGATAATGGGGGCGCCTGCGTAGGTGAATGCCAGGGTCCACGGTATATCGGCCTCAATGCCGGGGGAGAGCACCACGAGCTCGGCTGCAAAGTTGCGGGCATCTTCCTCTGTGGCGCCCGGCACAAAGCTCAGTGTGCTGTCAGCGCATGAGGCATGGGGCGAGGAGTCGAAAATGCATACCTCTGCTGCACCTTTGGCGATTGCCAAACGCGCGGCAGATACACCACTGCGACCGCATCCGAGTACTGCAACTTTTTTACCGTTAAGATTCATGAGCGTTTTGAGCGTGAGTGTTGAAAATCAGTTGAGCTTGTCTGCAAAGAAGATACCACAACCGAGCAAAGAAAGCAAGAGCGTGATGAGCCAGAAACGCACGCAAACCTGGGTTTCGCTCCACCCCTTTTTCTCGAAATGATGATGAATAGGAGCCATTAAGAAGAATCTGCGCCCCTCGCCGTATTTTTTGCGTGTGTATTTAAACCAGAATACCTGAATCATCACAGAGCAGGCCTCTGCAACAAAAACACCGCCGATGATAACCAGCAAAAACGGTGTGCCACTGCATACAGCTACGGTGCCCAGTAAGCCACCCAAGGACAAAGACCCCGTATCACCCATGAACACCTTGGCCGGGTGCGCATTGAACCACAGGAAACCTGCGCAGGCAGATGCAACACCCAACATTACCGGGCTGAATGTGCCGGGTAAAATCGTCATGTAAGTGAGTGCAACGATAATCATGCAGCCACTTGCCAAACCATCAAGCCCGTCCGTCAGGTTTACGGCGTTAGATGCCCCGATGATAACCAACAGTGCCAACGGGATGAAACAGATGCCGATATCTGCATACCCGTAGAAGGGAATGTAGAGATTGCTGATGGAGTCGATGCTGAAGTACAGGTAGCAGGCACACCCCAAAGCCGCCAAAAATTGCAGGGCAATCTTGAACTTGCCGCTCACGCCGTCTGTGCTCTTCTTGGTGATTTTGGCGTAGTCATCCAAAAAGCCCAAGGTGGCTGTAACGATTGTCACAATCAAAATGCAGTGTGTGCGCGCATCTGTCAAGTCTGCGCAGAGCAGGATGGTGAGCAGGATGAGGCCGATAATCATGATGCCTCCCATGGTGGGGGTGCCAACCTTGCTGCTGTGCTCGGGGGCGAGCACGCCTTTGCGTGCCTCGCGTATGGGTTGCCCGGCTTTCATGGCGCGCAGTACGGCTATCAATCCGGGGCCTATGAGCATGGAGAGGGCAAACGGCAGCACAACCGGTAAAACCCAATTGATGAGCATGCTTAAGTACACGCTGTCTGTTTCGATGAGCTGTAGCATAATGGTGGATTACGGTTTAAGTGAAGGGAAGAGTTCGTACATGGTGCGTTCCATTCCGGCAGAGCGAGAGCCTTTGAAGAGAATGGCATCGCCCGGTTGTATCATCTGCCGTAAAACGCTTGCGGCTTCTGCCGGGGTGTTTACCAACAAGGCGGGTATTCTGTCTGCTGCCCCCTTGCACATGGCAAGGGTCTCGGCACATTCATCACCCACCACAACAATGGCGGCATAGCCGAGCCCGGCTGCGCAAAGCCCCATTTCCTCGTGCGCGGCAATGCCGCCTTGCCCCAGCTCGCCCATTTTACCCAGTACGGCAAAGTGGCGCTTGGGGCCACGCAGGGCGGCCACGGTATCGAGGGCGGCCTTCATACTCTCCGGGTTGGCGTTGTAGGTGTCATCCACCACGGTGTAGCCGTCCACCTCTTTGCAGGCAAGTCTGCCACGGGTGAGGGATGCCATGGAGAGCCCCTCGGCAATTTGCTCGAGGCTGCAACCGGCAACCCACCCGGCAGCGGCAGCCAGCAAGCTGTTGCTTACCATGTGCGCCCCGGGCACGGGCAAGTCAATGCGTATGCTGCCCAAAGCGTCGATGTGCAGGTCGAAACTGCTGCCGGCCACCGTACTGCGTACATTGAGGGCACGCACGGAGCTGTTGCACCCGCCGACGGGCAGGGGGGTGGCTTTGGTAGAGGCTGCAATGGTGGCGGCAAAGTCATCTGCTGCCGGGTATATCATATACCCGTTCTCGGGCAGGGCTCGGGCCACGGTGCATTTCTCTTCTGCAATAGCCTCTCGGCTGCCCAAGTACTCCATGTGGGCAGAGCCGATGGTGGTGATAATGCCAATCTGCGGGCGGGTCATGGCACACAGCGGGGCTAGCTCGCCGGCGTGGTTCATGCCCATCTCCCAAATGGCGGCCTCGGTGCCTTTCTCGGCAGAGAGTATGCTCAGCGGGGTGCCGATGTGGTTGTTGAGGTTGCCCTTGGTGGCTACGGTATTATATTTGCGGGAGAGCACCGCCAGGCACATGTCTTTGGTGCTGGTCTTGCCGCTGGAGCCCGTGAGCCCCACAACCAACAGGGGGGCAAGTATCTCTCGCCAGCACGAGGCCAACTTTTGGAGGGCTGCCAAGGTGTCTTCTACCTCAATAACGGTACACTCGGGTGCATATTGCCCCACCCTGCGGCTGATGACAACGGCAGCCGCTGTTTGAGAGGCCTCCGCCGCGTAGTCATTACCATCAAACCTCTCCCCACACAGTGCCAAAAAGATGCAACCCGGGGTAACGGCGCGGCTATCTGTTGTAAGGCCATTTGTAATGGCGCGCCGGCCGCAGCCGGTCATGATACCGCCTGTTGCTTTGGTTAACTGTTCTGTGGAGATGCTTTTCATGGCGTGGTGCGTAGGTTGTTATTTTTTGCCCTCCGGCTTACGAGAAGGGATGCTGCGCCCCTCGGGGTTAATCTCCTCGTAGTATTTTGCCACTACGGCCGCGTCTGAGAAGGTGATGGTCTCATCCGCAAAAATCTGGTAGTTCTCATGGCCTTTGCCGGCAACAAGCACGCAGTCGCCGGGGCGAGCCAGTTTGAGCGCTGCGCGTATGGCTTCCTCGCGGTCCGTAATGCGGTGCTGTTTCTCTTTGGGTATGCCGGGCATAATCTCATCGATAATTGTCTCCGGGTTTTCACTGCGGGGGTTATCGCTGGTGACAATGCACACATCGCTGTAGCGGGCGGCTGCCTCGCCCATGAGGGGGCGTTTGGTGCGGTCGCGGTCGCCACCGCAACCGAAGATGGTGAACACGCGCCCTTGGCGGCACAGTTGCTTCATGGTGCGGCATACATTTTCAACCGCATCGGGGGTGTGGGCATAGTCCACAAAGCATTGCACGTTGTTGACACTGCTTACCAGCTCCATGCGGCCCGGCACTTGCGGGGATTGCGCCAAGGCGCTGATGGCGTCTCGTATATTGACGCCGGCTGCCACGGCACCGGCAAGGGCTGCCAAACTGTTGGATACGTTGAACTCGCCGATGAGGGGGGTGCGTACCAAGTAGCTCTTGTTGTTGTATACCAGCTCATACTGGCTGCCTTTGAGGGAGACGATTTTCGGCTCGGCGCGGAAGTCTGCGTCTTTAGCGGTGCCGAAGGTGCGCACCTTCATGATGGGGCGCAGCTCTTCTGCCAAGCGGCGGCCGTATTCGTCATCTGCATTGATAACGGCTACACCCTTCACATCTTTATTGGCTGCCATGCGCGTGAAGAGCAACTTCTTTGCTTGGTAATACTCCTCCATGGTGCCATGGTAATCTAAGTGGTCTTGCGTGAGGTTGGTGAAAATACCCACGCGGAACTCCGTACCCGTGGTGCGGTGCTGGTGCAGGGCGTGAGAAGATACCTCCATAGCCACGGCACGGCAGCCGTTTTTCACCATGTCTGCCAGCATACCTTGCAGCTCTGCGCAACCCGGGGTTGTGTTGTGAGACGGTACACGGCGGGTGCCGTCGTCATACAAAATGGTGCCGATGAGCCCGGCCTTGTGCCACACCGCGCGGAAGATAGCGTTGGTGAGGTAGCTGATGGTGGTTTTACCATTGGTGCCGGTAACACCCAAGGTTACCAAATCTCGGCAGGGAAAACCGTGCCAAGCGCTCATCAACAAGCCATCTGCCGCGTGGGTGTCATCTACCTGTACCCAGCATACCCCGGCCTTTTCTGCCTGCTCTGTGCAGGGTGTTTCGGCAACAATGGCCACGGCGCCGGCTTCTATGGCACCGGCAATGGCTGTGTGCCCATCAAAACGCGTGCCTTTTACCGCCACGTAACAACAGCCGGGGTTAACACAGCGGCTGTCATCAGTAAGCAAGGTCAGCGGTTTTTTCAGGGAGCCTGTTATGGTTGCTCCGTTGAGTATGCTGAAAATCTTTTTACTCTGTTTCATGGTATGCGTAAATTGAAGTTAAGCTTTGGATTTTGCTGCTTTTTGGGCCTCTGCTTCTTTTTTGCGGAGGTTCTTTTCGTAAGCTTTCATATCAGTCGGTTGAATCTTTTCCAACTCGATGATGCGCTCTGCTACTTTTTTGAAGATGGGGGCAGCGGCAGTACCACCGCCACCGGCCACGCCGTCTACTACGGTTAATACTACGTATACTTTCTTTCTTTGGTCTTTCGGCTTGGCCATTTCGGCCTCCCAGTTGATTTTTTCATCTAACGGGAAGATGCCGGCAAAGGAGGCTACGTGAAACTTGCTCACGTATTGCCCGTTTACCACTTTTTCTGCCGTGCCGGTTTTACCGCCTACTTTGTATCCGGGGATAGCTGCCGTTGTGGCAGTGCCGGCGCCTTTTTCTCCATGCGGGTTAGCATCTGTTACGCTCAACAGGGCTCTCAGCACATCATGGGCTGTGGTGAGTCTCATGATGCGCTCATTCTCGCCGGGGCGGGGGGCGCAGTCGTTGTAGACTTCGCCACTCGGCGTAAGCATGCAATCTACCAAGCGGGGCTTGACGCGTACACCGCCGTTAGCTATGGCCGCATAGGCTTGCAGCACGTGCATGGGGGATATGCTGATGGCATAACCGTACGCCATACTGGCCATCTCTCGCTGGCTGCATTTTTCCAAGTTTTTGTGGCGGGTGGACCCATTGTGTACGGCGGGTAAGTCTATACCAACCTTATCCAAGATACCCAGTCTGCCCAGATAATCTTTGTAGGTTTCCCAAGAGCAGCGCAATAAGATGTTAACCGTGGCCGGATTGCATGACTTCTTCAGTGCGCAGCCGACAGTCATTTTGCCGGCGAGTCGGGCACTGCGCTTGCCGTCCGAAACAAGTTTGCCACCAACGGTGAAGGGAGAACTGCTCACATGCTCATTTATCCGCACTTTCTTGTCGTCCAGAGCCGTCAACACGGCAATGGGTTTAAAGGTAGAGCCCGGCTCGTAACTGGTTTGGCATGCGTAGTTGCGATCACCGTTATTAATTTTACCATCGCGGCCGATGTAGGTCTTGTATTTGTGGATGCCGGTGGGGGTGATAACTTCTCGCGTGTTGAGGTTGTAAGACGGGCGATTGGCCATGGCTAATATATCCCCTGAAACCGCCTCCATTACAATGATGCAGCCCTCCGGGCAATTGAGTTCTTTAAGCCCTTTGTCAAGCTCCTCTTCACAGATGGCCTGAATTCTCATATCGAGTGTAAGCTTCAGGTTGAGGCCATGGTGGGGCTCTTGGTAGCGGTCATCTTCGTGCGGCACCACCTGGCCTCTGGCATCGGTGCGGTATTCTCTACGGCCGGCA
Source organism: Akkermansia sp. (assembly GCA_045576695.1). Classification (GTDB taxonomy): domain Bacteria; phylum Verrucomicrobiota; class Verrucomicrobiia; order Verrucomicrobiales; family Akkermansiaceae; genus Akkermansia. Next base: position 13,263 of record JAZNGY010000222.1, read on the forward strand.
TAGCCTGCTAAGTGAGCATTGAATGAGGATTCTACACCGCTCACACCCATGCCGGTGTCACCGCGCACAGTGCCGATAACGTGTGCCGCCAAGTGGGGCATTAAGTAACTGCGCTTGTTAATTTGCTTAATTTCTATACCTTTAATACAGGTAGCCTCCACAGCTTCGAGGAGCTGCTCTGCGGCATCGGGGCGCATATCTTTAACAAGGTAAATTTGGTGGGTGATGCGCACCGGGCTTTCCTCGCCGCGGGCCTCCGCTTCTTTAATGGCGGCTTCTTTATCGTATTGCCCAATGGCGTTTATAATGTCCTCTTTGGTCATTACAGTGCCGCTGATGGTGCATGAGGCGTATCTGGACAGCAGCTCTGCCACTAACTCATCATGCGCGCGGTAATACTGCTCGCAAATGGCATCATCATACTTTAACAGCCTTTTGGCTGCTTTCTCATCGTGCAAACTGGCTCGGTGAATCTCGGCGCGCTCCTCTGCCGTATATTTTACTTTGGCGTTATCCAACAATTCAGAACGCTTTTTTTGCAAGAGTTTTTCGCGTTCCTCGGGGTCTGTTGTTTTTTTCCATTCTTCGGAGTGTATAATCTTATTATAGGCCAAGCCGTAGGTCACTTGGTCAATATCACGCATGAAGTGGCGGTTAATCTGCACTTCTGCCATGGGCTCATTGTGGGTGAGCACTTGGCCGTTGCGGTCCAAGATGATGCCGCGATGCGCCGGTAGCACTTCTGTCTTAATCTTTGCTTCTTTTCCGGAAGTTTTGTTTTTGTCTGCGTCATTCAACTGCAAACCGATAAGCTCTTGTGCTACCAGTGCAGATATCAGCAACATGATGCAGCTGAGGAAAAGGCATCTGCCTGCAAAAGGAAGTTTTGTTCTCATGGTTGGTGTGCTGCTTTAAATTAACGAGATGCTGTGGCTGAATTGCGTTCCGTGTCACGCAGTGTGCGCAGCTCTTGTATTTGGCTGCTGTCGATTTCACGCATGTCTGAGCCGATGTTTTCGAGGCGGGTGAGCATGTTCCACCGCGTGGTCATGGTGTTGATTTTGTCGCGTGTTTTATTAATTCTCATCTTGCTTGCGGCAATGTCGCGGTTAATTTGGGCAATCTCTGCACGCACGGCGTGTTCCTTGTTTTTTAACGCTGTATAGGTAACACCGCCCGTTGCGGCAACAAGGGCAAACCCAACCATCCAAAACAGAATGCGGATGCTGATTCGGTTGGCGAAGCGATAAGATGTTTCGTTCTCAAATGACATGGTGAAGGCGTATCAGAGTTTTTCGATGACCCGCAATTTGGCACTGCGAGATCGAGGATTTGCTGTTAATTCCTCTTCAGAGGGGGTAAGGGGTTTGCGGTATACCAAACGGGCTGCGTAGTCCGGGTTGGGGCGCGGGGCCGGCCACTCCGGGCGGTCCAGCTCGGGCTTGGTTACCAAGTCAAAGTAGCGCTTAACGGCGCGGTCTTCTAAGCTGTGGAAGGTGATAACGGCAAACCGACCACCGCTCTTGAGCATGCTCAGACCGCTGCGCAGCAGGGCATCCAATGCTCCCAGCTCGTCGTTGACGGCTATGCGCAGGGCTTGGAAACTGCGTGTGGCCGGGTGTTGTTTGCCTTTGCGCGGCAATACCGCTGCGATGATGTCTGCCAGCTGTGTGGTGGTGGTGATGGGGGCCTTGGCGCGCTCTTGCACAATGCGGCGGGCAATGGCGCGAGAGGCGCGCTCCTCGCCGTATTGCCATAAAATGTCTGCAATCTCGCTTTCGGCAGCCGTGTTGATGATGTCTGCCGCGCTGCGGGGGGCAGAGGGGTTCATGCGCATATCCAGCGGCCCTTCGTTCAGGAATGAGAAACCGCGTTCTGCATTGTCCACCTGCGGGGATGAGATGCCGATGTCTGCCAGCAGGCCATCTGCCTGCTCCAGCCCATGCCCGCGCAGTAACTCAGCCGCATTGCGGAAGTTGCCGGCGACGATGTGCAGCTTGTCGCCAAATGCTGCCAGGCGGGTTCTTGCGGCGGCTCGGGCGGCGGGGTCTTGGTCTATGCCCCATACCTCTGCTCCGGCTTGCAACATGCGCTCCGTATGCCCGCCGCCACCCAAAGTAGCGTCAATAAGCACCTTGCCCTCTGCCGGTTGCAAGGCGGTTACGGCCTCGGCCGCCAATACGGTGACATGGTGGAAGGGGAGACCGGCTGCCGCCTCTTCGATGGCGGCTTCTGCGGCTTCCTCCGGACTGCCGATGCTCTGTTGAAGCTCAGTTGCTTCTTCGCGATTGAGGGCCTGCACAACCGGGGTGCTGCACCAGCTCATACCCTCAGTCGCTTTTTGCCAGTCGGCAACCAGGGCGTCTACGCCTTGGCCGTTGTTGAGCTCCACCAAAACCTCTGCCCATGCATGGCCCATGCGGTAGGCTAAGGTGCCGGCATCTTCGCGCAGGCATGCTACGAGCGCCTCTGCGCGCGCGACGGAAAAGCCAACGCAGGGGGCCTGCATCAGCGGGGCCTCAATGCAGTCCTGCGTCAGAGTGCGCAACTCTGCTGCCAGCTTGTTGAGCGTGCCACGGGCACCTTTGATGCCGGCATCCCGCATACGCGCGAGCACGTCTGCACGGCGGGCAGCCCACGTGCTCAGTTGCTCTTCGCTCAGGGCACAGGCCTCCCACATCAGCACCCGGTAGCAGGTGCCTTCCGGTTTGCGGCCCATTACGCCGCTCGCTTTCAGGTCTGTTCTCATGTAAGCATGTGGAAGAGTTTGTCGAGCTCGAGCTTGTTGAGGGCATCAGGCGTGTTGGTGGCCTCGAAGTCTTCCGGCGACCATATCTCGAAATGCGCCCCACGGCCCACTATAGTTGCTTGCTCTTTTAATCCTATTCTGTCTCTTTGCGCCTTGGGTATCAATAGCTTGCCTTGGCTGCTTACCTCTGCTTCAAAACAGCATCCGGTGATTCTTCCTACATAAGTATCAATGTCTCCCGGTGCGGCTCCGCGTGCTTGCGCCTGCTCGCGTATGTAGGCTATTTTCTCCGCAAATGCCTCACGGGTATAGCATTTCATGATGCGGTATTTTTCTTCGCTACAGGCTGCTATCATCACCAGTGTTTGCCCTTGGGCTGCACGCCAGCCGGCCGGAATCGCCACACGGCTCTTCGGATCCAGCTTATGCGTCACGTTACCCGTGAACATCACTGTTGATGCATTGTTCATATATTTGTGTACACTTACCCGTACCGCTAGTACACTCCAATACACCACAAATGTCAATCATTTTCTTTTGAAATAGTGGAAAAAATGCGTCTTAGCGCATTTTTTTATGGTATTGGGTACCTGTTTTAATGGTGAGGGTACCGCAAATGGGTGGCAGGTGTATTAAAGTGACACGGTGCCGAAACCCGTTTTATGCAGTGGTGTTTTGCATGCACAGGTACAGCATGCCACCACTCAAAGCAAGGGCTGCAATGAGAGCCCAAAAGGTGACTTTTTCTTCCGGTATATGCCAGAAACGGCGTTTGATGATAAGGCCGTTGATGACTTGCCAGATAATAAGCAGCCCGAACATGAAAGCGCTCATCACTTCAATACACCCGCGCAGATAAGCTCCCCATAAGATGAGCGCCATCCCCATGGCAGCGGCTACGCATGCTTGGTTGTAGGGGAACTTGCTCTCTTCGGGTGGTCTTTTCACCGTGGGGTGTATCAGGGTGTTTAATGGCGAGAACGCAGTTTGTGCAAGCGTTGCTCCATCTTGGGGCGCAGGTGCTGCTCAATCCACGCATAGGCGGCTTCTAACCCATCAGACTTAAAGATGCGCCCTATTTGGGCCTCTACCCCCGTGGCATTACCCGTCAGGCGTAAAAAGTCATTGCTGGTAAACTCTATAAAGAGCTTACCGTCTATCTGCCCTCTGAAAGAGAGTATCCATTCTCGCACGTAGAGCGCCAATATGGCATCGCCCACCCATGCTTGGGCTCGTGTCTTCGGGTCAAGATCCGGCGGTAAAGTGCTCATGCTGAGAAATGTGGGGGTTAGGGCTTATCCGGGGTGGGTGTGGCGGTTCCTGCTTGCTGTTGCAGGGACAGTTCTTCCATGCGTTTGCGGATTTCCGCCTCGGCATCCGGGTCCCAGTAGCCGGAGTCCAGCTCAATGGCTATGGTGCTGTACGGCAGCTGGGTTTTGGTCTTGATGTATAAAATACGGTATCTTTGAGAGGCATCTGCCAGTTGCATGGAGATGATTTTTTCATCTAACCGGTAGCAGAAGCGGCCGGAGAGCAGGGGCTCTACCTCTTGTACGTATTCTCCTATGCCGGGGGCCAGGGCTTCTGTGAGCACCCCCATCTCATTGCACACCCATATGCGCGGGGTGAGTGAGGCTTGCGTCTCAAGCAAATCCAACACCTCGCGGAAGGTGTCTGCCGACCCCGATTGGACCGCCATGGTATATGCCCCGGCCCCTGCGGGGATGGGGTAGGTGGGGTCTGCTATAACTACCCAGTTGCGGGCCCCCAATTGCAGTAGTTGGGGGGCAATTGCTGCACGCGTTTGGTCAATTATCTCCAAGCGGGTGGGCCCCCTGTTTTGCTGGCAAGAAGCCAACAAAGCGACTGCCATAATAGCAGCCGCTTTCATTGAGTGCCTGTTCGGTATACGTGACACAGCAATTCGGATGATAAAAACGATATCAGCGAGAAGCGCGGGGCTCGCGCTCAGCGGAGGTGCCGGTGCCGGGGCGTGTCGTGAACGGCCCGCCACAGGTGGGGGCTTTCTCGGTAAAGGCTACACCCGGCAATTCCGTCGGTTTGCCTTCTACGGGGAAATCCTTGCGCAGCGGGTGGTACGGGTAGCCGTCCCACATCATGATGCGGCGTAAATCCGGATGCCCCACAAACTCAATGCCCATCAGGTCGTACTGCTCACGCTCCAACCAGTCGGCAGAGTTCCATACCGGTACCAATGACGGCACGGCACATTCAGCCTCGCTGATGGGGCAGCGTACCAGTAGTATGGCGCCGGTTTCTGCCTGTGTGATGGTGTAATTGGTCTCAAAACGCGGCTCTTGCCCTAAGTTGTCGACGGAGGATACACATACCAACATGTCGAAACCGCAGGCATCGCGGGCGTAGGTCATTACCCCCAACAAATCTGCAGGTGCTACGGTAAGAGTCGTGTCGCCGCGGAACTCATTACGGCCGATTTTCGGATAGCGGGTGCAGATGCGATCTGCGGCTTCCTTTTGAAGTTTGGTGAGATCTGCCATGTTATTGTCTCGTGGTAAAGTTTAAAATGAATGCCGGCCGCCGGTATCAGTCCATGATGGACATTTTGGCGGTGATGGTGTGGGCGTTTTGTGCCTCGCGGGGTTCGTGCGTCTTGAAGAAGCCCTTGAGCGGGTGCCCGGTCTTCATAATCTTCTCTTTCAAGGTTATAAGACCTTGCAACAATGCCTCGGGGCGGGGAGGACAACCGGAGATATACACGTCTACCGGTACAATCTTGTCTACACCCTGCAATACGGAATAAGAGCGGAACATACCGCCGGAGCAGGCACACGCACCGCAGGCAATGCACCACTTGGGCTCGGGCATCTGGTCCCATATACGGCGTACCAACATGGCCATCTTATACGTAATGGTGCCGCAAATGAACATGAAGTCTGCCTGGTGAGGGGTGTAGCGGTTTACCTCTGCACCGAAACGCGAAATATCATATCGAGAGCAGGCTGTTGCCATGTATTCAATGGCGCAGCATGAGGTGCCCATGGGCATAGGCCACAGGGAGGATTGCTGTATCCAGTTGATGGCTGCCTCTGCCGTTGTGTAGAGGAAACCGCCATCTGCGTCCGGGTCGCACATGTAATTCTGCTCAATTTCTTGGAGATTGTCACTTGCCATAACGTACAAAGCAGGGGGTGTAGAGTGCCCCGCGAGCAATAGCATACTCTCTTTCTGCCCAAAATCAAGCCAAAATTCTCATTGTCTCGCAAAATTGATGGCAGAGGCCCCCCTCTCTCGGCTTGTCTTACAAAAAAACTTGTAGGTAATTGGAGTATGTTTCCGGAATAATGTGCTTGACATCTGTTAGTGGTTTTTGTAAACTGCCCCGCATGGAAACACGCGCGCGCTTTTGGAGAGCCACTCTGTTGGCTATTTCCGCAACTATCTGTACGCCTCTGTATGCTCAGCAAGATACAGAGTCCGATCCGTTCATGCAAGCCATGATTCAGGACCAAAAGAAAGCCAATGAAAAGGCTGCGGCCGAAAAGGCTTTCAAGGGGGCTGAGCTTGAAGATGATTCTCAAGCCTCTCAACCCCAAGCATATTTGACCCGCCCCGGCTCAGATGTGGAATCCGCATCCATTGATGCACTGGATAGCGAATTGCGCGGCAGCACCGGTATATTTTCTGATGAAAGCGCCTATAACGGCCGCCGCGTGGCAGATGTTGTTATCCGTTACATCTCCGGCAAAGGTACAGTGCCCAAAAGCCGTTTGTTGGACGTAGTGCAGACCCGCCCCGGCAGCAAGTATTCTGATGAAACGGTAAATGACGACCTTTCTCGTTTGATTGAGCGCGGTTTGGTGGATGGTGATGCCCGCGTGGCCGTAGAGCCCACAGGCAATGGGTTGCGCGTTGTGTTTGAGGTGAGACCCGCCGGTGTGATGGCCGGTGTGGGCTTTACCGGTAATACCCGTTTTACGGCAGATGAGCTTCGCGAGCAATTGATTGACCTCTCGGGCCAGACTCAAGGCGCTCTCGATATTCGCTCCGGTATGGCTTTCAATGATCGCAGCTTGGCCTCTGCCCGAGATAAGATTATTGAGATGTACAACGAAGCCGGATACCCTGATGCCGCCGTCACCTGGCGCTATGCAGATACCGCCCGCTCCGGGTATAAGGATGTGTACTTCGATATCAAAGAAGGCCGCCAGGTATCCATGGACCACATTTACTTCGAGGGTAACACCGCCTTTGACGATGTGCGCTTGCGCCAAGTAATGAAAACGAAAGAGCGCGGGTTCTTTACCTGGTTCACCAAGTCCGGCCGTATTGACCGCGAGGTGGTTCAAGATGACTTGCAAGAAGTATTGCGCCTGTACCGCAACTACGGCTACCTGCGTGCAAAAATTACCAAGGTAGAATACACGGACAACGGTAAAGCGACCGGTCCCCAACGCCTTGCCATGAGGGTGTATGTAGAAGAAGGCCCTCGCTACAAGGTGCGCAATGTTTCTTTCGATGGCATTTCCGTTTACACCCCCGAGCAGCTGCACCCCGGTTTGAGCATGCTTGACGGCGATATTTACTCCCTGCAAAAAGTGTCTGATGACTCTCGCATGATTCGCGACTACTACGGTGCCAAGGGCTATGCAGATGCCATGGTGCGCCCGGACATTAACGAAGTCGGCGTAGATTCTGACGGCGTGCATTTGGTAGACATTTGCTACGAGGTAACAGAGGGCGACCGCTACAATGTAGGCCGTATCAACGTTGCCGGCAACACCAAGACCAAACAGCACGTTATCTTGCGAGAGCTGCCCATCAAACCCGGCCAGCCCCTCAATGCCGTGGACCTCGAAACCTCTAAGAAACGCCTCGAAAACCTCGGCTACTTTGCCCAAGGCAGTGTGCAGGTGTCTCAGGCAGCTTCCGGCACCCCCGGCTATCGTGACATCAACGTCAATGTGAGAGAGCAAGAGACCGGTAGCCTCAGCGTCGGTTTTGCCTTCTCCTCCATCGAAAGCATTTACGCCTACGCCTCCATCACTCAGCGTAACTTTGATATCATGGGCTTCACCAACGGCACCTTCGTGGGTGGTGGCCAGCGACTCACTGTTTCCGGTAGGCTCGGTACAGATACGCAGAGCGCCGTTATCAGCTTCTTGGAGCCCTGGTTCCTCAATCGTAAATTGGCTCTCGGTGTAGACCTGTACTACTCTGACAGCGCCTACTTGAGCGATTACTACACGCAGCAAAATTACGGCTTCTCCGTCTTCCTGCGTAAGGCGCTTGATGATAAACAGAACATCAAGCTTACCTATACGCTTGAGCAATTCTCACTCGACCCCGAAGGCGATGCCCCCTCCTTCTTTAAAGATAGCTGCGGTGACTTTACCCGCAGCAACATTCGCCTTGCTTACGAGTACGACACCCGCGACGCCATGATTACCCCGCGTAAGGGTGGCCACTTTGAGGCCTTCGGCTCATGGTCCGGCCCCGGTAGCACGGTAGAAACCTACAGCGTCGGTATTGCAGGTTCTTACTACTACAACTCCGTGTGGGATTCCATTTGGAGCGTCAACTTCGGTGTGGAAACCATTGACACCGTTAACAGCGATGAGCAGGTACCCCTGTTTGAGAAGTGCTTCCTCGGTGGCCCCAACAACCTGCGCGGTTTCCGTTATCATGACGTAGGTTTGGTAGACCCCGCCATTGCCGGCGATGAGTCCATGGGCGGTAACACCTCTGCCTTTGTTCAGTTTGAGCTCTCCTTGCCCTTGGTTGATTCCATGCGCTTCGCTACCTTCGTAGACGTCGGTTTTGTCAACGGCGACAGCTTCGACTTCGATACCGCCAACATCTCTGCCGACTACGGTATCGGCCTGCGCCTTAACCTGCCCATGGGCCCCATTGCCGTAGACTACGCCATCCCCTTCAAGACGGGTAATGCCGTAGACCGCAACGGCCAGTTCCAATTCTACATCGACTACAAGTACTAATCCCCCCCACCTCGTAGTCAGTATTCATCACCACCCCGCAGCGCATCTCCGTTGCGGGGTGGTGTGTTTTCTTATTGCTTTATCAAAAACCCTCGGATTGATAAATCGGAGTTTGTCGGGGAGCCGGCTCGCGTTAGTGAGGCGAATTTACGAGCCCCGTGATAGCGGGGCGGTAAGAATCTTAGCCGGAGCGTGCAGTGAGCCCGCGACAGCGGGCGAACGAAACCTCCGGTTCAGATAGATAAAAAATAGGAGCCCCGTTGAAAACGGCGGCGACAGAAAAGCGTGGCTTTATGATTTACGCCCATCAAAATA
>JAZNGY010000223.1:0-31510 GCA_045576695.1 Akkermansia sp.
AGGGGGGTGCGATGGCGTTGGATGAGCTATTGGAAGTAGGGGAAGTACAAAGTACAAGGTACAAAGTACAAAGTGATGGGGATGAAGTACAAAGTACGAAGGACAAGGTACAAAGTGATGGGGGTGGGAATGCGGGAGGCCCGGCTTCGTCCGAAGTCGTTACGCCTTCGGGCTACGCCGAGGCTCGCGCCTCCGAAGCTCCGGCGCTCGGGGATGATGCATCGAGTGTGAATGTGCCGTTGACGTTGGATGAGGAGCGGTTGAGTGTTGTGGGTGTTGCGGAGAGTGAGCATTTGACGTTGCATGAGGCGTTGCTAAGGGATTTGACGGAGTTGCCGCCGAGTAGTGTGTTGACGCCGGCGGAGTTTAAGGCTGAGTTGCAGCAGAGTATGGCGGCAAGTATGGCGATTGTGCCGGGTGATTTTATGGGTGGTGCTACTATTAGTGATGCGGCGCCGGAGGGGGCGAAGGTGGCTGTTGCCAGGGCTAATAGTGACGGTGGATGGACGGTTGATAATTACAAGGAGGCTGTGTATGCGCTGGGGTGTGAATTGGTGACGAATCCTATTTACAGGGGGTTGAGCGAGAAGGCTATGACGGAGCTTGTTATGAAGACTGTGCAGGTGCCGGGGATGGAGCAGCAGTTATTTGCAGGTGAATTGGACCCTGCGGCTGCGTATTCGGCTTTTCTTAGTGAGCATGTGGCCAACATTATGTCGGTGCGTGGTGATGGTGCTAAGGTTAAGCAGCGTGTGACTGAGTTTTTTGCAGGCAGTAGGGGGTATTTCGGTGCGGAGTTGCCGGAGGATGATGGCCTTGTGAATTATACGGTGTTGAGGGCTTGTGAGGATATTGGGCGCTACCGCATGGGTGGTGGGAATAATTGGTATGAGGAGCAGAAGTTGTTGTATGAAACCTTGAAGGCATGCAAGGATGAGTACAAGGGTATTGATACGTTGAATGCCTATTTAAAGGGGCTGCATGCTATGGATTTGCATACTCAGAAGGTGTGTGAGGAGAAGGCGAAGGCGTGGGAAGGTAAGGTTAAGCAGGCGCAGGAGAAAGGTAAGGCTGAGGTAAAGATGAAGCAAGAGAATGAGAAGAAGCCGAAGACGCAGACGCGCGAGGAGTTGCTGAAGGAACGCCCTTATTTGGGTGAGACGGAGTTGCACTATAAGTACAAAGCGAATGGAGAACGGCGTGCTACGTTGACTGTGCCTGTGGCGGAGTACCGAGAGATTGCGAAGCAGTTTGAGAAAGGGGAGGATGATGTGCTTTATTGCTACATTAATGGGGGTAAGACGGGGCTGCTGGTTATACCCGGGGAGACGGATGAGTGGACGGTGAATATGCCGGCTGCGCATGTGTTGGCGAATGGTAGCAAAAAGAGTGTGGAGGTGTTTGCTAAGGATTTGATGAGCGGTGAGCAGGGGTTGATGCAGATTAAGCGTGTGCGTAAGGTAGGTAACAAATAATTTTAATTTAGAATAATTACAATGAATGAGATTAATATGAATAAGTTTGGCATGCCGAAGAGTGGCGTGGAGGTGATGCGTGAGAAGATGTTTGGAGGTATGAGCCTTGAGAATGGGCCGGAGCTGCCGGAGCTTGAGATGCCTGAGTTTGGCAATGTGGCAGAGGAGCCGGTGCGCATTATGGGTGGCACGAAGAAGATGGTTGATACGGCCAAGGGGCTTGTGGGTGGCAAGGAGGCTGAGGCTAAGTGGCGTATTAATGGGTTGCGGTCGTTGGTGTTGATGGACCGCGATGGTTATTTTAAGGAGAATGTAGCGAAGCATCCGGAACTTAATTATTTGACGCCGGACCGCGTGCGAGCGGATAAGAAGGGGTTTAATATGTTGCTGGGTGGTGAGTTGAGCCGTGTTATAGGAGACGGTGATACATATGGGGTGCTGAATGCGGCGATTGAGAGCATGCCGGAGGAGGCGAAGTTGAGTGCAAAAGGACGCATGCAACAATGTGAGACGGAATACCAGGCGCATGAGTTGTTGGGTGAGCTGTGGAGTGGACTGATGCAGCGTGATTTTGACGAGGCTAAGGCGAAACATGAGGCTGAGGCTGAGAAGAATAAGGAGAGGGCGAGTGCTGCGCTGGCTGCCGTGAATGCGGAGTTGTCGGAGACTTGGGTGAAGAAGGTGATGAGTGGCATTGGCTATTCTCCGGTCTCCGGGTTGCGGTCTGCAGAAGCGCTGGCGAGTGGAGCTATGACTCAACGACAGTTGGATGAGTTGGAGAAGACGTCGCTGCGTGCGGCTCGTGCGTTTGATGAGTTGATGAAGCAGATGCATGATGGGCGGACGTATGTGGGGCAGCGGTTGCATGTTAGCCATGTTGCTAAAGAAAAGAAGAAGGAGATAGATGGAAGCTGGACATTTGGGAAAGGCGGGGTTGTTACGGATGAGGAAATTTGGCAGCAGACAGCGCATGATGAGAGCAGCGATTACAAGTTGGATCGTGCCAAGATTGCCGGTTTGGTTGAGTTGATGAAGCGTGAGGATGGGTCTATTGATGCTACTGCGTTTGCATTGTTTGCTGCGGCTTGCCATGAGGCTGCGTACGGTGAGCAGGCGATATTGTCATCTGACTTTTGGGGGAATTTTACCAGTGCTTTGAGTGACTGGGGCAGTGAGTCGTTAGATTTTGCTGATAGGGTTGCGACTTCTGCGGCAGCAGAGACAGGGTTGATGCCGTCCGGTGGTTTGTTTCCGGTACCGATGCCAACCGGGCTGCATGAGGCTGCGAAGGAGAGACAGGCTATACTGTTTACTCCTGATGTGGAGAAGGTGAAGGGGTTGTTGGCCAGAGTGGAAGATGTGCGGCGGTCTCCGGCTGAGGGGATGTCGTGGGTTCAGGCCACTTTGACGGAGTTGGGTGAGACGGCGGGTGACTCTGCTCCGTTCTTGGTGGGCTCTACTATAAACCCGATGTTGGGGTATGCAGCGTTTTTTCCTGCGCGAACGAATGAGGCTATCGCAGATAATTACTACGAAGGAGTGACGAATCCTGTGGCGATGGCGTACATTGAGGGGGGATGGGACACGTTGGCTGAGGGCTTGTTTGCCAAGGCAGTGGGTAAGCTGCCGGGGGTGAGCAAGGGGCTTGACTGGGTAGGGTTGAAGACGGTGAGTGTGCCGGCTATAGGCAAGGCTGTAGGGCGCATTCAGGGTAATGCAGCGCTGCGTGTATCCACCAACATTGCGCTGGAGTCTGTGGGTGAGTTGGTTGTTGAGAATGTGGTTGCTGAGACGGGCACTTATGTTACGGTTAGAGGGTTGCGTGCGCTTGGTGTTAATTTTGATGAGCCGGAATGGAAACCGTTTGAGAGTTCGTGGAAGCAGATGCAGAACAGTAGCCAGACAGGTGCTACTGTGGCGTACTGTGCCTCGTTGGGTTTGCTGGGTGTGCCGGCTAACAGACGTGCAGCGAGGGATTTTGCCAAGAGCCGAAAATTTTTGCTGGAAGTTGGTTTGACTGAGGGTGGTGTGGCCGAGGTGCAGGCTGCGCATGCTGAGTACCAGAAGAGTGCGAGTGCGGAGTTGGTGCGGAAGAAATACCGCTTGGAGAAGGTGCGTGCTGAGGCCGGTGATAAGGCTGTGGAGGAGGCTGAGAATAAGGCGGGGAGACCGCTGGAGGGTAAGGCTGCTGAGAAGATACGCACTGAGGCGGGTGAGAAAGCGGTGGCTGAAGAGGTGGAGAAGATTTTAACTGAGCAGCAAGGCGCCTTGGATAAGACGATGCGGCGGGTGTATGACCGCGATGTGCTGCGGGAGGACCCTGTGGCGCTGAAGAAGCGCATGGAGAAGCGCGGTGAGAAGTTCTTGGAGGATGTGGAGGTGAAGTTGTATGCTGAGAGTGGTGTGCGCGATGCTGTGCTGGCCGAGGAAGGTGTGACTGTTGGCGAGAAGAGTGAGAAGGGGCTGCGCAAGGTGCGGTTTGAGGGTGAGAAGGAAGGTGAGGTTAAGGAGGTTGAGTGGACGGATGAGCAGTTGAATGCGTATGTGGCTATGCAGCGTGAGGGGGCAATGATTAAGCGGATGCGGTATTTCCAAACGCGGGTTGCGGGTACGGCGTTGGCTGAGGCTGAGGTGACGGAGGCGAGTGTGAAGCATGAGCTGATTAACCTGCGTGCGTTGCCTGCGCGAGCTTTGGCCAGAATGCAGCGTAATGGCGGCAAGGTGGACTATGCGGTGATGCAGGATTTGGCCGAGGATGCTGCCGAGAAGATAAGCGGTTTTGTGGCCGGTGGTATGAGTGGTGCTGAAGCCAGGGCGCAGATGAGTGAGTTGCCTGGTGTTGCGTTGGGGACGCTGGTGCAGAGTGCTAATGCGTTTGTGCAGCGTGTGGAGGAGCTGGCAGGTACGGCTGAGGGGCGTGCGCTGGGTATTAACAAGCCGGAGGATGCTGTTACCAATGTGTTCCGCATGAACAGGGCTAATGCGCCGGGGCAGAGTGTTCTTCTGTATAATAAGGGCCTTGCCAGTGAGCGCGAGGTGGTGGAGGATTTGCTGGAGAGTGATGTGGTTGCTGCGTTGGAAGGCGAGCATGCCAGTACGAGCTGGGAGGCGCTGGATGGTATGCTGCGGCGTGTGGAAGGTGATCTGATGAAGCATGGTGGCGGGAGGCTGTTCAGCAGCAAGGAGAAGGCCAGCCAGATGGCTATTATTGAGGCGTTCTCTAAGCTTGGGCAGAGTTATTTCTTGCTGAATCATGGTAAGTACCAGATGAGTGCCGAGGCTCATGGTACGATTGAGTATGTGCAGAAGAAGATGGCTGATGCGCAGCATTTAGTAGCGATGAGCCATGCGTGGGAGGCTTTTGCCAAGAGTAAGGAGGGTAAGGCTTTTTTGAAGAAGGAGGGTGCGAGTTTTGAGAAGCTTTTGTCTGATGCCGGTGCGAGTGTGGCGGGGCATTATGCTGCGGCGAAGTTTGATGCGGCTGCTTTTGCTGCGGTGAGGGAGGCGTATGAGGGGAGTATTGTGCCCAGCCTTGAGGCGGCTAAGCCTGTGTTGGAGCAGTATGAGGCGGAGCAGAAGGCGCTGGATAGACCTGCTGCGGAGGCTGATGTGCTTGTTGTGCCTGCCGATGAGTCTGTGACGGGTGAGGAGCTGAAATTGGAGCCCGAGGCTGTTGTAGATGATTCTACGGGGGATTTTGTACCGCCACCGGGGGCGGAGGTTTTGGTGGATAAGGATGAGGGAGGCCCGCCGCCGTCAGAAGTGGTTACCCCTTCTGACTCCGGCGAGGCTCGCGCTTCCGGCTTCGCTGAAGCTACGCCGAGACGGGCCGAAGCTCCGGCGCTCGGGCGAGGGTTGGCAAATGGGGCTTATGTATTGATGGATGGAGGCTCTGTGTATGGTGTGGCTGAGGTGGATAGCATTGGGCTGAGTGAGGATGTGCCGCAGTTTAAGAAGAAGGATACGGCTGTGGGGCGTGTTGAGGCGGATGCAGATGGTACTACGCATGAGTTGGCGGGTGGCTGGAATGCGAATAGTGCGCCGATTCATGTATGGCGGCGTGTTGATGGCCGCTTGGAGGTGATTAGTGGTCGGCACCGTTTGGCGCATGCGAAGAAGAATGGGGTGAAGCATATTGCGGTGCGTGTGTATGATGAGGCTGCGGGGTATGATGCGAAGTGGGCTAAGCTGCATGATGTGGAGCAGAATATACTTGATAATACGTGTAATGCGATTGATGTGGCGTATTATTTCCGCCATAATCCGATGCCGTTGGGTGAGGCTGAGGCGCGAGGGTTGATGCCGAAGACGAAGCAGGGCGAGCAGACGGCGGCGAGCCGTATGGGCTTGCATGTGGCCGCGCATGCAAGTGATGATACTTTTGCGATGTTGGTGAATGGTGGTTGTACGGCTGAGGATGCGTATATGGCGTGTTTGGTGGCGGCATCTGCCGAGGGGCAGCAGTTGGCGCTGGAGGCGCGTGCCGGTAAGAAGGGTAAGAAGAATAGCTGGGAGTATGTGACGGCGCTTGTGCGTGGGGCTGAGCAGTTGGCGCCTGCGGATGGTGGCGGGATGTTGGATTTGTTCGGTAATGATGAGTCGTTCCGCGAGAGTTCGGAGAAGATGGCGCGTTATGTGGCGGCGGTGCGTGCGGGGTTGAAGGCGCGGTTGAATGTGTTGCAGAGTGCGGGCCGTTTGAATAAGAAGGAGTCTGTGAGCAAGGAGCTGGGTGTGAAGGTGAAGGCGCCGAAGGATGCGCTGCGCTTGATTGAGCGTATTGCTATGCTGGATGCTGCGTATGAGCGTTTGGATTATGAGCTGGGAATTCCTGCTAAGGTGGAGGCTTGGGATGGTAAGAGTGCTGTGCCGACTAAGCTGGATGAGCTGGAGGCTAAGGGTACCGGCGTGAGCTATAGTTTTGTATCTGCGGAGATGGATGCTGCTTTGAATGATGCTGAGGCTGAGAGTTTTGCTCATGCGTTCCATGAAGTTGAGCGTAGCTCCGCAGTTGTGTCTAGTATGCCTGGTGTGTATGTGGCCGATATTAAGTTGGCTAAAGGTAAAATGAAGTTGTCATATGACGAGCTGAAAAAGGAACCTATTGCGATGCACGATGGCAGGATGATTAGTTTTACCGGACGCGGTTATAAGGAGGTTACCAGCCATGCTGCAGATAGACGTGTTTTGGCCAGTTTTGCAAAAATGAGGGAATTAGCAAGTAAGTCTCTCTATTTGGGGGCTGCACCTAATACTCAGCGTGATATTCCTACTAAACGATGGATAAATCAGTTCCACTATTACTTGGGCAAGGCGAATTACCCTGAGTTTAAGGAATGGTGTGCGTTGAATGGAAAAGAAGCTAATGAAACAGGAGATGCCTATGTTTTGATTGTGGTAGCTGAGGGTGAAAGGGGAGATGTCTTTTATGACTTAGATGTGACAAGTGTTGAAGAGGTAGAAAACAATAAGGGCGTATCTGAAAATCTTGAGGCTACCCGGATCCCAAATCCGGGGCGACAAGATTCAAGTACGCCCAAGGGTAGAATACACAGGTTTAAGGAGTATGTCAATCATATTGATGCGATTAATGCTGAAATTGCCGAAAATAATGAGCCTCAGGAGACACCTGTTACCTTCTCTATGCGTACGAAGGAGGAGCCGATAAAGAAGGGGATAGGGTATAAGGTGTTTTACCAGAAGGATGGTAAGTTGTACCCGCCGATGGTGGCGAATCCGGGTGGAGAAGATACGCCTGTTGGTGTATGGCTGGATGCTGATGAGGGGGTGCGTGCCGGTGAAAGTAAGACGGGGCGGCCGCAGGTGAAGGCCGGTGGCAAGGGTACGCAAGGTGGTAGTGGTACGCTGGCGTATAGACCGGGTTGGCATTTGGGTAAGATTCCGTATGCGTTGCAGTTTAACCGTAAGAATCCTGTGACGGGAGAGAGAGATTTGTTCCCGAAGGATTTTGTGTGGGCTGAGGTGGAATATGCTGCTGATGTGGATTATCAGGATGAGGCCATGAGTTATGGTGTGAATAAGAATGGTAAGTTCCAGCATTCTTTGGCAGGGTTGCCGCGTATACCGGAAGATGGGTATTATGAGTACCGCACGAATCCGAATCCTGCTACGGATCCGTGGATTATTACGGGGGCGATGAAGGTGAAGCGTGTGTTGACGCGTGCGGAGGTGGATGAGTTGGTGCGTGCTGCCGGTAGGGAACCGCAGAAGGTGGAGGATAGCAAGGCGAGTTTCAGCGTGATTGGCCAGAAGGCAGCTACGTGGGATAAGTATGCCGACAGGGCGTTTAAGGGGCGTGATGATGGGATGCTGCGTGCGGAGATTGATGCGAGCCAAGCGAAGTTGCGGTGCCGGTTGAAGCCGGAGGCGCAGGGGCAGGCGGAGTTGATAGCTGGGTATCGGCGGTTGAAACCGGAGGTGTTGTATAGTGGGGCGGAGTATGAGCGGATGAGCCGTGCTCAGCGGTTATGGCAGGTGATGCAAGCGATGCTTGGGAAGGATGAGAAGCTGGTGGAGAATGAGCATTTTGAGAGGCTTGCCGGTTATTTGCGTAGGGGGATGTCGCAGGAGGAGTATTTACGCGATTTGGGGTTGGGTGAGGATGCCGGGAAGCAGGAGATTAAGGCTGCGTTGGAGGCGGCACGAGATGCGCACAAGGAGGCTATGTGGGAGCAGGTGGCTAAGGAGAGAATGAGCCGCGAGGTGTTTGAGGAGGCGTTGGCGATGCGGATGGGGACGGCTGAGGAAAGGGAGCGGTTGGTATTGTCGGAAGATGATTGGGTGGGGCTTGGTGAGACGCTGGGCGATATTTTGGATTACCCGGAGTTGTACCGTGCGTACCCTGCGTTGAAGGATGTGGAGATGGTGTATCGGCAGGCTTCGGGGAGTTTTGTTCGTTTTAAAAAGTCGGGTGAGTTGAAGGGGGCGAAGATTTTGTTGAGTGTGAGCCGGACGGAGGAGATGATGAGGGGGTCTTTGTTGCATGAGGTGCAGCATTTAATCCAAGTGTATGAGGATTTTGGCTTTGGTGGGACTGCGCGGAATGTGGGGTATATTTTTGCGAGTCTCGGGCGCGCAGAGGAGTTGAGTGGTGATAGTGAAAAGGACTATAAGCGATTGGCGGGTGAGGTTGAGGCGCGTGCCGTGAATGATAGAAAGGATATGACGGCTGCTGCGCGTTTGGCCACTCCGTTTAATGAATCCCTAGAGTACCCCGGGGAGGCGTTGGCGTACCGTATTAGTGAGTATGAGGCTGCAATGGATGCGGGGAGGTCGGTGGTGACGTTTAGTATTCAGGGAATTATTGCCGATTGGAATATGGAGGTTGATAATTTTGTGCAGAATCCACCTGTTCATAAGAGTTCAGAGTGGAGACAGGATGTGTATGTTTGCCCGACACCGGCAGTGATGCGTATGGTAGGGGCTGCTCCCTTGGATATTGTAATGAGTCACCATGTGTTGGCCAAGGTGCTGGATAAGGATACGTTGTTGGGGAATGGTAAGACTATTGGGAAGATGTACCCGAAAGAGCCGGATATGGGCAAGCATAAGATGACGGTGGATGAGTTGAGAAAGTTGCCGATTGCGTTGACAAGCCCAGTGTGTATTGCTGAATCTAACCGAAAGGGGAGTATAGAAGTGATTACAGATATGCAGGAGAATGGGGTGAATGTGTTGGTGGCTGTGCAGCTTGAGGTTGTACAAGGTAGTAGCCAGTATATTAAGGTAAATCGTATTGCCAGTTTGTATGGTAAGGAGAAGATTGAGCAGTTGGTGAAGCACCCCATGCTGTATGTGAATACAGCTAAAGCCCACAAATGGTTGGTGGACGGAGGGCTCCAATTGCCAACGGTACCCAACCTAATTGCAGGCTCTAAGAAGAGAGTACTCACACCTACTGATTTAGTCAAGTATAAATTTGCAAATGGGTTAAGTTTCTCTTTGAGTGGTAGGGGCATGATAGATGCTGCGCCGCTGGGGAGAATGGCGGGCGAGGCGAAGATGCAGAGGTTGCTGAATTATGCCCGGAAAGAGGCGAACCGATGGACGCGGACGTTTGGCAAGGATACGCCGAATGCGCGTGCAGCGGAGGCTATGGGTACGGTGAGCAGTATACTGGCCAGCATACATAAGGAGTTGCCGCCTAGGTTTAGGCCGAGGGTGGAGGGGCATATGCGGTATGTGGAGGTGTATGCCCGCTTGCTGGAGAGTGGCAAGGTGCGCAGTTATGGCAGGCTGAGCAAGGAGCAGCGTGCTGCTGTGGAGGATGAGTTGCTGGAGGTGTTGCAAGATGCCAAGGCTAAGGCTGATGCGGAGTATGAGCTTGCGAAGAAGGAGGCGCTGGATGCTGCGGAGCTGACGGGTGAGATGGCGGCTATGGAGGCTGCGGAGGAGATGGATGTGGATGATGAGGTGAAGCGCAGGGGGTATCTTGACCGTTTGGCCAAGCGTACTGCGGATGCTACGCGGAGGCGTTTGCTGGCTGAGGCTGAGGCTAAGAAGCAGCAGCTTGAGGCTGATATTGAGGTGCTGAAGCGTGATTTTGCTGCGGAGAAATTGGCGCAGATTGCCAGCCGGATGCTGAATGATGCTGCGGATGCTGTGGAGGCGTACCTGATTGATGAGGAGCTTGGGGCTGTGGATGTGTTGATGGAGCGCTTGGCACCGCGTAAGTTGCCGAATGGCAAGTATGATAAGGGGCGGATGAGTGCAGATGCTTACCGGAAGTTTGTGAGCTATGTTGAGCTGATGAATAAGAGTAAGGACGAGGTTGCGGAGAAGATGGTGGAGTTGGGGCTGCTGATTGCTGCTGAGGAGGCGAAGAGTACGGCTGAACGCGTGGAGGATTCTTATGTAGATGCCGATAAGCTCGATAGGTTGAATGATGAGATTTCTGCATGGTCTATTTATGGCGGGCTGAGGGGTAAGAACCTTGATGCTGTGCGTAAGGGTGTGGAGGCGCTGAGTAATTTTGCTATCTATGAGAAGAATGCCTGGAGCAGTATGCTGAAGTTGCAGCGTAACCGTGCGAAGCGGCAGGCGCTTGTTGCTGCGCAGGGGCTTGGCGGCGCTGATGAGTTTAAGGTGAAGGAGGCAGAGGAGCAGCATGGTAAGATGAGGCAACGGCTGAAGAATTTGGGGGCCGGGTTGCAGAGTATTGGGCAGATGTTCTATGGCCTAGGGGGTGTGCCGGAGATGCGTGCGCTGGTGGATGAGAGTTTGGATGCTTTGAGTGCCGGGCATGTGGCGTTGGCCAGCCGCGAGAAGCGGGCTTTTGAGCAGTTGGCTGAGTATATGGAGGCTGCTATGGGGCTGAAGACGGAGAGGCAGCGCAATAACTGGATGGCTGCGCTTAAGAAGAAGCACAAGACGAGTATTCGCCGCGAGGGTGAGATGGTGCGGCACCGGCTGAAGTTGACGTTGGATGAGGCGGCTGTGTGGCTGGAGATGAGTAAGGCTGAGCGTGATGCTAAGCGTGCGGAGATGGAAGCTGCTGCGGATAAGCAGAAGGTGTTGGCTGAGAATGTGCCGTATGAGGAGGATATACCGCTGATTCGGGAGGAGCTGCGGAGGATTCAGGATGAGGAATCTTCTGCTAAGTATGTGCGTACGGTGCGTGAGTTCCGCAAGGAGGCGCCGAAGGAGCCGATGGTGCTGAGTAAGGATGAGGCGTTGAATATTCTGCTGCTGTGTGAGCAGGCGGATTATGTTGATGCTGCGCATGAGAATGGGTACACGGATGAGGTGCTGGCTAAGCTGGCTGAGTTTGTGGGTAATGAGGTGCTGGGCTTTGGTTATGCGATGCGCGAGGTGCTGGAGAATAATGGTTTGGCTGAGGTGTATGAGTCGCGTGAGGGTGTGCCGTTCCCGAAGGTGAATAATTATTGGCCGGGGCACTTTGACCAGAGTGCGAGGGTGAATGAGCAGGCGAATGCGCTGGATCCGACAAGTGGTGGTGGGACGCGGTATGGTATGCTGATTACGCGTGTGAAGCATAAGTTGAAGTTTAACTTGATGGGGGCGAGTAATGTGTTTATGGCGGCGTTGGCTCAGCAGAATAATTATATTTGCATGGGTGAGCTGACGGCGAAGTGGCGGCGGTTGCTGAGCCATAATGATTTTGCTATGGCGATGAAGGCGCATCTTGGTGTGGCTCAGTTTAAGCAGTTTAAGGAGCTGATTGAGTTGTTGGACGGTGCCGGTGTGCAGGAGAGTATCACTCAGCAGACGTTGAGCGGGCTGCTGGGGCAGTTCCAGAGTGCGCATGCTATGGCGGTGCTGGCGGGGTCTCCGATAACGCTGGTGAAGCAGTTGAGTGCGATGATGAATGCGGGGGCTTGGGAGGGGATTTCTTGCAGCAGGGTGTTGGCTCGTATTGTGCTGGACCGTTTTGGCGGCGGTGCTATTAAGTACGGTGATATGTTGCAGAAGGATTATTTCCAGGCTCGGTATAGGGATAAGCGGTATTTTACGGAGATGATGCAGCTGGGGCGCGATGCTAACTGGAGTGTGCTGAGTGCATGGGCGCGTGGTGGTATGCGGTGGATTGAGAAGATGGATGTGTTGACTAACTGTGCCAGTATGACGGCGCTGTACAATATCACTTACCATGACCTTAAGAAGCGTAATGAGGGGGCAGCGGATGCGATGACTGAGGAGGAGATGCATGCAGAGTGTGACCGTGTGGTGCGTAATACGCTGGAGTTGGGGGCGCAGCCGTTGCGCCGGACGCAGAAGAGTGCGTTTGCGGCGTTGAGCCGTAATGCGCTGGTGAAGGCTACGTGTTACATGGGGTCTGAGGCGTTGAATAAGTTGGGTATGACGCTGAGCTTGAAGCGGCGCACGGGTGGTGGTGCAAAGGGCTTTTTGAAGGCTTGGAAGTACCTTGCGGGGGTATCTATTGCGCAGCAGGTTATTGTGATGTTGCTGGATATGGCGCGTAATGCGGACCCGGTGGATGAGGATGAGTGGGCTGAGTGGTTGCTGTTGAATCTTGCTACGGGTGCCAGCGGGCTGGGCTTGTTGCAATCTGTGCCGGTGTTGGGTGAGGTTGTGCAAGAGAGGTCTGGCGGGTACGTGAAGACGGGTTCCTTGGGCCAGATGATTTATGACTTTGAGGGTCTGAGGCGCTCCGGTAAGAAGGTGGTGACGATGGCTACTGATGAGAAGGATGATTCTTGGGCTGATTGGGCGTGGGCCGGTGCCGACCTCGGCAGACGGTTGACGTTCTTGACGGGGGCATGGGGTGGTATTAACTCGTCGTCTAAGGGTGCTAGTGAGTTGGCTGGCTTGTTGCAGTCTTTGAATGCTATGGCGAATACTGTTCGGCCGGTAGTGCAGGCTGAGCGGAATGATGAGAAGCGCATGAAGGCGTTCCGGAAGAAGGTGGAGAAGGGGCTTGCTAAGGCTCGGAAGGCTACCAGAGAGAGGGAGAAGCAGGAGCGCGAAGCTGAGGCGGCTGAGAAGAAGGCTGAGCGGGAGAAACGGGAGAAGGCGAAGCGCAGAGAGGAGAGGTTGAAGCGGCTGTGATGGGTGGGTAACTCCCTAGATAGTGAGGCAAACTCCCTAGACAAGATGGATGTCTAGGGAGTTATTGGTAAATATAGCCGTGTATGCGGAGATGTGGGTGTGCATGGCTATATTTGAAAATTATGGCATCTGGATATTTTGTCATAATATTCTGCGCGAAAATTGAGCGAGATGGTTGTAAACGATTGATTTATCAATGTGTGTATTCCCGCCGGGGCTGTTTTCTTGTTTTGCGCTATTTAGCGCTATTAGTTGATTTTACTCGATTTGTGTTGCCTTATATTGCTAAATAAGCTCAACTCGCTGAGCGAAAATTGCGCGACTTGTTTCTAATAACGAGTTTTGAGAAGCTTTTGTCTGATGCCGGTGCGAGTGTGGCGGGGCATTATGCTGCGGCGAAGTTTGATGCAGATGCTTTTGCTGCTCAAGGCTAAGGCTGAGGAGGTGTACGAGCTGGCCAAGAAGGAGGTAAAGAGAGCGCAGTTGTCAAAAAATGGTTTATTGTAAATACAATACGACCGCCAAGTTCACGGCATACGCGCCGCAGGGCAGAGCCTACGAACTTTTGCGCGCCGCAATAAGTGGCGGTCACACTGCGAATGTAGCTGATTTAGATGATATTGTCAATAAAAATAACACGTGACTTAAGCCTTGCCTCTGTCTTCCGGGAAATTGCGGTAGCCGATGGGGAGGGGTGCGTGTTGGTTGAGCATGTCGCGGTCGTATCGGCGGGTGGGGGGAGGCATATTGCCGAGGGTGGTGCCGGCATTGAAGAAGTATTGCAGGTAGTAGGTGCCCTCGTATCCCAAGGAGTGGGCTTCTCGAATCATGCGGATAATGTCCGCCTCATCCAACAAGCTCGGGTGTACGGTGGTGCGCACCTCAAAGGGTAAGCCGCTTTCTTTGAGGATACTGAGGCTCTCAGAAAAACGCTCGAAAAGCAAGGGCCCACCGGGAAGCCGCCAAGTGCGGTCGGCGGGCATTTTGTTATCCATGGCCACATAGTCAATGAGCTTATTTTCGACTAGTTCACGCACAACGTGCGGGTTAGAGCCGTTGGTGTCAATTTTAATGAGGTAGCCGAGCGCCTTGATATCCTCACAAATTTCCTTAAGATGCGGGGTCAGTGTAATTTCACCACCGGAGAGTACAACGGCATCAAGGAAAACTTTGCGCTCCTTAAGGAACGCAATTTCATCCACCTGAGATTTGGTGCGGCCCAATACCAGCTCCGGGTTGTAACAATAGGGGCAGCGCAGGTTGCAGCCTGTGTACCAGAATATGCAAGCGGCTTTTTTGGGGTAATCCAAAAAAGTGAGCGGGGTGATATCTACCGGGTGGCGTCTCATGAGTGCGGGGATTAGCAGAGATAAAAATCCCGCAACGGTTCAGAGTTTATATAGTACAGTATCTGTTACCGTTGCGGGGAATTTTGAGGCGACCTGGCCTCAAACGCGTCGTGAGCGCGTGAAATTACTTGAGGATGGCATCGCAGCCGCAACCGCAGCCGGGCTCGTCGAAGTGAGCACGCTCTTCGAATTCGCCTTGCTTACCGGCGTTGAAGGTTTCTACCGGGCGGTGGTAGCCCATAACGCGGGTATAGACGGTGCACTTAGTGCGCTCGGATTCGTGCTCGGCGAGGATTTGCTCATCGCTCTTGACTACGGGTTTGATATCGTTATCGCTCATAGTATTGGTTCGGAGGTTTGTGGTTCTAGTCGTTCAATCAGAACAAAGGAAGCTCGGGTTGCTCTTCTGCGCGGGCTTTGGCAATGAGTTCTTCATCGCAAAGCGGGCAGTAGTCGTGGCGGCCCTTGAGATAGCCATGCTTATCGCACACAGAGAAGAGCGGGGTGACGGTGATGTAGGGCATCTTGAAGTTGGTAAGCACCTTGCGTACAATGTCGCGGCAGGCCTCGGGGGAGGAGATAGCCTCGTTCATGTACATGTGGAATACGGTGCCGCCCGTGTAGCAGCACTGCAGCTTGTCCTGCATCTTCAGAGCCTTGAAGAGGTCGTGCGTGTAGCCAGCCGGCAGCTGAGAGCTGTTGGTGTAGTAGCGGTGGCCGGGGGTGCCGGACTGAATGATGTCCGGGTAGCGCTTGAGGTCTTCGCGGGCGAAGCGGTGTGTTGTACCTTCTGCCGGCGTGGCTTCAAGGTTGTAAAGGTTGCCGGTTTCTTCCTGGTAGCCACGGATACGCTCACGCATGTAGTGCAGCACTTCTTCGGCAAAGGCAATGCCCTCAGGTGTGGCGGTGTTCATGGTATCGCCGGAGAAGTTGCGAAGCATTTCGTTGATACCGTTGAGGCCGATGGTGGAGAAATGGTTGCGCAGGTGCGGCAGGTAGCGCTTGGTGTAGGGGTACAAACCGCGCTGGTAGAGCTGGTTGATGAAGACGCGCTTCTTCTCCAGCGTATCCTTAGCAAGGTCCATCAACTCGCCGAGCTTGGTGTACATCAGGTTCTTGTTGCCCTTGTACAGGTAGCCGAGGCGGGCCATGTTGATGGTAACCACACCAATGGAGCCGGTCATTTCTGCGGAGCCGAAGAGACCGCCGCCGCGCTTGAGCAGTTCGCGCAGGTCGAGCTGCAAGCGGCAGCACATGGAGCGCACGGCGTCCGGCTTGTAGGCTTCTTCGTCTATCACGCGGTTACCGTTCTCATCAAACTTGTACTGAGAACCGATGAAGTTCTGGAAGTAGGAGGAGCCGATCTTAGCGGCGTTCTCGAAGAGCAGGGGTACGTTCTCGCCGTCCCAGTCGAAATCCTCGGTAATGTTAACCGTGGGGATGGGGAAGGTGAAAGGCTGACCTGTGCTGTCGCCCTCTGTAAGCACCTCGTAGAACGCACGCTGAATGATGGTCATTTCAGGTTGGAAGTGCTTGTAGGTAAGTGCTGTGAGGGATTCTACACCACGCTCCTTGGCGATGGCAAGCAGCTTTTCATCCTGAACATTCTCAAAGATGTGTGCGCCACCGGAGAACGGGGGCTGCTCGCGAAGGTCGCGGGGTACTGTCCAGTCAATCGTCACGTTGGTGAAGGGGCTTTGCCCCCAGCGGGACGGCACATTCAGATTGTACACAAAGTTGCGCAGGGCCTTCTTAACGGCGGTATAGGGCAACTGGTCGCGGAACAGGTAAGGGGAAAGGTAGGTATCGAAAGAGCTGAATGCCTGGGCACCGGCCCATTCGCTCTGCAAAATGCCGAGGAAGTTTGCCATCTGGCCGAGGGCCTCGCGGAAGTGGCGAGGCGGGCGGCTGTTCACACGGCTGCGCACACCGTTAAAGCCTTCATTAAGCAGGTTGCGGAGGCTCCAGCCTGCGCAATAACCGGTAAGGCAGTCGAGGTCGTGAATATGATAGTCGCCGTTGCGGTGGGCAGCACCTTCTTCGGGGGTGTACACCTGGTCCAACCAGTAGTTAGCAATCACCTTGCCGGCGGTGTTGTTCACCAAACCTGCGTTAGAATAAGTGGTGTTGGAGTTTGCCTTAATACGCCAGTCTGTATTGCCGATGTACTCTTCAATCGTCTGCTTACAGTCAACCCAAGTATTGCCTTGGTATACACCGGCAATCTGTTCGCGTTGCAACTTGTGCAAGAAACGGTATTTAATGAAGTTACGGGCTGTTTCAAAAGCACCGGCTTTCATCAATTCGCGCTCAATCAGGTCCTGTACCTTTTCAACGGGCAGATACTCCTCTTTCTTGAGGGCATCCAATACGTTGGCGTAGACCAGCGGATTGTATTCTTCTTGAGAGGCATGATATGCCTTTTCGATGGCCTGCTGTACCTTGTAGGCCTCGAATCGTTCGCGTTTTCCGTTTCGTTTGATGATTTGCGGCATGACTGGAGAGTAAATCTTATGTGTGTATTGAGTATACTGCACCCTTGTGTGAGGTAATCTGTGCAGTCACCCCCTACCGAGTTTCAGGTTCTGTCGGCCCGTGTGATTATTGTGCGGGAACATCCGAAATGTAGCATTTTTTATCGGCTCTGGCAAGCAGAAATTACGCACTAACCGTCACTTTTTACAAAAATATTTTTTAACTAAAAAATCCACATATTGGATAAATTGATTTTTTGTGCCACTATATATTGTGTGTTTAACTATAAGCGGGTGAGCTTGTCTATATTGTGAATAACTATTGAAACCCCTTGATGTTACAAAGGATTGGCAGATGCAAAGATGCCGGATAAAGCGGGTAAATAGTTATGAAAGCAATTTAAGGCTTTGCACAAGATGTAGCGTATAGAAAAGCGAAAGTAAAAAAATGGCCACGTGCTATTGTGGCCATGATAAAAAAGCTTATTTTTGCACCCAAATGGTTTTGAGGTATTGTTCACCGTCAAAATCAAAGGTCATGGGCGAGGCTGTAAGCTGCGCGCCGGGAGCCCCGGAGGCAACAAGTTTTCTGAAATCAGCTGGGGATACTTTACGGCAGTTGGTGGTGCAAAGTATCCAGCCCTTCGGGGCCAGACACTGCATCGCCTTGGCGACAAGCTTGCCGTAGTCTTTTTCAACACGCCAGATTTTGCCTTTTTCATCGCGGGAGAAGGTGGGCGGATCCAGCACAATGGCATCGAATGTACGGCCTTGGCGGGCAAAGCGGTCAAGCCAGTGCAGGGTGTCACCCTTGCAGAAGAAATGCTCATCAGGGTTAATTCCGTTGAGCTCCATGTTCTCGCGGCACCAAGTCAGGCAGGGCTGTGCCAAATCAAGGGTGGTTGTGGTGGCACCTGCCAGAGCCGCGCACACCGAGAAAGCGCCGGTGTAAGAGAATGTATTGAGCAGGCGCATGCCCTTATGGCAACGGCGGCGCACCGTGGCGCGGTTGTCTCGCTGGTCTAAGAAGATACCTTGAGAATACCCGGCCTCCATATCCATCATATAACGCACACCGTTTTCCCGTATAACAAAGCGTGGCTCAGAGCGGGGACCGCAGAGATGCTGAGGGGCCTCCTTAACATCATTATCCAAGCGCTTGAGGTATACAGGGCGCCCGGTCGCGTCCAAAAGGTCTTTCACCCCACGCGGAAGCGCCGTGTTGCGCAAAGATACCAGCAGCCTGTCCGCCAGCGCATCAATGAAAATATCCGGCCACGGGGAGCCGTCCGCTACGCGATACGCATCGGTATTCGGGGGGAGCAGCGCTTCTCGCTGCCGAATCCTGTCTTCCAAAATATTCATGCAGCCGATGGTGGGGCGGTATTACGCATTGGCAGCTGCCTCTTTCTGAATAGTGGCAGCCATGGTAGACAGAGCATTGGCGCGGGTGGAGGCCAAGTGCTCTTTCAGCCCGCATTCATCAAGCCTTTTCATGTCGGCAGCCTGAATCTCCGCAGGTGTCAGCCCGGAGAACAAACGCACGAACAAAGCAATTAGCCCCTTAGTAATCAGAGAGTCGCTATCAGCCATGATAATCATCTTGCCGTCCTGCACCTCGGTGCCTACCCATACACGGCTTTGGCAGCCCTTAATCAAGTTGGCAGGCTTGCGATATTTATCCGGCATGGCGGGCAGTTTTCGGCCCAGAGAGATGATGAACTCGTACTTTTCCGTCCAATCTTCAAAGACGGACATATCATCCAGCAGAGCCTCTATACGTTGGGTGTAATTCATGGCAAAAATCAGCGAGAGGTTGCTAATGTGTAAAGCACAGCCTTTTGGGCATGGAGACGGTTTTCAGCCTCTGTGAAGATGATGGGGGCGTGGGCCTCCAGCACTTCATCGGTGATTTCGTACCCGCGGTATGCAGGTAAGCAGTGGAACACACTGTGCCCGGGGGCAGCAAGTTTAAGCAGCTCAGCATTCACCTGATAGGGGAAGAATGCTTGCTCTTTGGTGCCTTTTTCGGCCTCTTGGCCCATGGAAATCCATGTATCCGTATTGATTACCACGGCATCGCGCACGGCTTCCTCGGCATCTGTCGTGCAAATGATGCCGTCGTAATTGAGTGCAGCCAAGGTGTCTGCCTTGGGCAGGGCATGCTCGGGGCCGGCAAGGGCCAGCGTAAAGCCAAGGTGTTTGGCTGCCCACATCCAAGAGCGGCCCATGTTGTTATCCACATCGCCCAAGAATGCAATCTTCATGTTCTTCCAAGCACCTACTCCGTATTTTTCCTCCAGCGTAAGCAGGTCTGCCAAAATTTGGCAGGGGTGTTCTTGGTCTGTCAAAGCGTTGATGGTCGGCAGTTTGGAATATTTAGCAAAGTCTACGACTTCATCTTGCCCGTAGGTGCGAATCACGGCACCGTGAATCATGCGGCCAAGTACACGTGCGGTATCCTTAATAGGCTCACCACGACCCAGCTGAATATCGCGGGTGGAGAGGAACATGGGGCGACCGCCCAGCTCGGAAATACCAACCTCGAAAGAGACGCGCGTACGGGTGGAAGACTTAGAGAAAATCAACGCCCAAGTTTGGCCTGCAAGGGGTTGCGAGGCATGATTGCCGCGTTCTGCTTTGAGCTTGTGAGCCAAAGTAAGCAACTCGCAAATCTGATCTCCCGTCAATTCTTCTATGGAAAGCAACTGGTTCATGGTATTTCTCTGCTGGTGGAAAGCAGGAAACTACCATATTTGCCCGCCCGTGTAAAGATTAGATTGAGTCAGTTTTTCACATGTGGCTCATCTTATTTATCCGCATGGCGCATGTTATGCAGAATAGAATCTGCCATATTGCGCACCGTTTCTTGCAAAATGTTGTACAAGTGGCTGCCTTGGCGGTAGTCTGCCGGGGCAAAGAAATCCACACGGTGCTGGCCGGATTTCAGGTTGTAGCACTTGCGGAAGCTTTTGCGTGATTCATCGCAGGGGTTATACACGGCCACGCTGGTGCCGCCTAATTGGCGCATTACGGTAAAGCAAGGCACATCTGTGGGGCCATCGCCCAAATAAATCATGTGGCGGAAGGGAATGGGGCGCAAGTCGCTGTCCATGTGGTCGTTCACATCCTCCGTATAGTCAAGCATACCCTTATTGATGCGGAATAAAAACTGCGTTTTGGTGGTGTGAGAAATGACGCGCTTGGGGAAATTGATGCAACCGTTGTTCTCACTGAACTCACAGGCGAACACCTCCTTCATATACGGGCGAATGATGGAGCCGTCGATAATGGATTTAATACCGCTGGAAATAATGTAATATTCCACGTGAATACCGGCAAAACGGTGTTCCGGAGTGAGGGCTCGTTGTTCAAAGTTTTCAAAGAACTCGGGTATACCCTTGAAGAAGGTCAGCTTTTTGCCCAGCTCTCGCAGGGTTTCATTGCTCACGCCGTCGATGCTGAGCGTGTCGAGCAACTCTTTCAGGTAGCTCAACTCGCCATCCCAGCCTTCCTCTCGGCTGCGGTCATTACACTTTTTCCAGAACAATTCGGCATTGATGCCGAACTCGGGAAAAATGGTATCCTCCTGCATGTTGTGGGGGCTGAGAGTCTGGTCAAAATCAAAGATAAGCGCGATAGTGTTCTGCGGTACTGCCATGTCTCATTTATAACGCCAGAGCCACGCGCTTTCAAGCAAAAACAGACATTTCGCCGTAAAATAACCTTGCCAGCAGGGGGATTTTACTGCATAATGCCGATGTAATGACGCAAGTAACCGATGTAACAGGCGAGCTGCTGAAATCCGTGTCGCGCTCCTTTTATCTCACGATTCGCTTTTTGCCCAAGCAAATGCGGCCTGCTGTTGCATTAGGGTACATGTTGGCTCGCGCTACGGATAGCGTAGCCGATACCGCCGGCGCCCCCATCGAGCAACGTGTCCACGTGTTACAGCGCATGGGTATGGCCATAGCCGGCGCGCAAGATGCAGAGTTGCTGCACATGCTGGCGCACGATATTGCACCGGGCTTGTCGCATGAGGGCGAGCGCACTTTGCTGTGCGAGTTCGGTAACTTATTGCAAGCCTTGAACGGCTTCAGCCCCGAACAACAACAACATATCCGCAACGTATTGGCAACCATTGTTAAGGGGCAGCTGTGGGATTTAACCGCCTTTGCGCAACACGACACCGTGCAAAGCGATGACGAAACCCGCTGCTACACCTACAACGTGGCCGGCTGCGTGGGCGAGTTCTGGACCTCGCTGGGCTATACCACTATGGGCGAGACATTCTGCGCCGCCGCTCGCCGAGATGTCATGTTGCAAGCCGGCATTCGCTACGGCCAAGGCTTACAGCTCATCAATATCTTGCGAGATATGGAGGAAGACGCCGTCCGCGGGCGCCATTACCTCTGTTCTTCTCCGTCAACCTGGCTTAACCGCGCAGAGCGATACATGAACGACGGTGTGGATTACAGCCGCCGTTTGGGCACATTCCGCCTGCGATTTGCATCGATATTACCCGCGCTCATCGGGTTAAAAACCATACAGCGGCTCAAAGCCTCCACCTTGGGTAAAGGCAAGGTAAAAATCAAGCGCCGTTCTGTTTATGCGTGTTTGGTAAAGGCTTTGTTTATCTGCCTGCGTAAAAAGGGCTGATATCACAAGCCCATCTTACCGGGATTAAGCAAGCCTTGCGGGTCCAGCGCTGATTTGAGCGCCTTGTGTACGCTAATCGCCTCTGCACCTACTGCTTGGGCAAACCATGGTGCTTTGGCCAAGCCTATGCCGTGTTCTCCGGTAATACTGCCACCGTGTGCCATCACCCAATCAAACAGGCGATTCACCAGCGCATCTGCCGGGGGGCGCACATCGTTACCGTTGCTGTCTTTCAGCACCATCACATTGGTGTGGATATTGCCATCGCCCGAGTGCCCGAAACACGCCACCGGTATACCGGTTTCGCGTTGCATACTTGCGCAGAACTCCACCAGCTCCACCAAAGCAGAGCGGGGTATCACAATATCTTCATTCAATTTGGTAAGACCCGTAGCCTTAAGACTGTACGAAAACTCTCTGCGCAGCTGCCAAATGGCCTCCACCTCTGCTTCCGTTCGTGCCGTTACCACCTGAGTGGCACCCGTTTGTTTCAAAATAGCTTCAATATCCGCCAGCTCAGAGGCAACGGCATCCGCTCGTCCATCAATCTCCACAATGATGTGTCCGTTGGCATCTGCGGGGAAAATGCCCGGCCCCAAATGATTGCGGGCTGCGGCAAGAGTAAAGGCATCCGTTATCTCCATAGCAGCGGGCAGGTGGCCACCTTGCAAGATGTTCTGAACAGCTGCCGCTGCCAACGAAAATTGCGGGAAACTGGCATGCAATGCGGCGCGCGCCTGCGGTGCGGGGATAATGCGCAAGGTGGCTTGGGTAATAATGCCCAGCATGCCTTCGCTGCCGCAGAAAAGCCCCACCAAGTCAAAGCCTTGCTTGTTCTTATGTGTTCTGCCGCCGCAGTTCAACACGCTGCCATCTGCCAGCACAACTTGCAGCCCCAGTACATAGGCCCTGGTAACACCGTATTTAAGGCAGCGGGGGCCACCTGCGTTAGTGGCTATATTGCCGCCAATGCTGGATTCTTTGCGAGATGCGGGGTCCGGCGGGTAGAACCACCCTTGCGCAAGGCAAGCCTCTTGCAAATCTGCCGTTAGCACACCGGCCTCCACCACCGCCACGCCATCTGCCGGGTTCACCTCAATAATGCGCTGCATGGGTGCGGTGGAGATAACAATGCCGCCTTGCACCGGTACACACCCGCCCACATAGCCCACACCGGCACCGCGAGCAGTGAGCGGTATGCGGTGCTGCGCTGCAAATCGAACAGCCGCGGCCACTTGCTCCGTACTGCGGGCAAGCACCACGGCATCGGGCAGGGCGGCAGCATGCCATTTGTCGGATGCATGCGCCTGCAAAACATCCGGCTCCGTGCTCACGCAGTCGCCCAGCTGTACTTTCAACTCGTTAATCCAAGATTTCATGGTGATTACTCTTTATCTGTACCCCAGCGGCGGTGCAACCAAGATTCTACCGGTGAGAATATCAACTTATCTGCCAGTAAGCCCACCAGAATAATGATGAACATGATGCCGATTACTTGGTACATGCGCTGCAATTCTCGCCCGAAGTGCAGATATTGACCAATGCCCAAGCCACCTACTACGGCTACGTAAATCTCGGCAGCCATCAGAGAACGCCAGGCAAAGGCCCAGCCTTGCTTCATGCCGCTGACCACAAAGGGCGCAGAGGCCGGCAACGTTACAAAAAGCAGTGTATGCAGAGACCGCGACCCCATGGTGCGCGCCGCACGCGCATAAATGGGCGGCACATTCTTCATGCCGTTTTGGGTAGAAAGCAGTACGCTCCACAATGTACCCATGATAACGACAAACAGCAGCGCAGCTTCTGACTGCCCGAACCAAATGCATGCCAAGGGAACCCAGCACACGCTCGGCAGCGCCTGGAACCCCAGTGCCAACACGCCGAGCGTATCGTTCACACCACGAAAACGTGCCGCCAACATACCCAGTGGCACGCCCAACACCAAGCCGATGGTATAGCCAATCATTAATCGCTTGATAGTCACCCACATAGCCGCAAGCAATTTTAAATTGCAGATGTTATCCCACAGGTATTGTCCCACAATACTTGGCGGCGGTAACACATAGGGGCTCCACAGCGGCTCCTCCGGGCCAATCCCTATAAAACATAAATCACAGGTGAGTACGGCCCATAACAAGATGAGAATTGCGAAAAACAGTAAGGTTGTAAGAAAACGTTTCATAGTGATTTAGTCAGATTCTTCTGCGTTTTGGTACCCTTTAAGCTCTGCTGTAATATTGCGTGCAATATCTGCCAAATCATGGCTGTTGATGTTGCGAGGCCTCGGCAGGTCTACTTTAAACTCGCGGCGCACACGCCCGGGATGCGGTGAGAACAAAATGATGCGATCGCCCAAGCAAACGGCTTCGCGCACGTTGTGCGTCACGAAAATGATGGTCTTTTTGCGCTTTGCCCAAATATCCTGAATATCACCGTAAAGCTGCTCGCGGGTCATGGCATCCAGCGCAGAGAACGGTTCATCCATCAGCAGAATTTTAGGATTGGGGGCTAGAGAGCGAGCCAAGGCCACGCGCTGGCGCATGCCGCCGGAAAGCTCGTGAATGTTGGAATGAGCAAACTTGTCCATTTTCACCAAATACAGATAATATTTGGCCACCTCCAAACGCTCTTTGTTATTGAGGTTCGGCTTTTGTTTAAGCCCGAACATGACGTTGCCGATAACATCCAGCCACGGAAAAAGCGCATGTTCTTGGAACATCATCATGCGTTCACGCCCCGGCCCGGTGATGGGTACACCATCAATCAAAGCCTTGCCGCTATCGGGCTTTTCCAATCCCGCAATAATGTTGAGCAGGGTTGATTTACCACAACCGCTGGGGCCCACAAAACACACGAACTCGCCCTCATTGATTGTAAGGGATGCATCTTCAAGCGCCTGTACAATACGGGTCTTTGTTTTGAATGTTTTAAACACGTGTTCCACACTCAATTTTGCAGTGGGGAACTCTTGTATCTCTTGGTGTGTCTTTGCTCTCATGTTTTCAATGAGCGGGGGGTGCGGGTTGAGGTTGCGGGGTATAAAGCATGCCTTGCAGCGGGGGCACACGGTCCAGCAGGCCGGTGCTCTGTCCGTCTTTCACAAATTTCTCCACGCCGGTAATGTCCAAGGCGTCTGTCACCGTCATGCGTGCCCATGCGCTTTTAACAATAGAAGTAAGCTCAGCGCGTTCTTTTTCATCGGATTGCGTGAGGTGCATCAACTCATCCACCACATACTTCATCGCTTCCTCGGGGTGGGTGTTAATCCATTGTGTCAGCTTTTTATGTGCATTGATAACCTGTTGAGCTAATTGCGGATTATGATTCAACCAGCCGACACGGCCTACCAACACGGTTGTGACAACATCCGGCTCATTCACCAACACGCGTGCCCCCGCTTTTTGCTCCAACCTCGTCACCCAAGGCTCTACCGTCCAGCAGGCATTCACATCTCCCTGCAACAACGCTTGCAGCTGCATGGAATTGGGGGTTGGTGCTACGCGGCAATCACCGCCACCCTCCATGGGGCAGCTGAGGCCATGGCGAATAAGCCATGCACGGCACGTTACATCTTGTGTATTGCCGAGCTGAGGTGTAGCTATGCTTTTACCCTTAAAATCTTGCGGTGTGGTAATGGGGGAATCTTTAGCCACCATGAGCGCGGAGCCGCCGTTGACAGCCCCGGCCAGCAAACGTACCTCTCGCCCTGCCGATACTGCGTAGGCATTCAGCGCGGGGCTGGGGCCTACATAGGTAAGATCCACCGTTTTACCGAAGATAGCCTCCATGGCCGTGGGGCCTGCGTTAAAGGTGTACCATTCCTCCGTATACCCCGGTATTTCGTTTTCAAACCAGCCTTTGCCATTGCAAGATTTATGGCGCCACATGTTGCGGGCCACTAGTCCTTGCACATGCGTCACATTAGGGAAACACCCGATGCGTATTACCGTACTGTTTTCTTCCTCACGGCTGCAATGGCTCAGTAGCAGCACGCTGCTGAGTATGATTAAAACGGTGGTGAGGATGCTCTTCATGCCCCTCTATCCTAGCAGAGAAGTCAACTCTCGTCAAGTTTCAAAAGCTGAATGACAGTTGAAATTGAGATTAACATTTTGTCGGCTTGATCTACTGCGCACAGTTATTTTTATTGCTTTTTTTCAGGCAAGTCTATATAATCACTTCGTTATGGCAGATAAGGCAGTAGAAGAGCATAATGCATTCAGTCGTTGGGACAGCGTAGGCGCTGCCGCGATGTTAGGTAGTTTTCCTGCCGTTATCTGTATTTTGTTCAACGATTTCGATATCAAAGGCGCCATTCTGTGGGCAGGTGTTGCCGTGGCGGCGGCCGGTGGTGTCTTTCTGCTTTCCTTAATTCTGAATGAGCGCTTTTTGAGCAAACTAGTCAACCTTGCAGGCTGGGGGCTCACTATCTTTTACCTGATTTGGGCAATTCGGGTGTTGGCAGCAGATGTTGAAAAGTTGCAGGCAGACCCGGCCTTAGAGCAGAAAGAGCAAAAGCCTGCCGATCAATGATTCTCCCCGCCGGGGATAGTGATGATTGTCACTTCGGGCGGGCAGAAGAAGCGCATGTAGAGGATGGCCCCGACACCGCGGGTGACATATATTTTGCGGTTGCCTTCAAAATCAAACAAGCCCGCAGGCATGCTCGAGCGGAAACTCAGGTATTTATCCGTAAACGGCACACCCAGCTGCCCGCCGTGCGTATGCCCGCTGAGCATTAAATCCCAATCGTACTCGGTCAACAACGCGCGGCTTTCGGGGTCGTGAGACAGCAGCAACACGGGTTTGCTCTCACCGCCTTGTGGGGATAAACAGACTTGTGGGGCCTCGTCTCCCTCGTTGTAGTCGCCCAGCCCCACTATTTTGATTTCTTTACCGGCGGGCGTTGTCCAATCAACGGCGTTGTTGCGCAACAGGGTAACGCCGGCTGTTTTCAGCACACGCTCCACGGAGTCGAGCATTTCATAGTCCTGATTGCCGAGCACGGCATACACCGGGGCAATTTCTGCCAGTTGTTTAAAGCCGTTGACCGCCCATCTCGTTCGCATAAATCGCTCATTGGTGACTATCAAATCACCGCCGAAGATGATGAGGTCGGGCTTCTCTTGTTTAATAATTTCAATGGTCTGCTCAAAGAGAGCAGTGTTGTTGTGTATATCAGAGAAAAACGCTATTTTCAAAGGCCCCATGCCGTTTATCGTTTCTCCCGATACAGTTACCACTTCTTTTTCAACAGTGGCTGCACCCCAGTGTCCGAACTGCTTCACACAGCATGTAGCAAGCAGCATGGCTACACATGATGAGAGCCAAAAGCGTTTGTGCTTGCGAAAGTGTGCGGCAATTCGCGACACTAGGGGCATTTTAGGCATGAACTTTATGCGTTTGCGGGGTTCAGTACGGCAAGTTCGGGGTCTACAAAGATACCGTTCTTGCGGATGAGCTTACCGTCAAAGTAGATTTCGCCGCCACCGTAATCTTCGCGCTGTATGCACACCAAATCCCAGTGAATGGAAGAGGCATTGCCGTTGGGGGCTTCGTCATAGCACTGGCCGGGGGTCATGTGGAATGAGCCTGCAATCTTCTCATCGAAGAGGATATCGCGCATGGGGTGCAGCACATAGGGGTTGACACCCAGTGCAAACTCGCCGATGTAGCGGGCACCTTCATCCGTGTCCAAAATCTTGTTGAGGGCTTCGTCATTGCCGTTGCAATGCGCCTCCACAATCTTGCCGTTTTCAAAGCGGAACTTCACGCCGTCAAACGGTATACCGTGGTAAATGGTGGGGGCATTGTAAGCAAGGGTGCCGTTCATGCTGTCCTTCACGGGGGCGGTGTAAACCTCGCCGTCGGGTATGTTGCAATCACCGGCGCAGATAATGGCAGGTATATCTTTGATGCTGAAGGTCAAATCCGTACCGGGTCCCACAATACGCACCTCGTCTGTGGCATCCATCATGGCCTTGAGCTTCACCATGCCCTCCTTGAGCTTGGCGTAATCTGCCAAGCAGCAGCGGAAGTAGAAGTCCTCAAACTCCTCGGTATTCATGCCGGCTGCCTGAGCCATAGAGGGCGTAGGCCATGCAAGGATGGTCCATTTACGTTTATTGACAATCACATCACTGGCAGGCTTAAAGTGCTTGCTCATCAAGCCCATTTTTTCTGCCGGCACGTCAGAGGACTCAAAGCTGTTGTAATCG
This sequence comes from Akkermansia sp., assembly GCA_045576695.1. Classification (GTDB taxonomy): domain Bacteria; phylum Verrucomicrobiota; class Verrucomicrobiia; order Verrucomicrobiales; family Akkermansiaceae; genus Akkermansia. The sequence continues at coordinate 27,723 of JAZNGY010000223.1, forward strand.
GCATAGAAGCAGATGTGCACCTGCATATCTTCCGCTCGTTTCAGGCGGTAGGCACCATCAAGGGCATATTGCTCTTCGGCAGCGCCTTTTTGCAGCTCTCTGGTGAGCATGGCATGCGATAAATCCAAATGCGGGTAGCCACCGGCCTCTCGCACGGCACGTATCAGCTCTACTACCATGGCATCGGGTATGTCCTGCATGCGCAGGTTAACATGCTCGCCGGGTTGTACACGCACAGCGTAGTTGACCACCTGCTGTGCCAGTTGTGTATAACGGGGATCTTTCATGGCAATTACTCGGTTGCGGGGTTAAGAATAGCCAATTCGGGGTCGGTAAAGATGCCATCCTTGCGGATGAGTTCATCGTCAAACCAGATTTCGCCGCCACCGTATTCGGCGCGCTGTATGCACACCATATCCCAGTGCACCTGAGAGCGGTTGCTGTTGTCGCAGTTCTCGTAGGCTTGGCCGGGGGTGAAGTGGAAGGAGCCGGCAATCTTCTCGTCGAAGAGGATGTCATACATCGGCTTGAGAATGTACGGGTTAACACCCAGAGCAAACTCGCCGATGAAGCGGGCGCCGGCGTCAGAGTCCAGTATCTTGTTGAGCTCTGCGTCCTTGCCGTTGCAGTGAGCCTCCACAATCTTGCCGTCCTTGAAGGTAAGGCGAATGCCGTCAAACGGTATACCTTGGTATACGGTGGGGGCGGTGTAGAAGATGGTGCCGTTCACGCTGTCAATCACGGGGGCGGTGAATACCTCGCCGTCGGGTATATTCATCTCGCCGGAGCAGGGGATGGCGGGCATGCCTTTAATGCTGAAGGTCAAATCCGTACCCGGGCCGATGATGTGTACCTTGTCGGTCTTCATCATGCGCTCTGCCAGTTTATCCATGGCCTTGCGCAGGGCATCGTAGTCGGCCAAGCAGCAGCGGAAGTAGAAGTCCTCAAAGCTCTCGGTACTCATGCCGGCACCTTGTGCCATGGAGGGGGTGGGCCAGCGCAGCACGCACCACTTTGTTTTGCAAACGCGTTGGTTGTGCACGGGGCGCATGTGTTTCATGGCCAGCTTCATATTCTCGGGGTTGATGCCGGAGTTCTCGAAGGTGTTGCGGCTGCCGCGAATGGCAATGTAGGCATCCATGGCCTGCATTTCTGCCAGTTCCAGGGCGGCAATGGACTCGTATTGGGCATCGGTAGCACCGGCAAGCATCTCGCGCACCACGCGGCTGTTGTGCTCGCGGATGTGGGGGATAGCACCGGCGGCGCGCACGGCACGTATGAGTTCGATTCCTACTTCCTCGGGGGCATCATACAAGTCAAGCAGTATGTGCTCGCCGGGTTGAAGCTTGCAAGAGTGGCTTACAAGTGCCTGTGCCAGTTGTGTTGTTCGCGGGTCTGTCATAAACTGTATGGGGGGTAATATTCTTGTGCAGAAGTGGTGAGGTGCAGTAGCGCATCTTGTAAATCCTGCGCTGTTACATCTTGGCTCAATACCGGGCGGTTCAAGCCCTTGAGCAGCACAAATCTTATGCTGCCGGAGCAGAACTTTTTATCCGTGGCCGTTTTGGCTAAAGCTGTTTCTATGTTAATGTGTGCAGGCAGTTCCAGCGGCAGCTCCAAGGCTTTGAGGGTGCGCAACACTTCCTTGCATTCTTTGTTGCTGATGCCGGTGTGCTTGGCGGACAAATACAGCGCCGCGCGTATGCCCAGGCTTACCACCTCGCCGTGCAACAGCTCGCCATACGGCACACTGGCTTCTATACCGTGGCCCAAGGTGTGCCCGAAGTTGAGGAACGCGCGTACACCTTGCGTTTCTTTCTCATCGGCTTCTACTATACGCGCTTTTATCTCGATATTCTCGGCAATCAGCGTGGGCAGGTGATCAATCGTGGTGAGGGTGAAGCCCAGGTCTATCTCCCCGGACAAGCGCTGCAATGTTTGCAGCATGCGAGGCTCACATATGGCGGCATGTTTCACCATTTCGGCCATGCCTTCGCGCATCACTCGCGGGGATAAGGTGAGCAGGGTGGTGGGGTCTGCCACTACCATCTTGGGCTGATAAAAAGCGCCTATCAAGTTCTTACCGGCAGCAATATCCACCGCCGTCTTGCCGCCTACAGAGCTGTCTACCTGCGCCATCACGGTAGTAGGCACCTGTATGAACGGTATGCCTCTGTAATAAATAGAGGCTATAAAGCCTGCCATATCGCCAACCACGCCACCCCCCAAGGCTACAACAAAGCTGCTGCGGTCATGCCCGGCTGCCACCATCTCGTTTACCAGCTCTTCTACCGTGCTCAGGTTCTTGCTCTGTTCGCCGGCTTCAAACACGTGCAGACTGTACTCATACTCTGCATCTTGCAAGCTGTGTATCAACCGCTCGGCATACAAGGGGCACACATTGCTGTCAGTTATAATGGCGGCCTTGCCGCTTATTCTGTTGCGCTCGGCAAAAAATCCCACCCTATCAAGCGCGCCGTTTTCTACGTGTACCTGATAAGACCGTTCCCCAAGTGCTACATTCACCGTTGCCATGCCTTTATTATAGAACGCTTTTTCTCGTTCGCAAGGCTTTATTGTGTCCGTAATGGCTTCGCAATCCATATTCTCGTGAACGTAGTGAACTTTTCACGCTTGCTTTAGCAAGCTCTTCATGTGAGCGCATGCGAACCCTTCATGTGAACGCAGTGAGCTTTTCACGCTTGCTTTAGCAAGCACTTCATGTGAGCGCATGCGAACTTCTTACATGCTCGCATTCGCTCACGTGAAGGGTGGCTTTCGCCACGTGAAAGGTTCGCTCTGCTCACGTGAAAAGTGGCTTTTGCCACATGAAATGCTCGCAAACGCTCGCAATTTTCTAATCTGGCACATCCCAACTTAGAAAAATAAAACTTTTTTAGAAATATTCTAAGAAAAGTCTTGCATTCCTACCGAAAAAGTGGTAATTTCTGCGCAACAACACGAGGCACACCACCTCACAAATAAAAATCACCAAAAACAAAATAGAAAACACAACATCATGTTAGTAGGAAAGAAAGCACCGGAGTTCGCAGCAAACGCTGTAGTAAATGGCATCATCGAGAGCAACTTCAGCCTCGAGCAATACAAGGGCAACAAGTACGTGGTACTGTTCTTCTACCCCAAGGACTTCACCTTCGTATGCCCCACAGAGCTCATCGGCTTCCAGAATGCTCTGCCCGAGTTTGAGAAGCGCGACACCGTTGTTGTCGGTTGCTCCACAGACAGCGAGTTCTGCCACTGGGCCTGGACCAACACCCCGCGCAACCAAGGCGGCATTCAGGGCGTAACCTACCCGCTCGTGGCCGACATTAACAAGGACATTGCCGCCGCCTACGACGTGCTGGCAGAGGATGGCGACAAAGTTGCCTACCGTGGCCTCTTCCTCATCGACAAAGACGGCGTTGTGCGCCACAGCTTGGTCAACGATATGCCCCTCGGCCGCAGCATCGATGAGGCCATCCGCATCGTGGATGCCCTGCAGCACTTTGAGCAATACGGCGAGGTTTGCCCCCTCGGCTGGCAGAAGGGTGACAAGGCCATGACAGCCTCTCACGAAGGTGTAGCCGCTTACCTCTCCGAGTAAGCCCACTATCGTGATACTGCAAGAAAATCGTTCATAAGACAAGAGGATCGTGTAGGGGGCTTTCGCCCCCTCACACACCACCGTACGTGCCATTTATGGCATACGGCGGTTTCCAATCAGCGTTTGAGGAGTTGATAAAACGAGATATATCCCTCTGCCCGCAGCCATGCGTTATCCATGCAGA
>JAZNGY010000224.1:0-63758 GCA_045576695.1 Akkermansia sp.
GGTTCCGCCGCTGACGCGGCTGCACCCGGGTCTACCATATGCCGCCCCGCATGCGCGGGGCTCTTGAATTTGACTCGCTATCGCTCCCGTCTTCGCCCGTCGGGCTTCGCCGAGGCAGGCGTGTTAAACACCCCGCTAAACTCCGATTTATCAACCGAAAATTTAAACATAGCCTAATTTGAAGTACGAGTTACGAGATTCAAAATACGAAGTAATAGTTAGGCATACAGCCGTCATGACAGCGGCAACTCATGCGCGGCTTTGCAACACTGCGCCGCAGGCGCCAGACTCTGAACTTCGTACCTCGTATATCGTCATTCGTACATTCAAACTCCGATTTATCAACCGAAAAGTTTAACAGAGCGTTACCCAAATATCCTGCAACGTTTGAAACTGCCCTGTTTTGCTTATTTATGTAGCTTGATATCTACCGCCGGGCAGGGGGATAATGCGGCGCATGACCTGCAGGCGCATGAGCTGCGGGGTAAGCACATGGGCCGGGTGGCCCAAGGCGGTGCAGAGGGCATCCAGCGTATCATGCCCGGCGCGTATGGCGCACAGTATTTCATCCGTTGCCTGAGGTGCTATGGTAACGGCGTATGAGGGGTTCTTCGGTTCCGGCGGTTGCGGGAGCGGCTGCTCGCAGAAGAGCTCCATTTGGCGGGGTGGTGCATTCCACCCCATATCGCTCATCAGTTCTGTGGGCGAGGTGCAGAGGGTGGCACCATCTCGAATCAGCGCATGGCAGCCGATGGAGGTAGGCTTATCTACCATGCCGGGTATGGCAAAGACTGAGTTGCCGTAGTCTGTGCCGGATATATGGGCCGTGTGTAGCGCCCCGCTGTGAGAGGGGGCTTCCACCACCAAGGTGGCACGGCTCCACGCGGCTACAATGCGGTTGCGCTGGGGGAAGGTGGTGCGCCCGGGGCGCAGGTTCATGGGAAACTCGCTGACTACGGCACCGTGTCCCTTGATTATTTGCTGTACCAGCTCTGCGTTTTCTTGCGGGAAAATTTGAGATAACCCGTGGCCGAGTACGGCGATGGTGCGGCCACCGGCATCCAATGCGCCGCGGTGTGCGGCGGTGTCTATGCCTTTGGCTAAGCCGGAGATGATGGTGCAACCCGCATCTGCCAGCTCGCGCCCGAACCGGCGTGCCACGGTCATGCCGTACGGGCTAGCGGCACGAGAGCCAACAATGGATACGGCATGGTGCTCGTCTTCCTGTGCCCATTCTCCCAGCGCATAAAGCACAATGGGCGGGTCGCTCATGCGGCGCAGGGCATGCGGGTAATCCTCATCAGTAAGCGTAACGATGCGCACGCCGTAGTGGTCTGCGCATTCCTGCTCTGCTTGTACGTTGGTGCAGTTGTGCCAGTTGGCAATGGCGTTGGCCATTTTGGCACCGATGCGCGGCACGCGCTCCAGCATGTTTGAGCCTGCTGCCAGTACCAGCTCTGCAGAGCCGAAAAACTCTAACAATGACTGTATGCGCACAGAGCCCAACCCGGGTATCAGGTTGAGTGTAATGAGGGCTTCCCTCGGGCTGAGTATGGGTGCAGACATTTTTTGGCTAGTGAGTCTTAAGCCACGCCGCGGCAGTAGTACCGCTCACGGCGTGGCTTCTTGCGAAGTTTGAGTGGGTGTTTAGCGCTCGACGGTGAAGTCAAGCCCCAAGTCCATAGACGGTACGGAGTGGGTGAGGCAGCCGAAGCTCATGAAGTCTACGCCTGTTTCGGCAGCGGCGGGAGCCGTTGCGAGGGTGAGGCCGCCACTGGCTTCAAAATAGGGCTTGGGGGCATCGCCGCGCATTTCAACAGCCTTGCGCATATCCTCGCAGCTCATGTTGTCGAGCAGAATGTAGTCTACGCCCGTGAGTTTGAGGAATGCTTCTACCTGGGTGAGGTTGTCGGCCTCCAGCTCTACTTCTACACCGGGTTTGTCTGCTTTGAGTTGGTTGATGCAGGCTTGCAGGTGGTCTGTGTTGCCATCTGTCATCAGGTGGTTATCTTTCACCATGGCGCGGTCGTAAAGGCCGAGTCTGTGGTTGTTGCCGCCACCGTGTAAAACGGCTGCTTTCTCAAGCAAGCGGTAGCCGGGGGTTGTTTTGCGGGTGTCAAGCAATTTGCAAGAGGTGTGCGCAATGGCTTTCACGTATTTGTGGGTCATGGTGGCCACGCCGGAAAGTCTCTGGATGAAGTTGAGCGCGGTGCGTTCTGCACCCAAGATGGAGCGTGCGGAGCCTTCAATCATCATCACGATGGCATCGGGCGATACCTCATCTCCATCGTGCAGGTATACCTCCACGCGCAGGGTGGGGTCTACCGCGCGGAATACGGCCTCTGCCACTTTCACGCCTGAGAGTACACCCTGCGTGCGCGGGCGCATCAGGGCACGGGCTTGCAGCCCCTCGGGTACAAAGTAGGTGGAGGTAACGTCTCCGTCACCGAAATCTTCCTCAAGCGCCAGTTTGATAAGCGCCTCCATGTTGTCAGAAACTTGCGTGCTGCTCATGCCTTTACTATAAGGCAGAGCTGCCTTTTTGTAAAGCAAAAAACAGGAAGCGGTCTGCTTCCTGTTTTGCGGAAAAAGGTATCAGAATCTGAAATCCACACCTATTGATACGTAGACTGCGGGTTTGTAGTGGTGGGTTTCTACGCTGTCTTTGCCGGTGTTACGTTTCAAGAAGTCGGCTCTGGTGGCTACATTGCTGCCGATGGAGGCGGTGATGACTCGCTTGGTTTGCCCGGGTTTTGCAAAATTGTATTCACCGGTTACGCCGAGCACCAAGGCGCGCATGCGGAAGTTTTCATCACCCCGCGGGGTGTCAACGGCCCAAATACCGCCGGAGCTCATGGCGAAGGGGCCCACCTGCAAGCGGTCGTTTACCTGATACATGGCGGCCAGTTTATAGCCCTTCATCTTGATGGTCCAATCTTGCGTGGGCTGCCATTCAAAACCGAAGAAGGGCACGGCAAAACATTCTGCAAAGCGGGGGGAGATGCCTACGCCGATGGTGTAGCTGAAGTCCTCGCTTTGCTTTACGGTGTACATGGCAAAGGCGGCGAGGTCTGTGCCGTGAGCGATGGCTTTGCCATCGGTTGCAATCTCGGGGGCTATGCCTACCATAAGGCGGTTGCCATTGGGCATGCTTTTGATGAAGCTTATGGGTAAAGCCACATTGTACATTACCTCGTTGTTGAGGGTGAGGTTACCGTCGGCATTGAAAACCGTAATTTTTGTATCGAGCTGGGCATTGATGCTGATGTCGTTCCAGCGTGTTTTTCTGGGGTCTGCGAGCGGGATGCTGAGTGCGTAGCTCTGCATGCTCAGCCCGGAGCCCCCGTGGCGCTCGTGCATGTGAGTAAGGAAGGTGGCCTCTGCAAAGCTGGGTGCCAAGCCGCTATCCGGCAAGTTATATTGAAGAGAATTCGGGCTGTCTGCCATGGCTGTTGCTGCCAATGCCATAGCGGTGAATATGTATTTCTTACTCATGCGCAGGCATTTTAGCATGTTGATGATGGCTTTTCAAGTGTTAACATTATTTGCTCGTATTATAACATGCAAAAACGGGCCGGGGAAAATCCCCGACCCGCCGGTCTACATACACGTTACAGCACAAAAAATAGGTATTAGAATGAGAATACGGCTTGCACACCCATGATGACGGCATCCGACTCGCTACTGTAGGCGGGGTTCTTGATGTATTGGACGTGCGGGACGAGCTTCATGTAGTCATTGACTTGGAGACTGTACATGGCTTCTATCACGTATTCTCGGTTGTTGTTGGTGGGCTCTTCTGCGGAGTTGGTGCCTTTGAATACGCCGAAGGCAAGGCCTACGAAGTCATCCTCTCTGCCGGGGATGCCTTGGAATGTGGCACCGCAAGAGAAGTCGAACGCGGCGCCGAGGTCTTGCTTGGCGCCGAAACCGCTGCGTGCAAAGAAGGTGAGTTCATCGCAGGGGGCATATTCAATGCTGGCGGCAATGCCGGCATTTTTGCGGTTTTTGTCTGCCTCTTCCACTTGGCGGAAGAAGGGGTTGATGCGTACAGTGGCAGCACCGTCTAAGATGGTACGGCCATATTCACCCACTACCATGTAAGAGGAGCCATCTCCAAAGGGGTTGTAACCGTAGCCGGTGGTTTCTCTGCTGACGCCGAGCATGGCGTAGCTCTTGTCATCTATCTCAAACTGAGCAATCGCGCCCAAGTTGGCATCGGGTAGCGCGAGTACGGTGGAGTTGACGAATCCGCCATTGGTGAAATTGTGGAAGGAGTCGTTGGCCGGCCCTACGGCATCAAAGTAATTGGTCATATTGACCATACCGGCGATAATGCAGGCGCGTTTGCCGTTGAAGTAGTGCATGAGCGCTACCTCGGGTATCACTAAATCGTGTGGGCCATATATGTCTGCATGCATGCCCGTGAACTCGCCTACACCATCAACAAACTGTTTGTCGGAGGCGGCAGAACGCTTGTCTAGCCCCCAAGAGCCCGATACTTCCAAGCGCAGCCAGGTGCCGCCGTTGATGTTGTCTTCTACTATGCGCTGGTTGAGTTGTGCATGCAACAGCGTGTAGTTGTTATGATTGTTTGTCGCTGCACCGTTGGTGTGCCAGTAGCCGTATGCTGCGTCTACTGCCCATTGGGTGCCGAGCTTGCTGTTCATGTGGGCATGCGCTTTGTGCAGGTTGTTGCTGTTTGCATCGGAGGGCTCCGGTGTAAACATATTGATGCCCTCCAGTATCTCTCCACGTTGGGCGGTTTCGGTTGCGTAGGCGCCGCTCACCATGAGCCCGGCTGCGGCGATTGCGAGTATGTTTTGGTATTTCATCATAATCTTATTGTTTGTTGAAGCTAACTTAAAAGGTAAAAAAATCAGGGTTTCTTATTGTGTGTGGTATGCTCGGTTTTATCGCAACCGGAGCATCCGCACCCACAACCACCGCCACAACAAGAGCCCCCTTTACCGGCCTTTTTGCGGAGGACGGAACGGATAGCCAGCAAGGCACATACCAGAAGAATGGTGATGATGAATGCGTCTGCCATAAAATCTTGTTGCGTTGGTGGTTGTGTATGGTGTTAACGTATTAGTCTTTGGCGGATTGATTGGGGTTGGGTCTAATGGCTTGCACCAGGATGACCAGCAGGATGATGCAGGCAACTAACTGACCGGTACCGAATACACCCGTGGTGCACAAGAGGCCGAGTTGGTAGGTGCAGAACGCCACGATGTAGGCCCACACGCACATGAAACCAATGGCGAGCAGGGTCCAGCGAGAGCTGTTCATCTCTCTGCGAATGGCACCACAGGCGGCAAAGCAGGGAGCACACAGTATGTTGAACAGTAAGAAAGAAATGGCGCTGAGTGTGGTGAAGGCGCCGGCGGCACCCACATTGGCTGCCACACCAACGGTCTCTTCGTCTTCCTCGGGGGCGGGGAAAAGCCATGCCACGGCGTTATTCAGGTAATCCATCAGGTCTTTATCGGCGTTTTCTGCTGTTTCCTCTGCGGCTTCTTCTTCCTCTTCTTGCAGCTCAACGGGAGCGCAGGCTCGGGTTTTGGCATCGGTGCGCCACAGGGCCACAGTAAGAGCCGAGAGGGCATTGGCCTTCGATAAGTCGCAGCTGCGGGGCAGTTCATCTTCTGCCACTTCGGGTTCTGCTGCACCCTCTGCCGTGGCTATGTCTGCCTCGGTGGCATCTTGCGGTTGTTCAGCGGCCTCCGGTTCTTCAGCGGCCGGGTACAGTTGACCAAAGGTTGCGACTACGTTTTCTTTGGCAATAAGTCCGGTAACGGTGGCAACGGCGGGTTTCCAGTCTCCCCAGCCAAGGGGCTCAAACATGGGGGCAACGGTATTGCCGATGTCTGCCAACATGCCGTGGTTAATGGGCTCGCCCTCCAAGCCTTCTTGCTCCGGCAGGTAGGTGAAGCTCCAGTTGTAGTTGGAGAGCGCCCAGATGAGGGCAGAGGCCAGGAAGATAACGGTGCCGGCTTTCTTGACGAATGCTTTGCAGCGCTCCATGGCTCGCAAGTTAATGCTGACGCCACGCGGGATATGGTACTCGGGCAGCTCCATCACGAAGGGGGTGTAGCTGCCGGCAAACATGTGTGTTTTGCGCAGTAGGTAGCCACCCAAGATGACAGAACCCAACCCGGCAAAGTAAGCAAGCGTTGCAATGGAGGCCGTTTGCCCGATCATGGCACCGATGAGGGCGAGGATGGGCAGCTTGGCACCACAGGGTACAAAAGTAGTCAGCATAACCGTCATGCGGCGGTCTTTCTCGTTCTCTATGGTGCGTGTTGCCATTACACCCGGTACGCCGCAACCCATGGATACCAACAGCGGGATGACGGACTTACCCGACAAGCCGATGGCGCGGAAGATGCGGTCCATCATGAAGGCGACACGTGCCATGTAGCCGCAGTCCTCAAGCAGGGCCATGAGGAAGAAGAGCACGGCCATTTGCGGCAAGAACCCCAGCACGGCTCCCACACCGGCGACGATGCCATCTGTAATGATGCTTTGTAATTGCGGGCTGCAATCTAAGGTGGTTCTGCCCAGCATGGCAACCCCGAAGGCGACCAAGCTCATCATGATAAACCAGCTGATGAAGTCTGTACGGTTGCCACGGCCGGTCATTTTCATGGGGTTTTTGCTGAAGGCGGTAGCTGTTGTGCCGTAGTTGTTGGCAGATGTTTTGCCCGGCAATATCAAACAAGCCATCAGCAACACGGTATTGGCGCCATAAAGCAACCACATAATGCCCGTGTGTAGGTAGCCCGGCAGGTGCGGGCATACGTACTCCATCACAAACGGGGCTATCATGACATACAGCCAAGAGCCGTTTAGGTTGAGATCGTGCAGGCGGCGCAGCATGGCGGGGAATACCAGTATCATTGCCAAAATGGCACTGAACATGGTGAGTGCTTCTACCCCGGCGGCCTCGTTGCCGATAAAGCCCGCTAACCATCCCCCGACAATCGGCCCGAAGAGTACATCGTTGGCCCAACCGGTACCCCAGTCGCCGACGGTGTTGATGGAAATATAATAGATGGCGTACATGACCGCCACAAAGATAAGCGGACCGGCGAAGCGGTGCGTGAGCACGTTGTCTACCTTGGCGGAGAATGTCTCTTTGACTGCCTTGCGCGGCATAATGTCGGGGATAATCGCGCAAATGGCATCGTACCTGCCACCGGCTATAATGGAGGCAATGTCGTCATCTTGCTCCGTCTCGATGCGCAGGCGTTTTTCTTCGATGTTGTGGCACTCTTGCTTGCTGCGAGTGCTCAGCAGCTCGGCGTCGCCCTCCAGCATTTTGACAGCTTCAAAACGTGTTACCCCAAGCTCGGTGCGGATGCTTTCTACCGCCTCTTCTACGCCGGGAATATAGCGCAGCGGCGCAGGGGCTGCCGGGCTTTCTGCCAGTATGTGCTTGAGCAGGCTGTTGATGCCGAGACGTGTCAAGGCACTCACCTTGACAACGGGGCAGCCCAGCTCGCGGCTCAGGGCATCGGCATCGATGGTGTAGCCCTCTTCTTCTGCCAAGTCAATCATGTTGAGCGCTACCACTACCGGTAAACCGGTTTCCAGCAGTTGCGAGGTCAGGTACAGGTTGCGCTCTATGTGCGTGGCGTCTACCACGTTGATGACCATATCCGGCTTTTCCTCCAGCAAATAACGGCGCGATACTACCTCCTCCGGCGTGTAGGGGGAAAGTGAATAGATGCCCGGTAAGTCTTGCAGCTCGATTTCCTCGTGATCGGTCAGCCGCCCTCCCTTGCGGTCTACCGTTACGCCCGGCCAGTTGCCTACATATTGATTGGCGCCGGTGAGCTCGTTGAACAGGGTGGTCTTGCCACTGTTCGGGTTGCCGGCTAATGCTATTACTTTTTTCATGTTCACTGAGACTAACTTTTTGCCGCAATTATTCAACAACGATACAGGCTGCCTCTCGCTTGCGCAGAGAAAGCTCATACCCGCGTACGGTAATCTCAAGCGGGTCTCCCAGGGGAGCAACCTTGCGTACTGTTACCTCTGCCCCTTTCGTGAGCCCCATATCCAAAATGCGCTGGCGCAGCGCGCCCTCGCCCGCTACTTTCAACACGCGCACACTCTCGCCGCTCTTCGCAAACTTAAGTGTTTTTGCTGATTTTTCGTTCATATTTTGTTAGGAGAAACTAATTTCCGCGCAAAGTTTAGTCTAAACTAACTTATAAGTCAAGACTTTTTTCGACTTTTTTTAATAAAATTTACAGAATGAGGTGTGCCGCGTTATCGGTTCAGGTATGCGGTGAGTTCTTTTTCATACAGCTCGGGCTCCAGCAGGAAGGAGTCATGCCCTTTTTCGGATTTAATGCACTTATACTCAGCTTGTACACCGTTTTTGACAAGGCGGCGGTGGAATGCTGAGATAGCTCTGGGGGAGAAGCAGCAGTCTGTGCTGATGGAGAAGAGCATGAAGGGGATGCCGTGCTCTGCAAAGCGGCGGAAGCATGCATCCACACTGCGGCCGGTGATGGCCTCCAGATTAAAGCCGGTCCACATGTTGATGATGCGGATATAGGCGTTGGCGTCAAAGCGCTTGGCAAACTTGGTGCCTTGGTGCAGCATGTAGCTCTGCGTACTTTCTGTGGGGGTAAACCAAGTGAGCAGGCCTTTGCGGTCGGGGGAGCAACCTTTGCGTGCACGTTTTTCTAAGCCACGCTGGTAGACAAAGTGTTTATGGCAGATGATGCGTGCCAGAGCCACACCGCGCAGGGGCGGGTCGCTGAGGGGGTAGCGGCCTTCGCGGTATTTCTCGTCCATCTCAATGGCGCAGAACTGCTCAAAGCCGCTTAACTTGTGCTCAATAGCGGGCTTGTAGTCGGCGCCGATGATGATGACCGTGCGCACGCGCTCGGGGTAAAGGTTGGTGAAGGCAAGGCTGAGCATGCCTCCCACACTGGGGCCAACTAGGCAGAAACGCCGGATGCCGAAGTGGTCCATCAACCGAATTTGCGCACGCGCCTGGTCATTGGCGTTTACCATGGGGAAACGGCTGCCCCAAGGCTCGCCATCGGGGGCAATGCTGGCCGGGCCGGTGCTGCCGTAGCAGCTGCCCACAAAGTTAACGCAAATGATGAAGTAGCGCTCGGTATCAAGCGGTTTACCGGGGCCTATCATTTTATCCCACCAGCCTTCAAAATACTCCGGCTGCCAAAAGCTGCCGGCCTCGGGCAGGGTGTCGTTATACCCATGGGCGTGGTGGCTGCCGGTGAGGGCATGGAAGAGCAAAATGGCGTTGCTTTTCTCGGCATTGAGGGTGCCGTATGTTTCGTAAGCCAACTGAACATCCGGTATCAGCATACCGTTGTCGAAGGTTAAATCGCCGATGTTGAGTATTTGTGTTGTTACGGTGTAGGCCATGCTCTTGCGGTGGTTAAAAAAGTTCGGAAAATCAGACAAAAAAAAGGACCGGGGTCACCAACACGCCGGTCTCCTTTCTCTTGCCGCGGATGCAATCCGCCATGGGCTTATTTAACGCCCTTCTTGCTCAGGCGAGTGCCGGCGGTCGTGCCTTGGCGAGCCTTGAACTTGGGGTTGCTCTTGCAGATGACGTACAGCGTACCCTTACGCTTCACGATCTGGCAATCAGCGTGGCGGCGCTTCATGGAGGCGAGTGAGGAAAGTACTTTCATTTCTCTATGTGCGTTTATGTGTTAATAAGATGGTTCTGCCGCGACGCTCGCGCGTCGGGGCGCTCATTATACTCATTTATCTTCGTTTGTAAAGACAAATTTTGTAAATGAGCGCATTTTTTGTTGTTTGTGGTGTGTTAATACGGTCTGAGTTTGCCGTAGAATCCGTTATGCAGTGCGCGGAAGAGCGTGTAGAGCTTGCTGATGCTTACCTCGTTGGTTTGAAGCATGGCGCGCAGAGTCAGTAAGATGTAGAACCCGCAGGCCGCCAAGCGGAGCAGGGGATTTTTGGGGTGCTTCAGCCGCTGCAACCAAGCCCAGTTGCGCACCTTGTAATACTGGCGGCTCGGGGGTAAGCCCGGCTCGTAGAAGAAAGAACTCTTGCCAACACGGTAACAGATAAGCGGTACTTTGGAGGACGGATGCTCCAAGGGAGAGTCTGCCACCGTCACGAATGAGAAGCCGGCGGCGCGCACTTTCCAGGGGTATTCCTCATCCTCACCGCGTATAAAAAGCTCGGGTGTGGGTACGCCGGCGCGTAACCACGCCTCGCGGGGGTAGAGAGCCCCGAGCCACCCGGCGCGGCTGGGTATGATATTGCCTGCCGGCAGCTCCTCTCTAGTCATGGCGCATATCCAAGGGCGGCGCTCATTGTTGGTTTTGATCGTAAGAGGCCAGCTCAGCTCATCATCTTTGGTAGGGTCTATGACGAGACTCATGCGCACGGTCATCTCATCAGTCTCAACCGCCAATAAGTTTTCCAAACTGTGGGGGCGCGGCCAAGAATCGTCATCCAACACCCATACATAATCTGCTTTTAATACGGAAAACGCGTGTTCTATACCGTGGGCGCAACCACCGGCATTGCCCAAGTTGCTTTCCATTTGGAGAATATGCAGCGTATCGGCCGGGAAAATCTCTGTTGCCAATTCTCTTGCAGCAGGTAGAAGTGCATCTTCTGCCGTGCTGTTGTTGATGATGAGTACATTCTCCGGTATGCGTGTTTGGGCGCCTAAACGCCGCAGGCAGGTGAGTGACCTCTCTGCGCTACCGAAGTGGGTGAATATGGCGCAAATTCGTGGCATGTGCCCATTATGCACGAATCTATATACTTTGGCAAGTTTAAATGTTGTGTTTCAGTGGCAGTATGAAAACGCGGGCTTGACAAGTATGGGGGGGAGTGCTACCATACCGCGCGAATCATTAACCTTTATATCACATGACCTTTTACGAAGAACTCGAATGGCGTGGGCTGATTAACCAAATCTCCAGCCCGGATCTTATTGAGAAGCTTAATAAGGGAGGTCTTACCTTTTACATCGGTACGGACCCCACGGCAGACAGCCTGCACTTGGGTCACTATTCGAGCTTCCTCATTACCCGCCGCCTGCGCGCCGCCGGGCATACCCCCATTTTGTTGGTCGGCTTGGCTACGGGGCTTATCGGCGACCCCCGCGGCACCGTGGAACGCGAGTTGAAGCAAAAGGAAGAGGTGTTCCGCAATTACGAGGCGCTCAAAGCTCAGGTTGAGAAGATTTTCGGGTTCGAGGTTGTTAATAACTACGACTGGATTAACGGGATGAACGTCATTGATTTCTTCCGCGATTACGGCAAGTACATCAATGTGGGTTACATGCTGACCAAAGACCACGTGCGCCGCCAGATGGAGAGCGGTATCTCATACGCCGAGTTCTCTTACATGCTCATTCAGGCAATTGATTTCAAACACCTGCACGAAACCCGCGGTGTAGACCTGCAAGTAGCCGGCAGCGACCAGTGGGGCAATATCACCACCGGTATTGAGTTGATTCGCAAAACCACCGGTGATGAGGTGTATGCCCTCACCATGCCGCTGGTGACAGACTCTCAGGGTAACAAGTTCGGTAAGAGTGAGGGTAATGCCCTGTGGTTGGATAAGAACAAGACCTCCCCCTATCAGCTTTACCAGTTCCTTATCAATGCAGAGGACTCTCAGGTTATCACCTACCTCAAGCGCCTCACTTTCCTTACCCCCGAGCAGATTACTGAGATTGAGGCAGAACACCTGGCCCACCCCGAGCTGCGCACGGCCCAGAAGGCGCTTGCGCGCGAAATCATCTCTGACCTGCATGGTATTGAAGAGTTTGAAAAGGCCGTAGACATCAGCGCCAAATTGTTTGCCGGTGATTATGCAGGCTTGAGTCTGGCAGATATCCGCGCCGGCATGAGCAATGTGCCCCATGTGAAGATTGAAAACGGCGACTTGCTTGATGTGCTGGTTAACTCCCGCATATGTGCATCCAAGCGAGAAGCCCGCGAGTTCATCAACAACGGTGCTATTTCCATCAACGGTGCCGTGGTGAAAGACCCTGCCTACGAGGTTTCCCCCGCATGCGCCATTGAGGGCTCTGTCGTGGTGATTCGTCGCGGTAAGAAAAAGTTCTATCTCGGTGAGTTCTGATGAAACGCGCTTGGCTGATTGCTGCAATCATGCTCTCGGGGCTTGCTGATGCTCAGCTGCTGGTTCCCCGAGAGAGCGACCCTCTTCGTACAGAGGCAGCTGAATACGGCCTGCCTCTGCCGCTTACGGCAGAGGCGGTGAATGCCCTGCCTGCCGAGGTGAGAGAGCAGCAGGCCTCTGCCATTAAGCGTGTCTATTTGTTGCAGCACTTGCAGTATATGCAAGATGGCTATACTATGACAGATGGCAACCGCATGGCCGTCATCTACTTAGCCACAAAGCTCAACGCACCGGCAGAATATATTCAGTTGTTGCAGGTAGAGGCCGCCGGTTCTCTTTCTGCAAGGCAGTACACTCTGCTCGGCAGACTCTACGAACGCTTGTACACCTTGTACGGGGTGGATGTCCTCGGTATCCGCTTTTTTGCAGAGAGTGAGTTGGCACCGCGAGAGCTTGTTGCTGATATGTCTGCAGAGTTGCCTCTGGCTTCACTGTTCAATCTGGTGAAAGAAGATACCATCACCACCGGGCAGGCCGCCGCAGATTTGCAGGAGGTAGCAGCCGTGTTTACAGAGCTTGTGCGCTTGTATGAGTCTATAACAAATGCTGAACAAGCCGCTGCCGCATTACCCCAAGTGCGAGAGCTGGTGAGCCGCTTCGGCAAAGTTTACCCCGGCCTCGTCTTGGCGCCCGAAGCTGTCCGTAAACAACTGGCACCGGCTTATTCTCTTAAAATTCAGCCGCTCATCCCCTTCTTGGTTGAACAACGTAAACGCCTGAGAGATGCCGATTTTTACGGTAATGCTCAACTGAAGATTTTGGATTATTTCTTCGATTAATTTCCAAGATAAAAAAAGCCCCTCAACAGAGGAGCTTTTTTTATCCTTGCGATGAGAAAACTCAATTTGCTGTTACCGGGCGAGTAATCGGTTTAAGCTCAATACGTGTTTGGGTAACGCGACGACCATCGGTACCGGTTACGGTGATAATGTAGTCGCGTATGCGTATGCTTTCATTGAGGGCGGGCATGTGGCCCAAGCAGTCTGTAATATGGCCACCTATGGTGGAAACGCCGCTGTCGCTTTCAATTTCACCAAGGGCGGGCAGGGCTTCTTCCAAATCGAAAAGCGCCATGGCGCCGCTGGCTATGTATTGGTTGGGGCCCACGGGGAAGAAATCACGCGCTTCTTCTGCCTCAAATTCATCTTGAATATCGTTGCCTACAATTTCTTCAAGCACGTCATCCAAATAAACTTGGCCTGCAACACTGCCGTGCTCATCTACCACCAAGGCGCAATGCGTGCGCTCTTTGGAGAAAAAGTCCAACAGGGTGTCCAGCTTCATGGTCTCCGGCACCACCTTGAGGGTGCGGCGCACGCTCATGATGTCTTTGCTGCCTTTGCGGATAAGCTGCAACATGTCTTTTACGTGAATCCAGCCTTTGACATTGTCCAGATGCCCATCTGCCACGGTAAAGCGGCTGTGGCGGCTTGTGGTCACTTTCTCAAGATTGAGCTCAAAGCTATCGTTAATGTCCAAAAACTCTACCTCATTGCGGGGAACAATAATGTCGCGAACGGAGCGGTCGTTGAGCTCAAGCGCATTTTGGGAAATCTCTGCCTCAGTTTCCGTTACCTCGTGGCTGCGTTCACTCTCTTCCAATATGTGGGATATTTCCTCGGCGCTGTGGTGGGTTTCGGGGGTATAATGCGGGTCTATGCCGAATATCTTGTGTGCTATGCCGTTGGCCGTGTTATTGAAAAGGCGGATGATGGGGCCGGTCCACTTGGCAAAGCGGGTCATCCATACAGAGGTGCCCATTGAGACCTCGAGCGGGTGGCGTATGGCCAAGCTCTTGGGCACTAGCTCGCCTATTACCACGTGTGCAAAGGTGAACAGGGCATAGGCTAAAATGTATGAGATAACGCTCACTACCTCCGGGCGCAAATGTAAGCAATAACTCAGTATCGGCGAAAGCAGACTGGCTATAAACGGCTCACCCAAGGCACCCAAAGCAAGTGAGGCTAAGGTGATGCCCACTTGGTTGGCTGAAAGGAAGGTGTCCAGATTATGAACAATGTTGCGAGCCTTGGCGCGTCTGTTTGCCTCTTTCTTGGTGTCTTCCTCTGTCTCTCTCAGCTGGCTCAGGCGTACGCGCGCACTGGCAAACTCGTTCGCTACAAAAAACGCATTCAAAAACAGAAAGAATGCTATACTGATGATAAACAGAATGATGGAGGTAACCCCGGGGTAGTCCCACGTCAGCAGTTTAATTTCTTCTTCGCTTAAAAATAGATAATCCAACATGTTCTTATATAAAATTGTAGCGTCCGTTACAGCTTTTCATACACGCCTGTATCTCGCTTCTCCATGACGGTGAAACCGGCCTTCTTCGCATCGCTTATTGATATCGGCGCTAATATCTTGGGTACGTTTACTTTGCCTATCTTCTTGCGTACCGGGTTCTTGCAATACAAACAGTGCGTCAACGGGGCACGATCCACCGGACGCATCAGCTCAAATCCTTTGCGGCATACCCTACACGACTTCTCAGGGTCGTCGGGGTTTTCACTTATGTATTCGTATATAGGCATATGGAAGCGCGGGCTATATGTATATAGCCCGCGCTCTTAAAATTGTCAATAAAAAACCGTGACTTACCAGCTGGACTTGGTCACACCGGGAATCATGCCGGCATTGGCAAGCTCGCGGAAAGCGATACGGGAGAGATGGAAGCGACGCATGAATGCGTGGCGACGGCCGGTGAGCTCGCAGCGGTTCACCTGGCGTACGGGGGAAGCGTTTCGCGGCAGCATCGTCAAACCGATGTAGTCGCCCTCAGCCTTCAGCTTGGCGCGGAGGTCTGCGTAGCGAGCCGCGACAGCTGCCTTTTTCTTATTTCTTTCGATCCAGCTTTTCTTAGCCATAACTTTGTAGGCGCAGATTCTACACTGTTTTATCTTATTGTCAAGCTCAATTTTGTCTTTTTTTGATTTTCTTTGCTTTTTCTATTTTTCAGCTCGTTTATCTCCCTACATTTGGTGCGTCTTGCCGGTCTTCTCTCAGTGTATTCGGGCTCTGCTACCTTATATCAAATGTTGGGTGAGGGCGTGGTGTATCATTGGTGTATGACCGAATACGCAGATGAATACAACCAACGCAAGTGTGCAGGGGAGGCAGCGGGTGATATATTGGCAGAGGAGGCGCGCTTGGCGGAGCTTGGCTTGAGTTATCCGCTGAACATGATGCACATGTTGTACTACGAGGGGAGCGGCGAGCCGTTTTCCGGGGGGGATGCTGCCTATGGGGAGGAGGTGCTCTTATGAATAATAACAAAGAACAAGAAAACAAGGGCAGAGGGGTACGCGCAGTAGGGCTGGGCGTGTTTTCTCTGGCCATGATAAACGTAGCGGCCATCGTGAGCTTGCGTGGTTTGCCTGCGGAGAGCGTATACGGGCTCAGCTCTGCATTCTATTATTTGTTTGCAGCGCTGTTTTTCCTGATTCCTGTCTCTCTGGTGGCGGCCGAGCTTACCACGGGGTGGCCGCAAAAGGGCGGCGTATTCCGCTGGGTGGGCGAGGCATTCGGCACACGCGCCGGCTTTTTGGCCATCTGGCTGCAATGGATTCAGACCACTATTTGGTTTCCCACCGTGCTGACCTTTGCCGCGGTGAGTATTGCCTTTATTGGGCCGAACCAGAGTTGGGATGCCGCCTTATCCGCCAACAGCGTGTATGTGCTGTGCATTGTGTTGGCCGTATATTGGTTGGCTACCTTCCTGAACTTCGGCGGCATGCGCTCCAGCGGTGTTATTACCAAATGGGGCGCCTTGTTGGGTACCGTTATTCCTGCGGCTCTGCTCATTCTGCTGGGTATGGCCTATTGGGCGCTGGGTAATCCCATAGACATCAGTATGACGGCAACCGATTTTATCCCCGACCTGTCGAACTTCAACAATATCGTGCTGGCTGCCAGTATCTTTCTGTTCTACGCCGGTATGGAGATGAGCGCCGTACACGTCAAGGATGTGCAGAACCCCGGGCGAGATTACCCCGCCGCCATTGCTCTTGCGGCCATCATTACCGTGTGCATTTTCGTGTTCGGTACCTTGGCCATCGGCTTTGTGATACCGGGTAGCCAGATTAACCTGGTGCAGAGCTTGCTTGTAGCGTATGATAAGCTTTTCTTATGGATTGGCATGCCGTGGTTGGGCAATATCATGGCCATATTCTTGGCATTCGGCGTATTGGCGCAGGTTGTGGCTTGGGTGGGGGGCCCCTCCAAAGGTTTGCTGCAGGTGGGTATGGCCGGGTATTTACCGCGTGCGCTGCAAAAGCGCAACGGCAATGGGGTGCAGGTGGGTATCCTTATCTTACAGGGGTGCATTGTCACCCTGTTGGCCACCTTGTTTGTGATTTTGCCCTCGGTGCAGACGGCATATCAAATTATCTCGCAGCTCACCATCATCCTCTACTTAATCATGTACCTGCTCATGTTCTCTGCGGCCATTTATCTGCGCCATAAAGAACCCGGGGTAAAACGCACTTTCCGTATACCGGGCGGCAATTTGGGTATGTGGGTGGTGGCCGGTGTAGGCTTGTTGAGCAGCTTGTTGGCCTTCTTCTTCAGCTTTATCCCACCCGGCCAAATCCCCGTGGGCAGCCCCGCCGTTTATGTGGGTATTCTCATCGTCGGCGCGCTCATTTTTGTGGCTATCCCCATGGTGATTTATTCCATGCGTAAACCGGAATGGGCGGATGCTCAGGCAAAGGCTGATTTTGAGCCTTTCGGTTGGGAAAAACAAAAATAAGGTTTCAGTATTCGCATTATCATGGTAAACAAAAGGCAGGGGTATGTTCTACCCCTGCCGCATTGTTTCCCTTTATGGTGAGAAATCAGTTTTCTTCTTTATCTACCGTCAGTTTGCGCCAATCTGCCAGCACGGGCGCCAGCGGTCCACTGGCCAGGCGTTTGCCTGTGGCATCTATCACATAAGCGGCGGGCGGGGGCACCATCAGCGGGGCAGCCCCGGGTAGGTTGCCCATGTGCGCGCGCATGGCAACGGGGAAGATTGCCCCGTTTTTATTCATGTGTTGTTCCGCAGCCTCGGCAGAGTTATCAAAGCTTTCGTAGATGAGCTCAACCTTACCCGTGGCTCGCATCTCGGTGTAGGCTGCCATCACCTCGGGCAACAATTTAACGCAATGCGGGCATGTGGATGAGGAGCGCACCACAAAATAGTACTCAGCCGTTACATCGGGGCGAGCAGCACCTACATACTGTATTTCTTTGAGTGCTTTGCCAACAGTGCTTGTCGCCTCCGTTTGTTCAAACGCTTCTTGTGCAGCGACTGCTTTTTTGGCGGCGGCTTTACGTGCTTTTTCTTCTGCTTTTTTAGCTTTGGCGGCTTCTCGTTTTGCTTTGGCTGCTTCTCGTTTTGCTTTGGCTGCTTCTCGCTTTTCTTTAGCGCTTTGCTTTTTCTTTTCTTTTTTGCTTTGGGTGGTTTCTGCCGCCCAAACCTGTGGCGCCGTCAAGCTGACAGCGCCGCTAAGGAGAATCAGGACTGAAAAAAGTGTGCGGAGCATGGGGCAAAAAATCTTAATTTTCTTCTTGCGGGGCGGCCAGTGTCATCCACTCTGCGGGCATGCGGCAGGGGCGACCTTGCGGCATTTGTACCAAGGCCAAGCGTTGGCGTACGCTTACGCAAAGCTTGTCGTTTTCTGCACGGCGTATCTCCGTCTTTACGAACATGGATGATTTTTCTACTTTCTCCAAGCAAGTGTTTACGTGGATTTCATCTGCCAGAAAAGCAGGGGAGTGGTAGTGTACCTCGTGGCTTACAAGCACCAAGTGGCGGCCTTCTTTGGCCATGGTGCCGTAGTCCATCCCCAGCTCGATAGCCATTTTTGTGCGGGCTTCTTCTACCCAGCGCAGGTAGGCCAAGTTGTGTACCACGCCGCCGGCGTCGGTGTCGTAATACATCACACGGTAATTAAGCGTATATTGAGAGTTCATGGTTGCTTGTGGGGTTAAAATCCTTCATCCAGCATGGAGAACATGTCCATTTGCAAAATATCATCTGCAGGCTCTGCAACGGGTAACCCGTGCTCGCGAGACTTGCGGCGGCGCGTCTCCTTTGGCTCTCGGCTGCCGGCGTTCATCTCCAAATGGGTGAGAATCTGTTTGGCTCGCTCAATAATCGGTTTGGGCAGGCCGGCAAGGCGGGCTACTTGTATACCGTAGGATTTATCGGCCGGGCCGGGCAGCACTTTGCGCAGGAACAGAATTTCATCTTTCCACTCACGTACCTCCACATGGCGATTGCTCACCCCGCTGTGCGTGTGCTCCAAATCCACCATCTCATGGTAGTGCGTAGCAAACATGGTGCGGCAGCCTATTTCATCATGCAGGTGCTCTGCCACGGCCCAGGCAATGGAAAGGCCATCGAACGTGGCGGTGCCGCGGCCTATTTCATCCAGTATTACCAGAGACCTCTGCGTGGCATTGTTGAGAATGAGCGCGGTTTCACTCATCTCTACCATGAATGTGGATTGCCCGCGGGCAATGTCATCGCTGGCACCTACGCGGCAGAAAATGCGGTCTACCAGCCCGATGTGGGCGGAATCTGCCGGCACGTAAGAGCCCATTTGCGCCATGAGGGTAATGAGCGCTACTTGGCGAATATAGGTAGACTTGCCCGCCATGTTCGGCCCGGTGAGAATCAGCACGCGGTCGTGCTCCTCATACATATCCACATCATTGGGTACAAATGAGATATCCGTTTGTACCTGTTCAATGACGGGGTGGCGGCCATTCTGAATCAGCAACACGCGGCTGTTATCCAGCACGGGGCGGCAGTAGTTGTAGCGTTGCGCGGTTTCGGCCAAGCTCAGTAATACGTCAATTTCTGCAAGTGCCTCTGCACTTACCTGAATGCGGTCTATGTAGCCCGCCACTTCATCGCGCAGGTGGCAGAAGAGCTCATACTCCAACTGGCGAGAGCGCTCATCTGCGCCCAAAATGGTGCCTTCCATCTGCTTGAGCTCATCGGTCACAAAACGCTCTGCATTGGCCAGCGTTTGTTTGCGTACGTAGCGGTCGGGCACCTTGGCATAGTTGGCTTTTGTAACTTCTATGTAGTAACCGAAAACGTTGTTGTAGCGTATTTTGAGGGAATCAATGCCGGTGGCGGCGCGTTCGCGGGCCTCCAGTTGTGCCAGCCAGCCTTTACCCTCCCTCGAGGCCATGCGCAATTCATCCAGCTGCGCGTTGTAGCCATCGCGCATCATGCCGCCCTCTTTGATGGTGACGGGCGGCTCATCTACTATGGCGCGCTCCAGCAGGGCGGTAAGCTCACCGAAATCACCCAAGTTTTGCAGCAAGGGCGAGAAATGCGGCTGCTTGCCCTCCAATACGCGTAAATCCTCTGCTATGTCCGGCAGACGAGAGAGCGAGGTGCCCAAGGCCAGCAAATCGCGGGCGTTGCCGGCGTTCTGTGCCAAGCGTGAGGTAAGGCGCTCCATGTCGCGCACGCCTTTGAGGGTGTCTCTCAGTTGGCTCATCAAGAACCCTTCGGAAAGGAATGTGCCGATAATGTCTTGGCGGCGTGTCAGCTCTTTCAAATCGCAAATGGGGTGCAGAATCCAATCCCTCATTTTGCGGGCACCCATGGGGGTGGAGGTGCCGTCCAGCGTGCCCAGTAGGGTGTTTTTCATGCCACCGCGGGCTTCTACCAAGTCCAAATTGCTACGGCTGGCCGTGTCAATCAGCACGGCATTATCCGTCGGGCGCAGGGAAATACGGCGCAGGTGGTCTGTGCTGCGCCGCAGTTGGTGCTTGAGGTAGTGCAATATAGCGGCTGCTGCCCCCGGGGCGGCCACCAGTCCTTCACAACCGAACCCGGCCAATGAATGCACTCGGAAATGGCTTTCCAAGAACGCCCCCGCCACGCCGGGCAAGAAGGTGTAGCCATCGTAATATTGCGTCACGGGCAGCCCGGGGAAGATCTCCTTCTGCTCATCACTCACCAGCATCTCGCGCGGTTGAATGCGTGCAATCTCGTCTGCCAAAGCCTCAAAAGTGCCGTAATCTGCCACGGTAAGCTCGCCCGTGGTGTGGTCTGCGCAGGCCAAGCCCCAGGTTTTTTTCTCTTTGTAGCATGCTACAATGTAGTTGTGCTCGCTCTCGTTGAGCAGAGAAAGATCTGCCAGTGTGCCGGCAGAGATAATGCGGGTTATTTGGCGCTCCACCAATTTACCGGGTACAGGTGTGTGCATTTGCTCGGCAATGGCTACACGGCGCCCTGTCTTTACAACTTGACCAATGTAGTTTTCTGCCGCGTGGTAGGGCACACCGCACATGGGGATGGTTTGGCGTTTGGTAAGTGTAAGCCCCAGCAGTGCAGAGCATTCTACCGCATCCTCAAAAAACATTTCATAAAAGTCCCCCAAACGGAAAAACAGCCACACATCTGCAGGTAAGCTCTGCTTCATTCGCAGATACTGGTCCATCATCGGGCTTATTTTGTTATCCGTTGCCATGCTTGCGCGCATTATACAGAATCGGGGGGGCTATTTCAAGCTTTTTTATGGGTGTCATGGTGGCAGATTTGGGTTTGACACACCGTAGGAGAACCGCTAGAATGACAGTGAAATGCACAAGATTTTAAGCTTTCTGTTGTTGATGTGTTGCAGCGTGTTCGGTTTGGAACCCGACGAGGTTGTTGTGGTGTATAATGCCGATAGCGACAAAAGCTGCGATGCCATGCGCCGTTACTGCACCGGACGCGGTATCCCCAAAAAACACCGGTTGCCTTTACGCGGGTTGAAACGCGGCGACATCAGCCGCGCTCAGTATGATACCGAGGTCAAGAATCCGCTTTTGGTGCTGACAGAAGAGCGAGGCCTTGTTTTGCCGGCCGGCCCACAGCGCGAAGGGAAAAAAATAAAAGCCATGGTGTTGATGCCCGATTTACCCTTGCGCATTCAAGAGGCTGCCCCCAAGGGTAGGGGGCAAAAGGTAAATGCTGCGGCACTGGATTCTGAGCTGATGCTGTTGGGGGCAGAGTACCCCTTGGCCGGTTTCGGCAGAAATCCGTACTACGGAAAGCCTGCATTGCCAAGCGGTAATGAGCGCCAAGTTGTGATGTGTGTATGCCGTATCGATGGCCCGGATGACGATTGTATTAAGCGCATGATTGATGACCCTCGGCGCATTGAAAAATCCGGGCTTTGGGGGTGGACGGTTGTTGATACCGGTGGCCCTTATAAACAGGGGGATGCCATGATAGAGGCTGTGGCAGATGCGTGCATCAAGAACCGTATGCCGCTTTTCTACGAAAAATCCAAATCTACCATAGCTAAAGATTATCCGCTGATGCAGAATGTGATATGCTATTGCGGTTGGTATATCAATCCTCCCGATGGCCCCTTCCGTAAAAAATCCGAAACCGCTTTCAAGTTTGCCCGTGGTGCCATTGCTTTCCATTTGCATTCATTCAGTGCCACCTCCATTTACAATGGTGAAACGTGGGTATCTGCGTTGTTGCAAAGGGGGGCCTGTGTCACCGCCGGTAATGTGGCAGAGCCTTACTTGGGACCCAGCTTGAATTGTGGCCTCTTTTTTGTACACCTTTTTGATGGCAAAACCGTGGGCGAGGCTGCCCTCTTGGCTTCTCCCTCCGTGTCTTGGCATTGTATTGTACTGGGCGACCCGCTTTACCGCCCTTTCCCTCGCTCCGGGGGGATTACCCCTGATAAGTCCTCGCCCTTTGTGCGTTGGCGCGTGGCTGTTAACCGCACTAAGGGGAGCTTGGATGCGCTGCAAGCAACTGTCGATATGGAAAAATACAGCTCCTACGGCCCGCTTTTTGCTGAGATTTTTGCCGGCCTTTGCCGTGCAGAGGGGCGCCTGCAAGATGCCGAGCGCTACTACCGATATGCGGCAGAAAATTACACCCCGCTCAGAGACCGTTTGCGCGCAAGTTGCCTCCTGGCATACACCTTGCAAGCTCTTAAACGTACGGATGATGCCGCTCTGCTCACTAAAGATGTGCAGAAAAAGTACGGTAAATCCCCCTATGCGGAGGCCGTTAAAAAGCTGTTGAAAGATATTCCGCCCAAGAAATAATTACCGCTTCAATTTTCCGGCTCTTCTTCGCCCTCTGTGCCGTGCAGCCATTCTTTCGCTGCGCGGAAAATTACGGCCGGGTCTGCCCCCGGTTGTGCCAATTCATGCAAGATGGCGTCTCGTACCTCTACCGCAGCTCGAAAGGCTGAACGGTAACCCTCAAATTGTCTGTCGCCGAAGTATTTCACAAAAGTATGCCCCTTGCGGGTAATAGCAAGCCGCCAGCCTTGAAAGGCTGTTTTCTTATAGGTGTATCGGGAAATATTTTTGGCTCGCATAAATTTGTGATTTCTGTTATTTGTTATTTTGTTATTATTGCACAAAAACGCGAGACGTCAAGATTGTATTTTGTTTTTAAGTGATTTTTTTATATGTTATGACAGTGGCATCTTTCATATCCAAATAATAAGGAGAAGCATGGCGGAACCAAGCACCTGTGTTATAGATATGCCGTTTGCCGAATTGCCAGTGGCCGGAGCGGTGAAAATGCCCCAGCACAACGGTTTCTGCCTTTGGGAAAAATTGCTCAGCGAATCGATGGGCGCGTTTACCGCAGGTGAGCCAACAGCGTATAATTTGAAGGGGACGCTGTGGGGGCCAAAAACAGTGCAGCAACCCACGCAGGTACTTGTTGCGAATCCCCTCGCGCCGCAATATGGGTTTTGTTAATTGGCACATGGCGCGAGAAAGCTCCAGCCGATGCTCCAAGTTTGTATCGCACTCAGGGTAGGTGGCGATGAGCTCTCGGCATGCTTTCTTGTGGCGCAGGTATTCCCAGCTCCACGGGGCTACTTCTTTGTACAATGCGTGCCCATGCATGGCCGTCACTTTGCCACCCCAAAAATGGACGAGCAGGGGCGCTATGTCGGGGTCATGATTGCCGGAGATTTCTACCAACTGCACCCCTTGTTCTCGGCACGCTTGGCGCAGCTCTTCTCGCAAAGCTTTGCCTCGCTCTTGCCAAGCGCATACGCGTGTTTCTGCCGTGTCACCCACCAGCACCAGCATGTCGCACCCTTGCGTCAATTTGCCGGTCAGCTCTGCCATAATGGGTGCCTCACAACGCTCGTGCCCCAAATGGAGATCTGACACAAAACGCACAATGGCACCCGGTGGTGGGTCTATGTGTTCAATGGTAGCCAATGTTTTATCGGTTATTGTATATTGCGTTGGCGCACGGCTTCATACAGGCATACACCCGTTGCAACCGATACGTTGAGGCATGGCACGCTGCCGAACATGGGGATGCGGATGAGGAAATCGCAGTTCTCTTCTGTCAGGCGGCGCATGCCGTCGCCCTCTGCCCCCATTACCAAAGCAATACCGCCTTTGAGGTCCATGGCATACAGGTCGCGGTCTCCGTGGTCAGAGGTGCCCACAAACCAAATGCCCGCCTCTTTCATCATCTTCATGGTGCGTGCCAAGTTTGTTACCTGCACAAAAGGTACTTTCTCTGCTGCGCCCACCGATACGCGTAACACGGTCTCTGTAATGCCTACGGATTTGTCTTTGGGGGTGATAACGGCTGCCACACCGGCGCCATCTGCCGTGCGCAAAATAGCACCCAGGTTGTGCGGGTCTTGCACGCAGTCCAGCACCAAGTAAAGCCCTTGCGGCTGCGCTTCCAAAATATCTTGCAACGCACCCTCATCCAGCGCCTTCACCACAGTTTTGGTGGGGGGCTTGTCGTAGTGCGGTTGCCCCTTGCCGCGTTGGCGGTCATCAGGGCGTGTGGTATGCTTGTTGGGGCGTGCTGTACGGTCGTTGAATTTCATGTCGAGTCTTCAGAGTTTTTGTAAATCCGCTTCACCACAATGTTTCAGCACATAGGGCTTGCCATCGTGCATGGGGGTGTGTCTGTTATCATACTTCACGGTATTGTTGCGGAAGATGATGCCATCAGCCGAGATAGCGTAGATGAGCGGCACTCGGTGGGTGAGGAAGGTGTTGCCCTCAATGAGGATGTTTTGGTGGTAACGCACTTGTTGGTCTGCAGGCTGTTTTACCTCGGGATAAATGGCAATAATGCCCTCCGTGAACTGGTAGCGCTGAATGAGGTTGTGGTCAAAGAGGTTGTTGATAATCTTCACATCCAAGCATCGCCCGCTTTCATACCAGCCTTGGGCATCGCCTGCCAACAAGATGGCAGAACCGCTCGAGCCGATGAACTTGCAATCTTTTACCAACACCGGCTTGGGGGTGGTAAACAGGGTGCCACGGGCTCGGTTGTGCTGCACGGTGCAGCCAATGAAGTTGACTGCCGGGTACCAATCTGCGTTCTCTATGGCATCGCCGCTGCCTATGCCGTCGGGCAGGGGCTCTGCCAAGGTAATTTTTAAGTGTGTTTCGTCAATCTTTTGAACAGAAACGGCCTTGCCGAGTGTGGGGTGGTTCTCCAACGTCTTACCTTTGATAAACTGTATGTTTTCGCCTGCCTCAAACACCTCAAACCCTACGGCTTGCGGGTGCATGTAGCGTGCAATGATTTCCGTGGGGCTGAGCACTTGCTCTATACCCAAGCAGGTGGAGTGCACGTTGATGGCATCATCCATCATACCTTCGTACACGGCTCCCGTCACATTGATGGTGCCTGCACAGTTGGAGAAGTGTGTGGCATCTGCAGATACGGTGTAAACTCTCCCCTTGGCGCATTTGCAGCCACCACCGTTGATGGTAATGTTACGGCTGCGTTGTGCAATGAGCGCCATGCCTTGGCTGTCTCGGAACACGACATTGTTGAGCACCGTGTCATTGGCTCGGTATAATACCATGGCCGGATGCGGGCGCCCATAGTGGCGGTATACTACTACCTGCCCTTTTTTAAGACCGAGTTTAGTGGCATCTGCCTCAAACTCTACGCGGTTTTTACCGACTTGGCGGCACTTGTTGCTCCACGGCATATCGCCGGCTTTGCCGGTGGCAACCATACGCCCGTCTGCCTCGAACGCCAGCACGGCTCCCGGCTTGCGCAGTTTGCCATCGCCGGTAAGGAAGTATTGACCATCCTTAATCTGCCAACGGAACATGGGCTTAAACTCCAGCGTGGTCTTGCCATTCTTTATCTCAACTATTTTGCCCTCGTTGTAGTAGGGGGCATCATGCTCAATGGCAATGTTGCTCAGTGTTACATTCTCACTGTCCATGATGAGTACCGGCTGCATGGCTCCGTGGAACACAAAGGTGGAGCCATTGCCGTTGATGGTCACATTCTTGAGCCCCACCAGCGGTATGCCTACGGGCTGCATATCCTGCTGGTCGTGGTTAGAGATATAATAGCTCAGCTGTGTGGCGCTTTCGGGGTAAAAATGGTAGCCCCCCTTGGGCAGCTCTATGGTGGTTCTTTGCTTTTCTGCCCCCATGTTGCCGGCATTGCTGATGAGTTTGCGCAGCGCCGGACCTGCGTCTGCCTTATCCGGGCCACAAGGTACCGCATCGCCGTTCAATACTTCATGCCCCAGGCCGGCGCGGTTGTTCAGCTCGGGTTTCCACTCAATATCCCATGCTTTGTTGTCGCTGTCAACGCTTACCAAGCATACTTTGCGGCAGTGCGGTACCACATGAAAACTCTCGCCACTCTGCCCCTCCCACAGCACTTCTACACCATTGAGTATGCGGAAAACATTGCCTTCACCTTTGGGGGCTGTGCCTGTAAGTGCTGTGTCTTGAGAGGCTACATCCAGCACCACCATGCGTCTGCCGCTGCGCAGCATGTCTGCCTCGCTGATTTCGCCTGCTGTTACCTGCATTGCTATGATAGCCACCATGGGAAGTAGAAAATGCTTAATCATGGTTGTTTACCCGGGATTTCTGTGCTCTCAGTCTACCTGTTTACTCGAGCTCTGTCAAACATTATTTATTCTGCATCAGGGCAAACGCATTAGGATTATGACACTTTCTTCAGATTGACAATTTACCATTTACAATTTACAAAGTTATTGAATTTACAAGCTCTTATATAAATATTCATCAGCAGAAAGCCCACCATAAGGCATTATCCTTTCCCGGCTACATAGCGAGAGAAACATGTTTTTGCGCAATGCTGCGGCCATAAAACATCGTGTTGCACTCAGGCCGATGTTTTATCAGAAAATTGTAAATGGTAAATTGTACATTGTAAATAAAGAACTTACGGCGTGACAGTGGAGAGCGGCCGGTATGATGTGGATTGATGAAAAGAAACTTTACGTCAACTTTGATGAAGATGCGTACGGCACAGGTGTTTATATAGCGGGCATCTATGCTCTTGACGCAATTAAATAGAATAAAAATGATAGAACCGCAGAGTCGTATAGGCCTCTGCGGTTCATTTTTTGATGGGCTCGGGTAATTTCCCTCCCTTATGAAATTAATCTGAATGTTCAGCTTGGCGTAAGAGAATATCAATGGCAGCACCGGCCATCATGAAGCCGAATGTGCCGGTGATGTGGGTGGCAGAGCCAAAGCCCGAGGCGCAGCCGATGCCGCCCTTTTGCCCGGCTTCGCGCTCGCAGCTTACACTGCCGTCGCAGCGGGGAAAACGTGGTTTTTCCGGGGAGAACACGCAGGGGATGCCGATCTCGGGGCATTTATCATGCAGTGGTAGGTTGTATTCTTTGCGCAGGTTTTTGCGCAGTTGGGAAAGCATGTTGTCGCCGCAGCTGCGGGCGAGGTCCGCCATGCAGATGCGAGAAGCATCTATACGCCCGCCTGCGCCACCGCAGGTAACGATGGCAATGCCTCGCTTGTGGCACTCTGCAATAAGGTGAGTTTTGGGGCGCATGGAGTCAATGGCGTCTATCACCACATCGGGCGTGGTTTCAAACAACCGCTCGGGGTTGGATACGGTGTAGAATGAGAGCAGGGGCTCTACTTGCACAGCCGGGTTGATAAGGCGTATGCGCTCTGCCATTACCTCTACCTTAGCTTGCCCATAAGTGCCTTGCATGGCATGTATTTGGCGGTTGGTGTTGGTAATGCAAAGGTCATCCATATCTTGCAGAATAATGGTGCCCACGCCACTGCGAGCCAGGGCTTCTGCCGCCCAGGACCCCACGCCGCCAATACCCACCACGGCCACGCGGGCCTCGGATATTTTGTGGGCTGCTTTCACCCCGTACAGGCGGGCTATACCGCCGAATCGCTCCTCATCTATCATAATCTCTGTTAATGGCTTGTATGCTCAGGGCTTTGCCCGTGGTCTCATCTGCCGTAATGACCACGCCGCTGATGCGCACGGGCCAGCCGCCTATGTCCAGCTTGCAGGGCATGGCGGTTATTTGGGCATGCAGCACTTGTGTGGCATCTCGGCCAATGATGCCGTCTCTGCTGCCGCACATGCCGGCATCTGTAATGGCTGCGGTGCCAGCGGGTAAGATGCGGGCATCTGCCGTTTGTACATGGGTATGCGTACCCACCACGGCTGTTACCCGGCCATCCAAATGCACAGCCATGGATATTTTCTCGCTGGTGGCCTCGCCATGCATATCTACCAAAATAGCCACGGCGCCTTCTTGCCGCAGTTGCTCAATGGCGGGCAGGGCGCTTAAAAAGGGATTCTCTGCCGCGTTGCGCATAAAAGTGCGCCCTATGAGGTTGAGCACGCCCACCTTACCTTTGGGGGTATCTATGGTAACAATACCGCTGCCGGGGTTGTTGCTTTGCAGGTTGTGCGGGCGCAGCACGCGCGGCAGCGTATCTATGGCGTCTGCCAAGGCTTGTTGGTCCCACACGTGGTCGCCCAAGGTGATGGCATCTATGCCGTTCTCAAAAAATTCTTTCGCCAAGGGTGGGGTAATGCCACGGCCTCCGGCTGCGTTTTCTCCGTTGACAATGACGGCATCTGCGCTGAACTCTGCCCGCAATTGAGGCACAGCACGGTAGAGAGCCCTGCGCCCGGGCTCTCCGACTACGTCTCCCAAGAAGATAAGTGTTATCATTTAGCTTTAGACCCGCAGGGTACTACCGTTACGGGAATTTTCGCGGCGCGCACCAGTTTTTCGGCCGTATTGCCCAGCAGAATGGAGGTGAGCAAGGAATGGTGGCGGTTGCCGATGACCAGAATGTCGATATTGTGGCGGCGGCAGAAATCATGCACACAATCCACGATGTCGTCAGCCTCTTCCGCCTTGCCGTAAATGGGGATACCGTATTTGTTGCTGATGGCCTCAGCCAGCTGCTTGGCTCGCTTATCTGCCATTGCTAAAATGCAGTTGTCGCAATTATCCTCAATTTGCGGCACGGTTGCAAAACCGCCCAGCATATCATCTGCTGCCATGCTGCCCGCAGCATCCATCATGCAGGGCTCTACGGCATGCAGTAAATACATCTTACCTCCGGTTTGCCTGACCAAGTTTGCCGTAAAGTCAAGCACACACCGACTATCTTCCGAAAAATCCGTTGCTGCAAGTATTCTTACCATAATGTTATTCTAGCATGAGTGTGCAGAATATCCAAGAATAAAATGCCGTTTCTTTGCCCGAATCAGAAATTTAAATCCGTACGGTAGGTATAAATACCTTTTGCCTTGTGGGTTTTGGGGTCGAAACGCCACACTTCTGCCAGTTGCTTATCCGGGGCGCCTTGATAATGCGGTGTGTGGTGGTGGCGGAACACGTAGACAATATCGCCGGTTTTCGGATCGGTAAAGTGCAGGTCTACCGGTATATCCAAGGCCTTCAGGTCTTTTTCCGTGAACCCTTGCGGGGCTTGTTGCACATAGTGCCAAGCGGTGAAATGCTCCGCAAAGAACGTTTGCTGCGCGAAAAAGCGGCAAGAGCTCAGGGCTGAGGCTGCAAGCAGGGCTGAGAGTATGATGCTGCGGTTCATGGCTGGGCCGGCAGGTTAAACACGGGTTCCGGTAAGTCTTCTGCGGCATCTTTGCCTACCATATCGCCAATGTCTTTGAAGGTGACGAAGATGAAGAAGAAGAGCAGCAGGAAGACGAACCCGGTCATAATCCAGTCCAAGAACTTGCCGCTTACCGGCTTGCCCTTAATCATTTCGCAGAAGCCCAGCACTACATGGCCACCATCTACCACCGGCAGGGGCAGTATGTTGAGCACGGCCAAGTTTACATTGAGAATAACGGCAAACCACAGCAATAAGCGCCAGCCTACATCTGCCGGTAATTCCATCATTTGGTACATGTGGGTGCCAATACCCACGGGGCCGCTCAGGTGTTCCATCCCCACGCTGCTGTTGGGGGCAAAGAGCTTGTTGAGGGTAGTACCCATCCACTGCAAGCTTTGGTTTACCTGCTGCTGCGGGGTGGGGTGCTCATACACGCGCTCTTTGGCGCTGTTTTTTACGGGATTACCCCATGCAATACCCAGCATGGGGGTGGCGCCTTTTTTGCCTTGCCAGTTGTCGGGTATGGCCGGGGTGAGCTTGATGGTGTTCTCGCTCCCGTCTTGGTTTTGCACGGTTAACTCCAGCTCGTTGCCTTTTTGGGCTTCAAGATTGACAGCCACGGGGGTGTATATTTTTTTAC
Source organism: Akkermansia sp. (assembly GCA_045576695.1). Lineage (GTDB taxonomy): Bacteria > Verrucomicrobiota > Verrucomicrobiia > Verrucomicrobiales > Akkermansiaceae > Akkermansia. Next base: position 29,723 of record JAZNGY010000224.1, read on the forward strand.
CGTTGAGGTGAGTGATGATTTGGCCCGGTTGCAAGCCGGCGCGGGCGGCGGGAGAGTTGGCGATAACACTGTACACCATGGCGGTATCTGCCGGGTAAATACCCACCTTGCGCATAGAGGAACGCTGCCACCATTCTGTGGGTTGCTGGGTGTAGCTTGTTTGGATGTCAAGCGTTACATAGCTGCCGTCATCCTGCGGGCGGTCTACCGTCAGGTTAATGGTTTCGTGCTCACTCAAGGCAATCAGCTCGGTCACGCCCTCCATGTTGCCCATCCATTTGGTGACGGGTTGGCCATCCACTTTGCGGATGATATCGCCCGGCAACAAGCCTGCTTGCATGGCGGGGGACCCTTCCACCAAAAGCCCTACTTGTGTGTCCGGCATTTCCGTGCTCGGTTTGCCGATGCACCATACGATGCAGGCGAAAAAGTATGCCAACAGCAGAGAGAACAGGGGGCCTGCCGCGGCAATGATAATCTTGTCTTTTGCCTTGAGCGGTTTGAGGTCTTTGGGCAGCTCTGCCTTGCCCTCAATGTTCTGCATGTCTTCCAGCTGGGGCAGGGATACAAAGCCACCTGCGGGTATCCAGCCCAAGCCCCATTGCACACCCCATATCTTCTTGCTCCATATGGGCTTGCCAAACCATATCTGGAAGCGGTCTATGTACGCACCTCGCCATTTGCCGGCCAAAAAGTGGCCCAGCTCGTGCACGAATATCATCACGTTGAAGAACAGGATGACGATGAGAATAATCCCTATGGATTGCAGAATTGATAAAAAGGTGTCCATAATGTCCTCTCATTATGCCTCATTCATTATTGCTCTGCAAGTCATCAGCCAGTCATATTTATCTATATTTTTGCACAAATTTTGAAAGATTCTTAAAAATGTTAAAGTTCGTCTTGACTCAAACTTGTTTTTATGATTAACTTCTATGCACCAGCCATGACAGAGAAAGCTCGCTATACAATATCTGCATTATCTCGCAAGACCGGTTTATCTGTTCACACTCTTCGTTTTTACGAAAAAGAGGGTATTATACGCCATGTAGAGCGCACGGCCTCGGGGCGCCGTGTGTATGGTGAAGACAGCATCGGGTGTCTTATCGGAGCGCTTTGCCTTAAGCAGGCACGTCTTACTTTGGCTCAAATTAAAGAGTTTTTCGATTTAACGGTGCGTGGCAGCGAGTCTCTGCCGCACCGCTTGGAGATGCTTTCCACGGCTCGTGAAAATCTGGAATACCTCAAGACAAACATTGGTAAGAGCATCCAGCTGGTAGATTTCTTTATCGATGGCGCTAAGTCTGCCATGGAAGCTATGTCCAACGGTGAAAACCCGGATGAAGCATTCCCCTTGCTCACGCGTGAGGGTATAGCAACTTTGCCCACCATTGTTACCGAGGAAGGCAAGATGGAGCCCTACATGCCGGCAATCATTGATGATATGGATGATTGACCCATGCCGCCGGGCAGGCAGGGGGCTTTTGCAGCCGTAATTCTTTATGCAGATGGAAACAAGCAATTCACCGCGTATACGCAAGGTGATGGTGGCCGTGCTTGCCGCCCTGTTCATGGCACAGTTGGGGGCAGGTATATATGATTTGTTGTTTACCAACTATTTGAGCGATGAGCAGATGCTGAATGCTCAGCAGCGCGGTTTTTTGGAGCTGCCGCGCGAGTTGCCCGGTGTGCTGAGTCTGCTGGTCATGGGCTCCCTCTTCTTCCTGAACGAGGTGCGCTTGGCTGCTGTGTCGGTTCTTTTGGCGGCCATCGGCAGCTTTTTCATGATGAACTTGGGGCCGAACGCCACCCTATTGCAGTTGAGCCTTTGTGTGGTGACAGCCAGCCTTGGCCTGCATATTCTCATGGGTACGGTAGATTCCATCGTCATGCACACCGCGCGCCCCGAAAACCGCAGCCTGCGCCTCGGGCAAATGCGCGCCCTCGGTACGGCGGCCACCTTGTTGGGGGCCGGATATGTGTGGGTTAAGTGGAAGTTTAACAGCTGTTTTGCCGTAGATTACACAATCGTTATTGCTTTTTTCTTGTTGGCGGCAGTTCTGCTCTTCTGCATCAAAGCTCCGGATTTTCCGCGCCGCAAAAGTTTCCGAGAAAACTTTATCTTGCGCCGCAAATATGCCGTGTACTATGGCATAGAAACGCTGCACGGTATCCGCAAACAGCTCTACATCACCTTCGGTTATTGGTTGCTGGTTAACACTATGGGACAACCTCCCGAAAATGTCGGTAAAATTATGCTTGTTGCCGGTGTTATCGGGCTCTTTACCCAGCCTTTAATCGGTAAAAGTATCAAGCGCTTCGGCGAAAAAAGGGTGACTATTTTTGACAGCATGGCGCTCTCCGTGCTCTGTTTGGCCTATGCCTTTGCTCCGTCCGTGTTGCCTGCCGGTTGGGCAGTGGGGGTGATTGCCTGTTGCTTTGTGCTCGATAAGATACTGTTTGACCTCGGCATGGCCCGCACTACCTACATTGCCCGTATTTGCGGAGACCGCCGCTCAGATATCACCCCCTGTATTTACACAGGCATTGCCATCAACCATGTGGCGTCTATCACATACGGCGTTATAGGCGGCCTCATCTGGTCCTATTCCGGTGGCCCTCAGGCTGTATTCCTCACCGGTGGCCTTGCCGTTGTTGCTGCCGGCTTCTTGGCCAGAAAAATGAAATAGCCCGCACCCTTCCACCAATGGTAAGTTGTGGGGCTGTTTAGTACGAGCGATAGCGAGTCGAATTTTTAAGCCCCGGTTAGGGGCGATAAGATGCTTAGCCGGAGCGTGTAGTGAGCCTGCGACAGCGGGCGAACGGAACCTCCGGTCGAGATACAAGATGCATGGAACCCCGTTGAAAACGGTGGTGACAGAATAGCCGTAGCAAAAGGAAATAGCGGGTGAATTATTCCGTTGTTGATTTTATGAATTATATTGCAGTTCAATATGTAGACGATACATGAAACATAAAGCCACGCTTTTCTGTCGCCGCAGGTTCCCTGGGCTCCATTTCTTTTTTATCTTTAACAGGGGCCGCGCTCGCGGTGCTCGCTTGCCCCTGCCTGGGTTCTTGCGCCCCTCAACGGGGCGCCTGAATTCCGCTCGCCTACGGCGCGCCAAACACCCTCACAAACTCAAATTTATCGAAAACAAATCGGGAATAAAATCAATGATTCCTTTTTGGGGAATAAAGGCAAGTGATTGCCGACATCTATTATTGGCGCGTGTTTGCCAATAAGCGCGCCGCATGGGTGGCGCAGAAGGCAACGCAGCGTTCGCAAGGGCGGGCGTCGTAGTAGGCCTGCGTACGTTCGCTGGGGCGGGCTCCTTCTTGTGTTTGTTCATCCAAGTGCAGCAGCTCTCGGCAGGTGAGGGTGCCGAACTCTGCCTTGAAGGCATCTGCCAGTTCTCGCACGAGGGCAAAAATCACTTCTTTTTCTTCGGGCACCCCGCAGAGGTTACCCTTGCAATGGCCTGCCACCATGGTGAGGCCGCTGAACGCCCCGCACATACCTCGCATGCGCCCCACACCTGCGCCGAAACCGGCGGAAAAGCGCAGGGCTTGCTCCTCGCTTATGCCCATCTCTTGTGCAAAAGCGGTAAAGACGGACTGGGCACAATTAAAGCCTTGGTGAAAATAGGCCAGCGCGCGTTCTGCTGCGGGGGTGTTCATACCGGTTGCTTACTTTTTACGGCCATTCTTGCTGCCGGCAAATTTGCTGTAGAATCCATCTCCGCTGCCGCGTGAATCGCGCTTGCGGAACCCGCCTTCGCGGCGGGCGCCCTCGTAGCGGTCAAAGCGCTCGGCTTTTTCTCGGCGGGGGCCGTTGGAGAAACGCTCTGCGCGCTCAAAGCGGCTACCGCGTTCGCGTTGTTCGAATCGGTCTCCGCGGTCGAAACGCTCACTGCGTTCGCCTCGGTCGCGTCGCTCGGGGCGGTAGCCGGCATCGGCAGAGGAACGGCGGTCTCTCACATTAACGCGGGGACCGGCATCTTGGCCGGGAATCCCTTTATCCTCGCGAATATTCACCTCGTACCCGCAGATATTGCAGGTGGCAAGGCGCTCGCAAAGTTGCGGGGCAATTTCGGGAGAAACCTCGATGATGGAGTGCTTAAGGAAAATCTTGATATCACCCACACAGCCCTTGGGGGCGCCACCCTCGTTGTAGAAGAGCCCGGCAATATCCTTGGGGCGAATGCCGATGAGCTTGCCGCCGTTCATAAACAATTTGGTGCTCTCTTGCAGGGTGCTCCAGTCGTTGCCTTTTTCGGCAACCATGCCACCATTGTTTTCGGCCGGTTTGTTGCCGTGGCGGCCGGGGCGATCCTCGGGTATGGGCTGCAGCTCGCAGCTGCCTTTGCTGACCAGCAAGTCAAACATGGCTGCCATAAGTTGCTCTGCCGGCAGATCCAAGTCTTTGAGCTCATCGGGCAACTCTGTGGCTTGGGTCGCTTTTTCTATGATGTTGTCCACCAAAGATTCACGGCGAGCTTGCTCCACTTGGTGCGCGGTCATTACCTTTTCTCTCTGCATGCGTATGCCCACAAAGCGCTCAATGCGCCCCAGCAAGGAGAAATCGCGACGCCCGATGAAGGTTACGGCTTTGCCTTTGCGCCCGGCGCGTGCCGTGCGGCCAATGCGGTGCACGTAGTCCTCGGGGTCGCGCGGCAGCTCAAAGTTGACCACTATGTCCACATCATCAATATCCAAACCTCGGGCAGCAATGTCGGTGGCTACCAACACGTTGAGGTTGCCCTTGCGGAAGGAATCCATCACGCGCTCGCGCAGCGTTTGCGGCATGTCGCCATGCAGGCGGTCTACGGAATAGCCGCGTGCCAGCAAGCCGTCCACCACGTCGTCTACCACTCTCTTGGTGTTGGCAAATACCAGCCCGCGCTTCATGCGGCCCATTTCAATCAGGCGGCTCAGTACCTCGATGCGAGAAGAGAACACCACCTCATACACGCATTGCTCGCAGGTGGGTACGGTGAGTACGGGGCGCTCGATGCTGATTTCTTGCGGGGCTTCGGAAAGTCGGTTAATCAACGCGCGGATAGCCGGCGACATGGTGGCAGAGAAGAAGAGCGTTTGGCGGTTCACGGGCAACTGGGCTACCACGCGGTCAATATCCTCTTGGAATCCCATGTCCAGCATCTCATCCGCCTCATCCAAAATCAGTGTGGTGATGGTGTCCGTCTTGAGCTCGCCTTGCTCCATCAAATCAATCACTCGGCCCGGGGTGCCCACCACAAATTGCACACCGCGTTGCAGCGCGGCTAACTGCGGCCCGAAAGAGGTGCCACCGTAAATCGGCACGGCTGATACGCCATCCAAGAACAAGGCCAACTTATCCACCTCTCGGCAAATCTGCACCGCAAGCTCGCGGGTGGGAGCCAAGCACAGTACCTGCACACCTCGCACGGCAGGGTCTATGTTCTCCAGCGCCGGTATGGAGAATGCCAGCGTCTTGCCGGAACCCGTGTGGGATAACCCCACAATATCTTTACCCTCCAGCGCGGCGGGGATGGCCTGCTGCTGAATGGGGGAGGGGGTCTCAAAACCGAGCACCTCTATCGCTTCTAAAATTTCAGGGCAAATTCCGAGTTCTGCAAATGACATAGACGGCGGCAAGAATGCACGATATGCCTGCTTTTGTAAAGCTTTTTTTTCATCTATTCACGCCAGCGCCGCCCCGCGGCCACTATCGAATCTCAATTCAATCGCGCATTGCCTGCAATATTTGCTCAAATCTTGCATAGTGAGTGGTGGGTAGGTACATGGTGGCCTTGGCTGCGCAATGGTGGGGATGTGTGGCAGCTTTTTCGTGTGTAATTTCCCAATTTCTCACCGTGGCGAGTTTGTTGTTGTTGGCATCATAAAAGGTCAGCACATACCATTGCCCCGGCTGGGCGAGTATGCTTCCCTCAAAGGGCAGGGCGTGCAGTTCGCCGAGCAGAGCTAGCACCTCTTGTGTTTCTGCTGCGGTGCAGTGGTGCGTATGGGAGCCACCACCGATGGTAATATGCGTAATATCAATATGAACGCATGTGGCGAGTGCTGCCTGCAATGCCGATAGCTGTTGACGGTTTTTCGCCTGTGCTTGCGGTTGCGGTGCCACCTGCGGCATGGCTTGAGCCGGAGTCGACTCCGGTATTTGCGGTCTAGCCACGCAGGCTGTTAAGATACAGCTGCCCAAGAGACAGACACACATACAACACTTGTTCATGGCTTTATAATCAGTTGGTGTAGCCGCTTGTAATCCCTGCGGCTCAGGTACATGCTTTCTTTAGCCTCACACTGTTGCGGGGTACAGGTGTTGGTGATGTCTTCTACCCGCAAACTGCCGATTTGTCGCCCTTCTGCATCGCAGAAGAACAGTGTGGTCTCGGTGTCAGCCAGCCCGTGCACACGCCCCTTAAACGGTAGTGGCTTTACCCGTTGCAAAAGGGTGCAGAGCTCTTGCACCTCTTGCTGCTTTAATGTGTGCATACGCACAAAATAGCAGGTTTGCCCCAGCACCTGCACCTCAACGGCGGCGCAGTGTTTCAGCTGCTCTTGCAGGGTATCAACGGCTTGTTGGTGCTGCTGCGCCGCCACTGCATCTTCTTGGGGAGATACCTCGCAAGGCTCGCGGTTGATAATCTGCTGCCACATGGCAAAATAATTATCCGGCAGCTCAATGCAAGCCCCCACGGCATAGCCGTCTTTGCTCACACTGCTGTGCGGCACCACATGTACCTCTTCGGCAAAAATCTGCTTGCCGTTTTTGTCGCGGCAAATCAGCCGTGTTGTTTCTGCTGCGGGGGCGGGGGATGACATCCTGTCTTGCTTAACACTGCGCATGCGGCAAACCAGCACCCGCAAGGTGCTCTGCTCGTGCCGGTTCAGTTGTAAGCGTTGTGTTTCTTTTTTACCGTTGCGGGTGGTTGTTTTCTCCGGACAAATACTGTGCGCTGTCATCACCGCCTTCCACAATTTGTCAAGGTAGCCTCGGCTCTCATGCTCCATAGCAGCCACCTCTTGCTCACTGTATAAGCTATCCTTGCCCCACTGCGTTTGGGGGGTGCCGCAACTGCAGAGCAGCATGGCCGCGCAAATTGATATGTAAAATGGGGGCGTTATCGGCATATCAAGAATTGTTGTAAACGTTGGTAATCACGGGGCGACAGATACATGACCTCTTCCGCCGTGCATTGTGTTGCGTGGCGGGCAGAGTCGGCATCCGTTATGCAGCCGGCGTTCAATCTGCCGATTTCTTGCCCCTTGGCATCGCAAAAGATGATGAACATTTCCCTCTCTCTGCGCCCCTCAAAACGCCCTGCCACTTGCAGCGGTTTTGCACGCAGCAGCAAGGCGCGCATGGCTCTACTTTCTGTGGCCGATAAATCGCGGTGATACGCGCATTTACACACATTGCTGTGCCCGCGTATGCGTATGCCGGCACACCCCTTCAGCATACGGTGCAAATTTGCAACCGCTTGTTTATGTTGCGCCTCCGCCTCGTCATCTGTTTGCTGTGCAAGTGGCGGCGTTTTGCGCTCTGTGATGCGCTGCCATATCTTGTAATCGGCATCCGGCAAGGCCAAATGCGCCCCGAGCGCGTAGTCATCGTCACTCACTTGACTTTTCGGCACTATGCTTACCGGTTCATCCCAAAGGCGCTTGCCTTGGGCATCTGTGCATACCAGGGCCGCCCCGCTGTAGCTCATACGCTGCGTTGGACTTACGGCGTTCTTCACCCGTTGGGCTCGTAAAATGAGGGTTCTCAGTGTTTCCTGCTCGTGACGGGTCAGCTTGACTTTTTTCTTTATCGTTTTGGTGTCACCCATCTTGTGTGCCACCCGTATGCGGCATTCGCATTTGTTGGTGAGGGTGGCATTTTTGCAGTTTTCGTCGTGTATGGAAAACAGCTCCAAAGAGATGACGTCCCCGTGCCTCAAAGCCTTACGCAGCTGCGATTCATAGTCCTCGCTGCTTGATTGCATTTCTTCAATCAGCCACGCGGGATACGCCTCATCCTCTCCCCAGCCAAGTGAGTCGAGCGAGGAAGAGGGTTGTTGCATGGTGCAGCTGCAAAGCAGCATGGCCACTCCGTATATAGGTAGTTGTTTTTTCATTGTTTTATCCGTTGTTCAGTTTGGTGAATAAGCCTGTTCCAATTCGAAAAGTCTTGCTTACTCAACACGAAAAGTACCTTTGACAGATTGGGGTTAGCATGGGGCATCCCCTCGCACACTACATCGTATATGTCCACAAAACCGATGCATTCCCCTGCGTTATTCAAGAACTGCAATTCCACAATCTCGCTGGGGTCAACATCTCCTTCATCTTCGGTTCGGTAGGGCTGCATTCGGCATACCAGTTGCCGCAACGCCTCCGTTTCCTCCGTGGTCAATGACACGGTATATTCCTCATCCGTTTCGCAATCAAGTACATACAACTGCATGCCCCGGCATTCGCTCGCCGCCCGTTGTACCTGCGCTTGCCACGCCTCGCTTTCGCTCCCACTATCCGCCAACACCTCACCCATCAAGGCGCTGCAGCTCATGAACATCATTACCCCTGTTAACCATTTATTCATCTTTCTGTATTAGATAATACAAGTTCCGCCCCAATCCGCAATAAAAAAATGGGATTTTTTTATTGCGCATGAAAAAATTATTTCGTTTGTTTATAAAAAATAAACCTTAGCTATTGAATATTAATAGCTAAGGTTATAGCCCCGGCGGGAATCGAACCCACATCGAAGGTACCGGAAACCTTTGTCCTATCCATTGAACGACGGAGCCATAGGCCACAAACGGCAACACAAGAGATGATGGCAGATTGCGCCCCACTTGTCAAGCAGGGAATGGCATGAAACAGGGTTTGGCGGGATAAATGTGTGTCACCACAGAGCCGGGGCTTAAAAAAGAAACATTAAAGGTTAGCCTTTCAACTTCCCATCACCAGGGGTGTTCGGGGTCGTATATCAAGAGCTGAGGTATTGGGGCGGGGGCTGCAGATGAGTTGGGGGGAGTTGCGTTATCTTGGTGTGTGGCTTGACAGCTACTGAGCAAACAGAGCAGGGCGGTGGCGATGGTGAGTGTGCGTATCATACAGGATAAGATGCACCGCCCCACACCCGAGTTGAGTAAATGATAGTTTTCGAAAATTAAAAATGACGAGTTTTTGGGGACTTTACAAAGGCTCCTCTCATGATAGTTACGACTCCTGCGGTGCCGTAACACTACTTTAAACATTAAACATCAAAAATTAAACATTAAAAAACGGCACATCTGACGATGCACCGTTTTTGTTTTGAGAGCGGATGATGGGATTCGAACCCACGACATCAACCTTGGCAAGGTTGCGCTCTACCACTGAGCTACATCCGCATGGAGGCTTGCGCCTGTTATGGAGAGCGGATGATGGGATTCGAACCCACGACATCAACCTTGGCAAGGTTGCGCTCTACCACTGAGCTACATCCGCGTGGAGGCTTACGCCTGTTATGGAGAGCGGATGATGGGATTCGAACCCACGACATCAACCTTGGCAAGGTTGCGCTCTACCACTGAGCTACATCCGCGATTTATTTTGTGGTATGTACTCGCATTGACAGCGAGGACGGCGCTATTATACACATTCGTACGCGTTTGGCAAGACTTTTTTGTGAAAAAAACGTGATTTTTTTGCGAGAAGGAGGGCATGAGGGTAAAAAAAGGCAGTGAGTGGAGGTGTAGACGTTGAAATACGGGGTGAAAGAGTAGATTTGACTTGCAAGGGGGCGGGGTGCTTGGTAAACTGCGTTGCGTAATCATGAAAATCAACGGACAGTTTTTTGTGCTTATGGCGGCTCTGTGCGGGGTAACGCTCAGTTCCTGTGTATTGCAGCGTCAATTATTATCTGCGGATGAGGCGGCAGTGCAAGAGCTGTGCAAAATGGGGTTGGTGGAGAATGCGGAGGAGGTGAACATCAAGCGCTTGCCCAGCGGTGCTACTTTGTTGATAGATGCCGCCGAGAAGGGGGATGTGGTATTGGTGGATACCTTGTTGCAGGCAGGTGCCAACCCGGATGGTCGCGGGTATTCCATTAATGCTGTGCCGCTCACGCGTACGCAGTCGGAGGCAGTGGTCAAATCTCTCATTGGTGCGAATGCAGATGTGAATGCCACGGATGATACGGGCACAACCCCGCTTAGCCGCGCATTGAGTACGGAAAACCGTGGTGGTGTGGAGCTGTTGTTGCAGGCCGGTGCCTCTGTGGTGACGGCGCCGCCGGCAGATTCGCCCTTATTGGCCGTGCGAGATGTGCAGATGGCTACCCGTTTGGTGGAAATGGGGGCCGATGTGAATTGTGCCTCCGCCCGCGGGGTAACGCCGTTGATGCGAGCCGTGGCAAGAGATGATAAAGCTTTGGTGAGATTTTATTTGGAACATGGCGCAGATGCCAAAGCGGTGGATGCCGCGGGTAACACGGCTTTGCACAGTGCGCGCTCTGCAGATGTGGTGAAGCTTTTGTGTGAGGCCGGGGCAGATGCCACGGCTGTGAACGCTAAGGGCGAAACGGCGCTTTTTGATATTTTGCATACGCCGGAAACCGTGCAGGCCTTGGTGACTGCCGGGGTGCCGCTTGATGTGATTTCTACGGAAACCGGCATGACGGCGCTATTGGCTATGCTGGCCGATGAGCGCGAGGATGATGCTGCTATTCTGACGTTGATACGCGCGGGGGCAGATGTGCAGGTGCGCACCCCCAAGGGGGAGACAGCCTTGCAACTGGCACAACAGCGTAAAAGCAAGCGGCGTGTAGCTATTATCCGCGCGCTGATGGGGCGTGGTATGCGTTAAATAGACGGCCCTGTTAACATTTACAGTTGATAGATGAATAGGCCCTGTTAATTTTAATTTACGAATGACGAAGTACGAGTTACGAATATAAAGTTCGGCTCGCTGCGCTCGCTTTCTGCGTCAAGGTAGGCTCGGCTTTGCAACACCGCGCCTCAGGCGGCAGACTCTGAACTTCGTACCTCGTATATCGTCATTCGTACATTCAAACTCCGATTTATCAACCGGGTTTAACAGTGCGAAACAACAAAGCGCTTTATTTTAGTTTGGGGCGGTAGTGGCCCGTGAGCTCGTAGGTAAACAAGTCGTCCTCTTCTTGGGTGCCGGCGCCTATGTTGTGTATAATGAGCGGCACGCCGTCCTCATTTTTGCGGTCGCTCACAATCATGATGTGCGGCAGCGTTCCACCCAGCAGGCAGGTGACAATGTCGCCGGGTTGATAATCTACTGGGTTTTGTGAGACGGGGCGGCTCCACCCCTTGCGTTTGAAGAACGTTTGCAGGTTGGGCACGCGGCGGTGGTCTATGTTTTTATCGGGGCGCTTGAGCCCCCAATTTTTGCGGCTGGGGTAGGCAGAGAAGTTTTTCTTCATGTCCTCATGCACCTCTTTTTGCAGGTCGAAGTTGAGTTGGCGCATGGCGCGAATAACAACATCCGTGCAAACCCCGCGGTCTTGCGGTACATCCCCCCCGGGGTATTTTAGTGAGACGTAAGCGGGGTCATACTCAACTGTAACCCCAATTTGTTGGCGGGCCAAGGCGGGCAGGCGGTTGTCTGCATGCAAGCAGCCGGTTAGCGTAAGCAAAAGGCAGAGAAGGAGGGACTTGTTCATTTCTTCTTTTTATTGTTTTTAGTGGGTTCCGGTTGGGGAAGGGTGATGGGGTTATCGTACACCGGTCGGTAGTGGCCGGTGATGGGGAACTCGAAGAGGTCGTCATTTTCCTCTGTGCCATTGCCGGAGTTATGAATCACTTTGGGCACGCCGGTTTCTGCGTGTTTGCGGTCGCTTACAATCATGATGTGCGGGCGGCCGTGCGCGGCATCGAAACAGGTGACGATATCGCCGGGTAGGTAGTCTGCCGGGGTGTCAGTGGGTTTCTCTGTTACGCTCCACCCAATGCGCTCAAAGAAAACCTCAAGGTTGGGCACGCGGCGGTGGTCTATGCTGGGGTCTGCCGCACGCTGGCGCCACAATTTGCGCCCGGGGTAGCGGCGGAAATTGTCTTTGATATCCGTATGCACCAGTTCTTGCAGGTCAAGCCCCTTGTGGCGCAGGGCGCGTATCACAACATCGGTGCACACGCCGCTCTCCATGGGTACATCGCCCATGGGGTATTCTAAATCAACATAATCCGGAGAATAACCCACGGTTACGCCGATTTGTTTGCGTGCTAAGGCCGGAAGACTATTTGGATCTTCCACCATTTGAATGAGTTTGTGGCTCTCCGGTGTGGGTTGCTGTGCCGGTTTTTTTGAAAAAAACAGTATTGCCATCGGAATGATGGATAGCAAAATGCCTACCGTAATTGCTATAAGCCATTTTCTTTTTTTCATGAGTTGGTCGGGCGGTTTTCGTTTTTCTTGCGGCGGTCTGCATGGTTGCCACTCATGCCGGATTGGCGTTCTTCCGCCCGCTGTTTCCAGAGGGGGATGTCAGATTTTCTTGCTTTGCGCTGTTTTTTTGCGGCCTGTTTTTCGGCATGGCGGGCGCGTTCTTGGGCAAGGCGTTGCTCTTTTTCGTGCGCAAGTCGGGCTTCCTCGATTCTTTTTTGAATGCGCGAGGAATGCGCCGAGCCTGCCGGGGTAATGGTCCACGGGCCAATGCCGCCGGACTCTGTGATGGGCAGGCAGAGCATGTCCGGGTCAATAAAGCGGATTTGGCGGTAGAGCAGGTCTTTGATGGTAGCTAACAGGCTTTTGGGCGGGAAAAGCCCGGTGCGCGCCAGTTCTATGGTAAATGCAATGCGTATGCGTTTGGCTTGCAGGCTCATGCGAGCAATGTCGCGCAGGGATGTGCCCTCAGCGGGCTCTTCCTCCGGGGCGCAAAGCGCGGCCGTGCGCAAGAGGAAAAGACAGTCTCTCACCTTGCGGCAAAGTTTTTCCACCAAATCTTTTACCTTGGGTCGGGCGTTGAAGCGGTAGTCTTTTACCTCTACCAGCCACAGCTCTTTTTTGCCGGGGTGGTACAGCACAAAGTCCATCTCTTTGCAGCTGTTGCAAAAGTTTTGGGCGTGGTGAGAATAGAAGGGCGAGCACTCGAAACGGCACACATGGTAGCCCGCTTCAAAATTGAAGCGGTGTACGCCTTCTACACAGCTGGTACCGGGTTGAAACACGCTCAGGCTTCCTCCACGGGGTTGTAGTTCATATTCAGGTAGCGGTCTGCCTGTTCCATCTCGGCGTCCAGGCTGTCGATGTGGTCAATCTCATCCAACGAGTTGCCGGCAGAGGTGCGCACCCCGAGGGAGGTGGAGTTTGCCGGCTGCATGCCGAAGTAGCGGCGGCTTATTTTGGCATGCTTCTTTTCTGCCAGTTGAATAACCAATTCTCTGAGCAGGAAGAGACTGTGTGTGGTGAGCATAACCTGCACCCCGGCATGGCACAGCCCCATCAAAATGCGCACCAGCAGGGGCAAGTGGCTGGTGTTGAGGTTCATTTCCGGTTCATCCCAAAACAGCGAGGTGCCGGCGCGCACGGTGCCGTTGCCTATCAGCAGCCCCAGCGTGCCGATGCGTTTGAAGCCCTCTGCCACCAAGTTGAGCTCCAGTGGCTCTTGCCCCATGCGTTGCAGATAAAAACGCCCGTTGAGGCGTTGCAATCTCCCCGATAGCAAGGCCTCTATCTCTTTTATCACGTATTGCAGCGGGGCGGATATGGCGCTGCCGCTCGGTTCTTCTTCCAACGCGCGGCAGAGCTCCCAGCTGGCAGAGTCCAGCAGCTCCGGGTAGCGCTTGCCGGCCTGCATGTAGCAGGGGTAAATGGACAGTACCTCTCGAGGTGAGATGAAAACGGCGTTTTCGCTCAGAAAACGTTGCGGTAATTTGTTGATGTGCAACCCCTCTTCTTCGTTGTCTGCCTTAAACCCGAAGCTGAGGTCGGCAGAGCCGAGGGGCACTTTGTACCCCTCTAGCGAGGCTTTGATGTGTGCCGTAGCATTGCCGCGGTTGCGGGCTGTGAGCGAGGTGAGGTTGTGGGTGCCGTAAACGCGCAGCATGTCTTTGCGCAGGCGTTTTTCTTCTGCCCACACCTCGGGCAGTTCGCGTCGTGCGCCATCGCACCCCCATTTGGTAATGGCGTAGCACAGTTTCATGAGGTGGCTTTTACCGGAGTCGTTGCCGCCTACAATAATGTTAAGCCCCGGCACAAAAGAGAATGACTCTTGCTTGGGGAAAACCGTAACTCCCTCCACTACCAGTTTGCGAATCATAGCATGAGGCGGTGTTATCAGCCACGGATGACGTAGCCCTCTCTGCGGGGCTTGGCGGGGGCAATGCCTCCCTCTGCGGCGTAACCGAGTATGCAGATGGCCAAGCCGTCGTACTTGTCTTCCACACCCCAATTTTTCTTGATTTCCTGCCCCTCGGGCAATTCAAACATGGCCTTGCCGCGGTTGATCCAGCAAGAGGCAACGCCCACGGCGTGGGCTGCCAGCATGAGGGTGCCCATCATCAGAGAGGCATCCAAAATGCCGTTCTCATTGCTGCCGTCTGCAAAAACGATGACGGCTGTGGGGGCGCCGTACATGGGGTCGCTGTCCGTGCCCATGATTTGGGCGTTCAGGCGAGAGAGCTTGCTGAGCAAGTCGGCATCTTGCACGACCACCATTTGCGGGGATTGCTTGCCGCGGCCCGTGGGGGTCCAAGTAGCAGCTTCAAGAATGGCGTTCAGCTGCTCATCGGTAATTTGCTCGGGCAGGTATTTGCGGCAGCTGCGGCGTGTGCGTATGTCTGTAAGTGTTTCTTGCATGGCTTAATTTGTTTTGTTTGTGTATGTTTTCCAATCTTTTGCCGTAGAGGCGTGTCCGCTGTGTACAACATTGCCTTTGGCATCAACCACAACGATGTAGGGTAGGGTCGTAACATCGTTGGGGGTGCCGGGAAGCTTGGCGCGGTCCTCGCTCTCATACATCACGGCAGGAAAGGGTATGGAGAAAAGTTCGATATAGCGTAAGGCGCCCTTAACAGAGCGATCATGGCACAGCAAGATTACCTCCACATGGTTGTCTTTGCGCATCTCTTCATATGCTGCTATGACGGAGGGTATGTAATGGCGGCAGGGCCCGCACCAGTACGCAGAGTTAACGTACATGTAGTAGGCTGCATCGGTGTTCGGCTGCGCCTCTGTCAAAAACTGTATCTGTTGAGCCGCCGTGGCCATGGCCGTGGGCGCGTGGCTTTGTTCGGGCTGCGGGGCTTCTTGAGCTTGCAGTGTGAGGGTGCATGTGCAAGCGGTAGCCATGAGCATAGATAAAAGTTTCATACTGTAATTTTATCAATGGTGAAATCTGATGTCAACCGCAAAACTCCCTCTTAACGGGGCATTATGGTGGAGATTTGGCGCGTAACGTTGAGGTGCTTTTGCTGCAAGGGTTTGAGCATGGATTCGTTGCGAGCTACTTTTCTGCGGGGCTCGGTATACAGCTTGCGGTAGGCAGAAACGCGAGAGATGAGCATGGTCTTGATGTCTTCTGCCAGGTTGGACAGCATGCTCTCTTGCAGCTTGTTGCCCAGTTGTACTACCTCTTTGCGAATGCTTACGGATGCCCCCCAGTGGAAAAGGCTGCCCACAGCCCACAAAATGCCGGCGCATGCAGCCAGCCACACGGCATACTGCGTTTGGCCGAACAACCCGGTAATGCCTGCTGCTATCAGGCAAAGACAAATGCCGAATATGAAACACTGCATGCCGCGGGCGCATTTATTAAACATGGCCGCAAACCTGCTGCGCAGTTTTTCTTGGTTGAACGGTTTGTAGAGGTCTCTGCCCAAGCGCACGCGCAGCTCGCTGAGCTCTTTGTGCAACTCTTCTTCCGGGAAGTTGCCGATTTCGCATTCCATGGCCTTTTTCATGCGTGGGCGCACGTGGTTCCAGTGCCCGGAGCATGATAACACGAAGTTTGCATCGCTCACTTCCTGTCGGCTCAAAATCTCACGGCAGATCATGTTGTAGTAATAATTCTCCGTGCCGGCGCCGAACAGGTTCAGGCGCACCAGGGTGACGGGGGATAACCAGTACCCGAATGTTTGCTTGAGCTTGGCTAAGGTGGCCGGTAGCGCTTTAATGGCGGCGTCGGAGTACGCATCCGTATAGTTTTTGATGCCGGTCATCTGGTGCGACAAAAAGTTGTCAATCTCTTTGTCAATGGAATTGAGGAAACCGTAGTCGTTTTGAGAAACGGATTCACGGGCGCGCAAAATGTGGTATTGCTTGTTGAGCAAATCGCCCGAGAGGGTGATGACTTTGCGGATGTCGGCCCGCAGCCCGTGCGGGGCATTCAATGCCTCTTGCACACGTTGGGTGAAGCCATCCATGCCCTTCATGGTGGTGGGGCTGATGAAGTAAATAGCCGGGGTGCTGCTGATGCGCTTGCGGCAATAATCTCTCAGCTTATCTTTGAGTTTCAATGCCTCTTCTGCCCCCAGCTTGTCCGTATGCGTTACGGCCAGTAGGGTGGCATTGCGGCGCTCTTGGCTGAGGCTTGCCAACAAATCCCATATGGCGGAGCCCTCGATACGGCTGGCATCCAGTACGGCTACAACGGCATCTGCCGCCTTCATCAGCGCTTTGATGGTCTCTTGGTTGGCTGCGTCTTCTGCCGCTGCGGTGTCCGTCAGCTCTAAACCCTCCAGATTTTCCAGGGGAATGAAGGTGGAGCAGGTGGCGTCTCCGTCATTGTTGCGGTAGCGCCAGCAACGGTACACTTCCGTCATCTCTGCCTTGGCTATGGCGGGGTATTGTGCTATGCCTGCCAGCAGAGATGATTTGCCGCTCTTGCTGTCGCCGATGAAGAGCACGCGCCGGTCGTGGTCCAAGGCCTTGATGGCCTGCTGTATAGGTTCTATGAACTCGGTGAGGGTGTCATCATCAATCTCTTCGCAAAGCTCTATCACTTGCCCCGCCCAGTGGCGCGCCAAGCTCTCTTCTTTTCTGTACCCTCGTTGCAACATGTCCGCCCTACATTATATCCATATGCACCCGCCGTGTCCAACATAAAAATTATAATTTTGCGTATGCAGCCACTGCCTGTGGGTGGAAAAGAGATTGACAAATCCCCCTAAAGATATTAGAATACGCGCGCACACTGCTAAAACCACACAATTTATGGCTACTGAAACATTGACGGACGCTGAAGCCGCGCTTAACGCCCTCTACGGAAGTGATACTTTCGGCATTAAGACCATGGAGAAATATCTCTCCAAGAGTGCATTCAAAAAAATGATGCTCACGGTGCAAAAGGGTGGCAAACTTGATACCGGTATTGCAGATGAAGTAGCCCAAGCCATGAAAGTGTGGGCGCTTTCCAAGGGGGCCACGCACTACACGCACTGGTTCCAGCCGCTTTCCGACGCCACGGCAGAGAAGCATGACTCTTTTGTGGAGCCCGATGGCAAAGGCGGTATGATTTGCGAGTTTACGGGCAAAAACCTCATTCAGGCAGAGCCCGATGCCTCCTCTTTCCCCTCCGGCGGTATTCGCGCCACCTTCGAGGCCCGTGGCTACACCGCTTGGGACCCCACCAGCCCCGCCTTCATTAAGCGTACTGAAAACACCGTAACACTTTGCATCCCCACGGCTTTCTGCTCTTACACGGGCGAGGCGTTGGACAAGAAGACCCCGCTGCTGCGCTCCATGGCCGCCGTGGCTCAGCAAACCACGCGCGTGCTGCATTGCTTCGGTATTGAGCCCTCTTACGTGGTGAGCAACCTCGGGGCAGAGCAAGAATACTTCCTGATTGACCGCGACCTCTACCTGCAACGCCCGGACCTCATTGAGACCGGCCGCACCCTCTTCGGTTGCTTACCGCCCAAGCACCAGCAGATGGAGGACCACTACTTCGGCTCCATCAAAGAGCGCGTGCTGGAGTTCATGATGAGTGTGGACCGCGCCTTGTGGACTTTGGGTGTGCCTGCCAAGACCCGCCACAACGAGGCCGCCCCCGGCCAGTTCGAGATTTGCCCCCTGTTTGAGCCCTGCAACGTGGCAGTGGACCATAATGTGATGATTATGGATATATTGCAGCGTCAGGCTCTCAAGTTCAATTTGGTGTGCCTGCTGCACGAGAAACCCTACGCCCATGTCAACGGCAGTGGCAAGCACAACAACTGGTCGCTCTCCACGCCCGAGCTGGGCTCCCTTTTCTCCCCGGGCAAAACCCCGCACAGCAACTTGCTGTTCCTCACCTTCCTGAGCGCCGTGCTCGCCTGTGTGGATAAGCATGCCGATTTGCTGCGCGCCTCTACCTCCAAGGCCGGTAATGACCACCGCCTCGGCGCTGCAGAGGCCCCGCCCGCCATTATCTCCATCTTCCTCGGCGACCAGCTTACCGACATTATTGAGCAGATTAAGGCCGGTGGCGCTAAGTCCTCTACCTCCAAAACCACCATGGAGCTGGGTGTGGATGTGTTGCCCGAGCTGCCCAAGGATACCACGGACCGCAACCGTACGTCTCCCTTTGCCTTCACCGGCAACAAGTTCGAGTTCCGCGCCGTTGGCTCCTCCCAAACCTGCGCATGGCCCATGGCGGTGCTCAACACCATTATGGCCGAGGCGCTGGATGATGTTGCCACCCGTTTGGAGCCCCATGCCGGCACACCCGAGTTCAAGAATGTGGTGCGCGAGCTCATCCGCGAGCTTGTCTCCAAGCACGACCGCGTCATCTTCAATGGCAATGGCTACTCCGACGAATGGGTGCAAGAGGCCGAGAAACGCGGCTTGCCCCACATCAAAACCACGCCCGAGGCGCTCGAGGTTCTCTCTCGCCCCGATTCCATCGCGCTGATGGAGAAGTACGGCGTGCTTTCCCGTGCCGAGCTGCTGGCCCGCAAGGAAATTCAGCTGGAAAGCTTTGAGAAGCTCATCGACATTGAGGCCAAGACCTGCCTCAACATGCTGCGCACCATTTATCTGCCCGCCGTGGCTACCCAGATGACTGAAATCTGCGGCACCGTGGGGGCTATTCAAGCCGCCGGCCTCACCGCCGGGCTCAAGGCTGCTACCCGGAAAGCCAACCAAATCGGCGAGCTGTACGATGCCTTGGCCCCGCAGGTGGATGCCTTGGCTGCCGCCATCGACGCCGGCGAGCCCTTCGCCATGCGCGCCGCTATGGAGCAGGCCCGTACAACGGTAGATGCCCTCGAGGCACATGTGGACGCCGCCCTCTGGCCCGTGCCCACCTACGCCCAGATGCTCAACATCCATAGCCGTTAACCCTCGGCAACCCGTTTTCTATTCACCCCTGCGCATGGTCACCGTGCGCAGGGATTTTTGCGCTCATCAAAAAAATAAAAAAAGAGTTGCGGGAAACTTGACATTTTGTGCGAAATGTGCTATAGGGCCTTTGCATTTTTCCCGCTACTCTTTATTACCCAATTTACTCCCCATGAAAAACGATACGCTTTCTCTTAATGAATCATTGCTCCGTGCTGCTGAAAACAAGCAGTGGGAGGCGGTAAAACAGGCCTTGGCTGCCGGGGCAGATGTCAATGCTCAAGACGACCGGGCATATACAGTGCTGTACCGTGCCTGCGTTTTTAATGCACCTCTTGAGTTGGTGCGCCAATTGTTGGAGTCTGGGGCTGATATCCGGCATCTCGAGAGTTCAATACTCAGAGCTGCGGTGCGGAACTTTAATTTTGAGCTTTTGGAGCTTTTGCTTTCTTTCGGGGCAGACATCAATGCTTCCGCTGATGGTTGGCACGATGTTCCATTATGTGCAGCTGTTGAAATAGAAGTATATCCGGAGTCTCCCGATGATAAGGATGACCTGCTTTATGTGCAGATGATAGAGTTTCTTCTCAACGCCGGTGCCAACGCCTCTGCGGTAGTCGATACGTTGGAGATATGGCCTGACCCCGTACCGGATGCAGAGTTCGGCGAAGACTTTGAGGACGATGAACCCACGGACATCACCGTTCCGGACATTGCTGCCGAAAAGCTGGAGGAGGTTCTTGGTGACTTCTTGGATGCCTACGAGGAATACTGCGATACCCACGGAGATGCTGAGGAAATACCCGGCTATGTTTTGCAAGAGGTCTTCTCCCCTCATTACTACCGCTTGCGCGCGTATGAACGTGGGTATCACCTGCTGTGCAATTCTCCCACCAACACGATGCACGACCCCAAAGGAACGCTCGAGGTGTGTAATGTGTTGAAGGCCGGATTGCGCCACGTGTTGCGTGCGTTCCGATAACGCATCCCCCGGACTCTCTTTTTCTCCAACACCTCTTTTTAACCCATCATACTCCCTATAATATGGATACCCAAAAAATATTCGCTACCGTCAAGAAAGGCCCTCTGGATGAATTCGTAACTCGAGTGGAAGCCCTCGGCAATCTCGATTGCAGAGACTCGCAAGACAACACCCCGCTGCTGGTCGCCATCCGCAAGCAGCGCTACCTCCTTGTGGACTACCTGTTAGAGCAGGGGGCAGACGCCTGCGTGCAAAACAACCAAGGCAATACCACCCTGATTTTTGCCGCCTACTGTGCCCCCGTTGCCCTGTGCGAGAAATTGTTCGCCCGCAGGGCAGATGTCAACGCCCGCAATGCGCGTGGCATTACCCCCCTTATGGCTGCGGCCATCACCGGCAATGTTGCCGTGGCGCGTTGGCTGCTGCATCACGGCGCAGACGTTGCCCAAAAAGACATGTACGGCTGCACCGCCTGCATGTTGGCACACATGCATGGCCGCATGGCTGTGGTTGACCTTCTGGCAGAGCAGGGGGAATCGCTGCACCCCACCTCTGCCGCAGTCATTGCTCAGCTGAGGGAGTCCGGCAGCCTGCGCACCACCACCTGCAAGCGCCCGTTCTTCTCTGCCGTTATGGCGGCAGATACAGTGCGCATTAAGGCCTTCCCCCGCCTCGGTATGAACCCCTCGGCAGATGAAGCCAAGCAGCTCATCCCCCTTGCCATAGAGAAACACCACAAGGCCTCTCTGCGCTACCTCTTCAAATGCGCCCAACCCGCCCAAACCCGCGAAGACGTGTGCCGCTACATCCGCAAGGGCATTTCAGAGAATTACGATTTTGCCATTGGCCTTTGCAAACATCACGAATTGGTGCCCCTGCTGACGGCAGAAGATAAAAAGAACCTCATTATGACGGCTCTTCATTCTCGCAACAGCGACATGGCCTCGTATGTATACACCTTCTTCATTAAGTGGGGGTGCAATGATGAGTACTTGCGCATTGCCATAGAGCAAAACCTCCGCTATGCAGCGCTGAATATGGATTCGGATACCTTCCTCGTGTACAATGGTGATGTCGATATCCTGCGCGGCTTGTTCGAGGAATTCGGCCTTGCCACGCCCCGCGCCAAAAACTACATGCTCATCGCTATCAAACAGGCAGATGCCCCCATGCTAGCCTGCGTGCTCGACTTTGTGGGCAGCAGCGTATTCACGCAAGAAGAAAAGCTCTACTTCATGCAACAAGCTGTGTGCAGCCGAAGTGCAGAGGTGGTGCGCCTCCTTCTGGCGCGCAATCTTTTCTGCGACCTGCCTGCACCCAAACAACTGGCGCTCATGCGCATGGCTATCAAAGATGATTGTGCGGATGTGCTGCAGGCTCTGTGCGAAAATTGCTCTGCTGATATTACCCCCGATTCCTTGTTGGATGCCGCCCTGGAGTTTGACAACAGCCACGTTGCCCGTTTCATCATCAAGCACTACGGGATTGCCGACCACGCGCAACAACACATTCTGGGGCCGGAGCTCATAGATGCTGCCCACAACGGCAACTTAAGCAAAGTGCGCTGCCTGTTAGATTGTGGGGCAGATGTCAATTTTACCGATGCGCAAGACCGCACACCCTTCAATCAAGTGCTGGGCCGCGGTATCTTTTACGAGTGCATCAACGCCTGCTGCTACGGGCAGTGGTCGCGTCAACTGAGAGAGCACCGCTACATCTTGGAGCTGCTGCTGGAGCACGGCGCCACCCTGCATGCTATCGAGAAACACGCCGCCCTCCCCGCCCCCCACATGGTCGACATGATGCGCAAGCTCGGCCGCCCCATCCACGCCGGTCACCTGCTCATCACAGACCGCGCCCTGGCTAACAAAATACTCCCCCGCCTCCCCCACACCCTCACGTGGCTATAAGCCCCCAAAACGGCAAGTGGGAGCAAGGCCGTAAAAAAACGCAAAACACCTTTCCCACTTGCCGTTTTACCTTGACTTCGCCCGTTTTATCTGATATGGTGTAATGCGTAAAAGCGCTTGCGCGCTCTCTCTTCTTCGCCTCTTTAATAAGAATATGTCGCAAGTTGTTGATAATAAGATAGTTGCCACCCCCCCCGTATCGCCGCGGTTAACATCGCTGCGGTAGGTGCTGACTTTACCCTGACCGGGTTCAGTAAAATCAGCGCTGCTGATAAAATTGCCCATTGGCGCATCATTGTCGATAGTTCGGTCCTTGAAAAATGGAATATCCTGGGGGCCGATACCGAGTACAAATTTTTGAATACCCTGCAAGCTTTGCTTTGGGTATTGTATGTTCTTTGCTCTTATTCCTCCAAACTTGCCAAAAATTCTGTAATGGAATGGAGTTTTTTTGTTAACCAGTAAATTAGTCGATTATGCCTATATCTGAATTGAAAATTTGTGCCAGCTCCTTTACGATATCCGGTTTTGCTGCATTGTCGGAAGAAGAAAGGAGTGCTGAGGTAAAACTGATTTTTCCTGAAAAAAAATTGAGAAATTGGGGAATCATCAGCGCTTCAAAGGAACGAGATTCTTTGAATTCTCTCATGTTACCTGTGTGGGCAAGAGAATGTATTCAAAAGTTGGATAATGATGAGATGGTGGTTAGAGTGACCTCGACAGAGATAGGTGCGGGTGGTGTTAAGATATGGAAAGATGAGAATGAGGCGAATATAAAAGGTGTGATGGGGACGGTATATGTAACGTCTTCAATTTCCGGAGATCCTGTAATAATAACAGAGTTTCCCCCGGAAAATTATGTGCAGCTGGATAGTATGTTTAATATGCATTGGAATAATGCAGGAAACGGATTGGAATTCAGGGCGCAATTGGAAACTTTGGCATCATCATCTCCTGCTTCATATATATATTACAAAGCATGTGAGAAGCTATTAGTTCCAGAAGATTTGCCTCAAGAAGCTAATCAGGAAGGCGGATTCTTTGCTTCTCGCTTTTGGAATGAGGATTTGTTACAGTTTCAGAGAGACGGTGTTTTGAGTTTAATCAATACAATCGAAAAACATAATGGTTGTATTCTGGCTGATAGCGTAGGTTTAGGCAAAACGTATGAGGCGCTTGCTGTTATAAAGTATTATGAATCACAGCGTAAGCGAGCTCTTGTTTTGGCTCCTAAGAGGTTAATAGCAAACTGGTCTATTTTTAAAGAAAATGTGAGAACCAATCCTTACGCTGATGAACCTTTTAGGTATGATTTGTTGAAACACACGGATTTACCTAAGGAGGGTCCTGATTGGGAGAATTTTAGGTGGGAGGCTTATGACCTTGTTGTTGTGGATGAAAGTCATAATTTCCGCAATCACAGGACTCAGCAGTATCAAGCTTTGATGAATAAAGTTATCAAGGGCTGCCAGCAAAAAACTAAAGTTTTGTTATTGTCCGCTACGCCCGTTAATAACAAAGTTGCTGACTTGCGTAATCAGATAAATTTGATATCAGCAAATCAAGATAACTTTTTGCTTGCACACGGCATTGAAAGTGTGATGCAAACAACGAGAAAGGCAGACGCCTGTTTCAATGAATGGATTAATACGGTCAATGATAGGTCAACTGCTTCGTTGGCAAGGAACTTGGGCCAAGATTATTTGAAGTTACTTGATCTTTTGACCGTAGCCCGTTCTCGACATCACGTAAAAATGTACTATCCTGGTGATAAGAAGGCTACTTTTCCAGAGCGTCTTGCGCCGATTAACAAGTATCCCAGTGAGGAGCACGGCGAGGTTTTACCTGTTTCGCAGATTAATGACCTTTTGTTGGGTATTGAAGTCAACGGACAAGTTAATGGTGGATTAAAAATGGCTTCGTACAGGCCGCTACGTTATCTAAGGCAGGAGTTCGAAAATCAATATGCAGAGAAATATGATCAGAAATTAGCAGAAGTGCACTTTAGACAAAGCGACCGAGAAAAGCAGTTGGGTGGCTTGATGCTGAATAATCTGTTTAAACGAATGGAAAGCTCAGTCCATTCATTCGCAAAAACATTGGATAATATGATTCAGTCTGCCCAGCAATTGATTGATGCCCTCAATAATGAAAACACGATAGAGATTTGCGCACAAGCCGGTGATGAAGAAGCGTCTCTTCGTGATCAGAATGATCAGTTAAGTGATTTGTTGGGCAATGGGCGTATTAAGGTTGAACGTCAACATGTAAATGTGGATGCTTGGGTGACAGATTTGGAATCTGATATTAGTATCTTGAACCAAGCGAAGGAAATGATAAGGCATGCTGTTTGTGAAAACGATGCAAAATTGGGCACCTTGCGCGAAATGATTCTGGATAAAAAGAGGAGACCTATTAATGCCGACAATAATAAAGTTCTTATATTTTCTGTGTTTGCTGATACTGTAAAATATATATATAATTCGCTGCAACAGGATCTTAGGGAACATGGCTTACACATGGCATACATAACCGGATCCGGAAATAGGTCAAATCTTGATGGATTGGGAAACAGTCAAGAAGATATTCTATGTGCTTTTTCGCCGCATTCGAAGAAAGCGAATGTTGATGGACCCCAGATTGATGTTTTGGTTGCTACAGATTGTATATCAGAAGGTCAGAACTTGCAGGATTGTGATTATCTAATTAATTACGATATACACTGGAATCCCACCAGAATTATTCAGCGTTTCGGTCGAGTGGATCGAATTGGTTCTACTAACACCTGTCTGCAACTGGTGAATATGTGGCCTATGTTAGAATTGGATGAATATATAGGCTTGGAGAGACGTGTGCGTGGTCGCATGGCGATGTTGGACTTGGCCGGTGCAGGGTTTGGAAATGTGCTTGAAGTCGAGAATGACCCTGATTTTGATTTCCGTTCCTCGCAGCTGAGGCGTATGCAGGACTCTGTTGAGGATCTGGATGATTCAGATGAGGTTGCAACACTTTCTCATTTGCAAGATTTGAACATGCAGCAATATCGCGCAGATTTTCGTAATTACCGCTCAGCTCATGAAGGTCTCATAGAAAATCTTCCCCCTTACTTCTCGTCAGTGTTGGATGTTAACGATACCACGACACAGCCCGGAGCGTTTTTCCTGCTTCGTTCTCATAGACGGGTAGAGAATCCGTATAATTTGGTTCGAGTTAGAGACCTTGATGGAGAATTGTCCATATCAGCTGAACCTAAGCCCTGTCTCGATGAGTTGAAAAAGATTGCTTCAACTCGAGAATTAGTGGATGAAAACGCGGTCGATAAATTTAACAGATTGACCGACAACGGCTACAATATGCAGCGATGCCGAGATTTGCTTTCTGCAGCCGTTCAACATATCTCAGGGCATGATGAGCAAAATGCAGCCAGAAGTATATTCGTTACCGGAGGTACCCTTATTGGCAGAAAAGGCGAGTCTCAAAGCTTGAATGATTTTGAAGTATTAGGCGCTCTTTACTTGGTGTGATGATGAAAACGTACCCCTTACCTTCACTTTTGGATGCAATGCTTTCGGATAAACTGAAGAGCATTGTTGAAGTTGTGCCTCAGAAGTTATTGGCTGAAAAATGTGCAGCCGCAGTTAATAATCCGGATGGAGAAAAAACGCTGATTAAGAATACGGTAGAAAAGATGCTTGTAACATCGCTGCGTCCTGATACCGTGCAGATTGCTGCGCATGAGGATTCTGAACGCGATTACAGAGAGTGTCTTATAGCAGTTGTTTATCTGAAGGAAATTGCCGGGAATGAATTGTCAGCCTCAGTTGCCAGATTGCAGAGTTTAATTCATCAAGCTATTCCTTACCCTCTTTTGCTTTGTTTGAAAGAGAAAAATACAGAAACACTGCATTTTTCCGCGCAGCCATTAAGAATTGTGGCTCAGGACCCCGCAAAGCGAAAAGTCGCCGCGGCTAAATCTCTTTTTTCGGTTTGCTTACCTCAGCTCTCCGCTGCGGCTCGTGATTGTTTCCAGTTTTCTTCCGTCAAAAATCGCAATTTAATGTATGTGTACGAGCAGTGGATGTGTGCCATCTTGGCGCTGAAGTTGGTGTATGAGCGAAGCGTCCCCTTTTTAGAAGGTCGTTCTCTATTGTTTAATCCGTGTGAATCTTGGAAGAAGGCAAAAGGTTTGGATGAGGAAGTCCAACGATACTTACAAGAGTACAATGACGCAGTTGCTGCGTGTCGTGCAGATGTCGATGATATGGACGCTCGTCATCGTCGTAAGGAAGTGAGAATAGAATTCACGAACTTGCTCAAAAACTACAACCTTTATCCCAATTCTTAACATTTTACCTAACTCATAATTATGTCTACCCCCCAGTCTTATAATAAGGTGGATTCAGCTTTTCCGCTGAATGCAAAAGATTCTGCAGTAAAAGCAAACATCCAAGCTTTGGCTGATTTGTTCCCGGCTGCCGTTCAAGAAGGTGTTGTCGATTTTGATGCTCTTACCCGCATATTAGGCGGGAAAACCGAGCCTCAACCTGAAAGATTCGGTTTGAATTGGTGTGGAAAAGCTGCTGCCCATGCCGGTGCTTTGATTGATTCTGCCGGAACGCTTCGTCCTTGTCGCGAGGAGAGCAAAGATTGGGATACAACTAAAAATCTTTACATTGAGGGTGACAACCTTGAAGTTCTTAAACTTTTGCGGAATTCGTATCGCGGAAAAGTGAAGATGATTTATATCGACCCGCCATATAACACCGGTAAGGATTTCGTCTATAAGGATAATTTTCATGATAGTATTAAGAATTATCAGCAAATCACAAATCAACAAAATGAGTTGAAAGAAAATACCGAGACCAGTGGACGTTATCACACCGATTGGTTGAACATGATGTATCCGCGTCTCATGCTCGCGCGCGAACTGCTCTGCGATGACGGGGTGATTTTTATTAGTATTGATGATAATGAAATGGTTAATTTGAAGGAAATTAGTGATGAAATATTTGGAGAAAGTAATTTCATTACCAATCTTGTATGGAAAAGCAAAAGTGGAGGAGCAAACGATAGTAAATTCATGGCAGTTGATCATGAATATATTTTGTGCTATGCTAAAAACTCAGGTCTCATCACAAAGTTTTTGGATAATAATGCAACTGTAACAACTGTTTATAACCGTTCAGATGAAAATGGAGAATATTCGTTAGAAAGATTAGATAAACAAAACTTGGGGTATCATGAAAGTTTGGATTTTCCAATCATTGGACCAGATAATATAGAATATAGAGTTATACATAGAAATCCTGAAGTAAAGGTTGCCCGATGGCGTTGGGATAGAGATACTGTAAGGGAACGGTTCGATGAGCTTGTGTTCCTGAATGGATATGTATACACAAAAAACTATAAGAAAAGCTGTGGTATTGCACGCAGTTTGTTAATAGAGGATAGATTTGGTCGAACGAGAACGGGTAAAACTGATTTTACTGATTTATTTTCAGCCGCTTATTTTAGCGCGCCTAAACCAGTTAAGTTGCTGCAATATCTTGTTGATATAGTGCAAGATAAAAATGCATTTGTCCTAGACTTTTTCTCTGGTTCTGCCACTATTTCCCAGTCTGTAATGAAGCTTAATGCTGCAGATGGAGGTAATAGAAAATTTATCATGGTGCAGTTGCCTGAAGCGTGCGAGGAGAACAGCGATGCAGCCAATGCTGGCTATAAGAACATCTGCGAGATTGGCAAGGAGCGCATCCGGCGGGCGGGTGAGAAAGTTAAGGAGGAAGCTGGGGAGAAATCGGAGGGGCTGGACATCGGCTTCAGAGTGTACAAGCTGGACAGCAGCAATGTCTATGCTTGGGATCCCGATACTAAAGATATTGAGAAATCGTTGGAAGCCGCTGCTAATCATCTGAAAGAGGAGCGAAGCGCAGAAGATATTATGACTGAATTGATGCTGCGTTTCGGGATTATGCTGACAAATAATGTAGAAAAGCAAGAGTGTGGTGACACTGGCTTAGAAGTGTACAACATAGGCTGTGGCCGACACTTTGCATGCTTGGATGAGCGCTTGGCCGCGCATGCGGAAGAAGTTGCTCATTTCATTTTGGAATGGCATAAGGAGGAAAATCCCGGTACTCATGAAGAAGAGGCTAAGGATTGTCAGGTATTTGTGGTGGATAAGGCATTTGTCGGAAACGATGCAGCTAAGAAAAACTTCTGTGCAATCCTCAGTGATTATGGCATCAAACAAGTAAATGCATTCTGATTGCTATGAGCGTAAAAATCAAATTTGAGCCGAACTGGGAGTATCAGGAGCGCGCCATTGAAGCTGTCTGTTCTCTCTTTGAGGGGCAGGAGAGAGAGGGCTCCGCTCTCAGTGTGCAGATTCAACGCCCGGATTCTCTGTTTTCTGAATCCTCGTATGGCAATCGTCTGGAATTGCAGGATGCGGATATGCTTGTTTCTCTACAGCAGACGCAAGAGAAAAACGGGGTATTAAAATCCGCTTCTTTTGATTGTGAAAAGTTAGGAGAAGTGCAGCATTGCATGGATTTTACGGTAGAAATGGAAACCGGGACCGGCAAGACGTATGTATACTTGCGCACCGTGTGTGAGTTGTACAGACGTTATGGGTTTAAGAAATTCATGATTGTAGTCCCAAGCTTGGCTATACGAGAGGGCGTGTATGAGTCTATACGCAGCATGTCCGACCATTTGAAGATGCTCTATCCTTCCGTGCCTGCGCTTCAGGATGTGAGCTCGGTGTACCGGTCCGGGCAAACGCACGAGATTAAACAATTTGCGTTGGCGGATGAGTTGCGTATTTTGATATGCACGACCAGCATTATTCAGACAACTAACAATCTTCATTCAGAGAGAGAGGGTGTCAAGTTGGTTCATGATATTCAGAGACTGCGTCCTATCGTCATTGTCGATGAACCTCAGAATGTAGGAGAGAAGGGCGAGGAAGGTATTACCTCTCTTAATCCTCTGTGTACCTTGCGCTATTCTGCCACACACAAGAATCTGTTTCATCCGCTTTATGCATTGAATGCCATTGATGCAGCGGAACAGAAATTGGTTAAAGGTATACAGGTAGATAGCGGTGAGGATTTACCGGATATTTCAGTGCATGAGACGGGGGATAAGAGAGGAAAGAATTTTGTTAAGATGAGCCTGTGGGGGTACGATAATAGCGGTGAACTCAAACTAAAAAAATATACACTCTATCAGAATGCCCGTCTTTCTGAGAAGACGACGAATCCTGAAATGTATGGGAATATCTATATTGCCCGCATTGAGAAAGCTTTTGTTGAGTTCAGTATAGACGGTGTCTTGAAACGAGTACCTGTAGGAGAATCGTTAAGCAGTTCCGGAGATGATAGTCATCTTGTGAGACAGATGGTGCGCAGCACCATCGAACATCACTTAGAAAAAGAGCTTGCTCTGAGTAACCGAGAAAAGGGAGATAGGATAAAGGTGTTGACCCTATTCT
Source organism: Akkermansia sp. (assembly GCA_045576695.1). GTDB lineage: Bacteria > Verrucomicrobiota > Verrucomicrobiia > Verrucomicrobiales > Akkermansiaceae > Akkermansia. The sequence goes on from JAZNGY010000224.1 coordinate 59,379, forward strand.
TTATTGACAACGTTCCCGATTATCGAATTCATGGTAAGGGGCAAGTGGAAGCCGGTTGGTTGTCCGAAATGTTTGAAGAGGAGTATCAAAATGCTCTGAAAAACGAAAAATATAAGGACTTGCCGAGTTTTGATTCATCCTTAGTGCATAACGGTTACTTTTCTGCTGACTACAGCGACAGAAAGCTTGTTTCCGGCACAGAGAGTCCGGAACAGCGAAGGGTTGCAACGGCGTGTCAGGATATCTTGAAAAATAAAGGAGAACTGTTGAGCCCGGATAACCCCCTGCGTTTTATTTTTACGCATTCTGCGCTGAAAGAAGGCTGGGATAATCCTAATGTTTTTCAGATATGCGTGTTGCGCGATATGAAAAAAACAATTACTCGTCGACAGGCCTTGGGTCGAGGCTTACGTATATGCGTAAACGAAAGCGGTGTGCGTGTTAGAGATGAAGGTATTAACGTGTTAACGGTTGTTAGTCGAGAGAATTTCAAAATCTTTGCCCGGGAGTTACAAAAGGACATGGCAGAGGATGGAATTGTTTTCGGCAAACTGCTTGTTGAACGATTAGGGACTATCAGCTATACTGATTCCAAAGGTAATAAGGTGCAGCTGGGGCAAGATAAAGCAGCCGCCGAATTGAAGCTCCTCAAAGAAAAAGGTTGGGTGCGTGCAGATGGGACTGTGACAACAGAACTTCGAGACGCTCTCAAGACGAACGCTTATGAACCATCTCTCGAAAATGCTGATGCAAAGGATGCAATCATCTTTGCGTTAAATAAACTGACCGCCGGCTTGATGCCGAAGCGCAGCCATGAGCGCAAAACTGTGGAGGCGAAACCCGAAATCTTGAATAGCCCGGAATTTGCTGAGTTGTGGCAAAAAGTGTGTACAAAAACTACTTACCGTGTAAAGTTTGATACAGATAAGCTTATTGAGCGTTCTATTGAGGCTTTGAATCGTGATTTGGAGCAGGTGCAGGCTCAAAATTATGTACGCCAGATTGCGGAAATTCAAATTACAGAGGGCGGCGTTGAGTCCGGTAAACCTTCCGTAAGCCGAATCACTTGCTCAACCGCTGATGATGAAATTCCGGATCTTTTGACTCGTTTGGCTGAGGCAACGCAGCTTTGCCGTAGAACATTGGGCGATATTTTGCTGGGAACAAAGCACTTGAAAAAGGTGCATGAAAATCCGCGCCAATTTTTGAAGGTGGCCATTTCTACGATAAATTCAGTGCTGATGGAGGTGATACGAGAGGGGATATACTATGAACCAGTGAAAATCGGTAATAAGGTATATGAGGCCATGCAGGTTTTCCGTAGTGCTGAGTTCTTTGAGGATAAGTTGATTAAAGGCGGTGAAAATTGCCTGACTAATTTCGTTGCTTATGATTCAGAAATTGAACGCAAGTTTGCAGAAGATTCTGCAAACACACGCAATGTGAAGATGTATGCAAAGCTTCCTTCAAAATCATTGCGCATTCAAACCCCTGTAGGTTATTATTCTCCAGACTGGGTCATGATAGTAGAGCATGATGGTATTAATCGCCTGTATTTTGTAGTAGAAACCAAAGGTACAGATGATGAGAAAAAACTTCATCCGGACGAGCAAGTTAAGATAGCATGTGCAAGGGCTCACTTTAAGTTTGTGGGTTCAGATGTACATTATCTTGCACCTCGCTCCAATTTGATGAGTGTCTTAAAATCTTAATAGGTTCTTAGTTATGCAATTCTATATAGGCCAAGTATACAATTTTACGGTGCGACGCGTGGAGTTGCACCGCGGTGACCCTTATTTCATCTTAGCTGATGAAGATGGGCAAGAGACCATGCCCGGCTATGAGCATGATGGTTGGGTGTTCCGTACTAAAGTTCTCGATTTCCAAAGGGATTGGGATGATGCAATAGGTAGGAAGATGCCATGCCGGGTAAAGAAGCTGAAAGAAGATAGGTGGGGCTTTGAGACGACTTTCCCTGTATTGGAGCAGGATGCTACTTACATTCTCCGCGAGAAGTATAAAGAGGGTGTAAATTATGATTTTGAAATCTCCGGGGTGCCCGGAGAGGTAACTTCCAGAGAGAGAATGCTGGATTGTTATCAGGTCAGAGACGTCTTTGGTTTTCATCATAATTTAAGGACAGACGGTATCAGCTACAGTAAAGGGCAGCTGGTTAATCTTCGCGTTACGGGAATTGTCGACGGTTATTTGCGTTTTGATTTAGCGCATATGCTTGAGCTGACGAGGCATTTCAATAAAGGCCAGTATTATGATTTTGAAATATTGGATATGGTTCTCGGTAAGGATGGTAAGGATAGCTTTTTTACGCTTCGGGAAACAAGAGGACTCCCCGGGGTGCATCGCTTACATTTGGTTTCTGAGCGTGAGGAGACTCCGGGGGATGTGTTGTCACTGAAGGTAAAGGGATTCACTGCGAAAGGGTGGTTGCTCTTGGAGGACCCGAACGTGACGCTATCAGAAGCGGAGTGGAAGCGAGTTGATGAGTTGGAGGATGAAGATACTCCCCGGCCTGAGAGTCATTTCTTGGAATATAAAAGTTCTTTTGTGTTTGTTCCCGGTAAAGATGGAAACAAGGGGGAGGCGAATATCGATGCTCAGTTAGGGAAGGAGATGATGCGTCAGATTGCCGCATTTATGAATGCAGATGGCGGAGAATTGCGTATAGGCTATACCGATAGAGGCACGATATGTGGCATAAATAACGATTTGGATTATCTCAATTCCAGTAAGATTGATCGGTATGCAAATCAATATGACAGAAGTGTAGACCAAATTGTGTTATTATTTATGAACACCATTAGGCGTACGTTTGGTGAGTATCTTGCTTCATTAACCCATGTAGAGCTGAAGCATCGCGATAGAAATTTGGTGTGCCATATTAAGGTGTCTCCCGCAGAAAAACCGGTTTGGTTGAATGGTACCTCTCTGTATGTGCGTCACCAAAATTCCGTAAGCAAGTATGAAGGTAACGATATTACGGAATATGTGTGTAAGCGTTGCTGTGTTGGCGGAGGTGCAGCTGTAGTTCCTACTGTAATGCCGGTGTTGCCGGAAGAAGTGGGCTTGGAACCGTTGACAAAGGATGCCGATTTGGAACAGTTTTTGCCGGAACCTGTCGGCCCTCAAGAAATATGGAGATACATTACCCTTTACAAGGATGGTAAAGTTTCTCAGCAGGAAGAGAAAATAGAGTCTGATACTGTTCTAATGAATATACCCGTGGGTGATAAATATAAGTATAAGAATAAAACGAAAGATAAGAAACCGGGGCGTTTGCTGCTTTGCTATGATAATGGATGTGTGAATGTATTGAGTCCAAAGGATGTTGTTGATAATAAGCTGACATCTGAAAACAGGAAGTACGCGAACGGTTACAACAAAGAAGGCAATGTAAAGCTGTTGAAAGCCCTGGTGTGCCATGTTGATGATTATTTGATTTTGCGTAGTCGCAAGTCTAATGGCATGGAAATGTTGAAGGCTGTGCAAATTAGTAATTATCGTGTGCATGGAGCTAACTCTATGCAAACAAGAGGAAATTTGTTCATCAAGCCTGAGCTTGCAGTGCCGTACGATATGACGATAGTGCCGAATCTTGATGAAGGTTTCATCAAAGATATTGTGTGCAAGCCATCCGAGAAGTATGGCCCTAGGTACGCTGTGCAGTCGTCCATCTGTAAGGATGCCGTGGAATATTTGAACCGCCGCCGCCATATGGGCTCTTAAATGCAGAGGTGCCGTAATCAACAACGCGCTCTTCAATTCTGGCCGCAGGTTGTGGGCAAGGCGATACCGGCAGGTGTTTCCTCGTTCCAACAATTGTACATGGCTGTGCCGGGCAAGTTGAGAGAGGATTATTGCCGCGCCTTGGTGTTTAATAAAACATATTAAGTAGATGTGTTAAAATGCCCATTCACCTATGGCATAAGTCATGGATGAATGGGCTGTTTTGTAGTTAGGTTAGCAAGAAATGGGGAGTCACGTAAAATCCACGTTTACGTTGAAGTATTTGTTATAGTTTTCCGGGCTCATAACCTCTACATAGTCAACAAAGCCGACAAAAATACACTGCTTTTCTATTTCGGCCTTTTTGGTGGTGAGAGGACTCAAAACAACTCTGCCCTGGCTATCATAGGTTACCTCACCTGCACCCATCATAAACTCGGCACGGATGTTTCTTCTTTCTTTTCTATCCTTAGCTTCCTCAAGAGCTTCCTCGAGAGCATCCTCAAAACCCTGCTTACTGTAAAGCTGAATCGAAGGGTATTCTGAGCTATGGAAAGTATAGTAAACATTCTCGCCCAATTCTTCTCTGAACTTAGCAGGAACAAAAACTCTGTTTTTACCGTCAAGATTATGTTC
>JAZNGY010000225.1:0-10012 GCA_045576695.1 Akkermansia sp.
CTGCATGGATAACGCATGGCTGCGGGCAGAGGGATATATCTCGTTTTATCAACTCCTCAAACGCTGATTGGAAACCGCCGTATGCCATAAATGGCACGTACGGTGGTGTGTGAGGGGGCGAAAGCCCCCTACACGATTAGATGAATCCGCGGTAAACGGTGTTTGGGCAGGGCAGGGGGCAAACAGCCCTCGTTTCCTAATCTGTGTACACCTGCTAGTTTTTTTGTGTCATTTGCAGAAAATAATGCTTTACGCGCGCGCACGCGCGCAAAATGATAAAATTAGACAATTATTTTAAGAAAAAGTAGAAAAAATTGCGTAATACGGAAGAAAAGTCTTGCCAAATGGTTAAAATATACTATACTAGTGCACCTTCTTCTGCGCAGGAATGCTGCGGAGGAAGTACGAACTTATCGGGTTCACAGCCGGGTAAACGGAACTCTTCTCCGGTAATGAGAAGCTCTTCCAACTCCGGTAACCACCTGAAACTAATTAATAATCAAAGAAGGAAACATGCCGACCATCAATCAGCTCGTCCGTAAGGGACGTATCGTACCGGAAGAGAAGTCGAAGTCTCGCGCTCTTCATAGCTGCCCGCAGCGTCGTGGCGTCTGCCTCCAGGTGATGACGCGTACGCCGAAGAAGCCGAACTCCGCTCTTCGTAAAGTTGCTAAAGTTCGCCTTACCAATGGCGAAGAAGTTATCGCCTACATCGGCGGTGAGGGCCACAACCTCCAGGAACACTCCATCGTGCTCGTTCGCGGCGGTCGTGTGAAGGACTTGCCCGGTGTGCGTTATCACATCGTTCGTGGTGCTCTGGACTGCCTTGGCGTTGACAAGCGCCGCCGTGGCCGTTCTAAGTACGGTGCTAAGCGCCCGAAAGCCGGTGCCGCAGCTCCCGCTAAGAAGAAATAAACTGTTGAACTTTTAATATCATACTATTATGGCTCGTCGTAAACGCGTCTATAAGAAGATTGAACGTCGTGACTCTCGTTACGACTCTGTATTGGTAGGCCGCCTTATCGGTAAGGTGATGCTTGCCGGCAAGCGCGCTCTTGCAGAGCGCATCGTTTACAAGGCTATTGACCTTGCAAACGAGGGTACGGACACTGTAAGCCCCCTTGAGGTGCTGACCCGTGCCATTGAGAACGCCAAGCCCCGTGTGGAGGTGAAGAGCCGCCGCGTGGGTGGTGCTACTTACCAAGTACCCTTGGAGGTTGCTCCCGATCGTTCCGAAGCTCTTGCCATGCGTTGGATCATCAACTATGCCCGTAACCGTAAGGGTATCCCGATGGCCAAGGCTCTTGCCAATGAAATCAAAGAGGCCGCTGCCAACCAAGGTGCCGCCGTGCGCAAGCGCGATGACGTGCACAAGATGGCTCAGGCCAACCGCGCCTTTGCTCACTTCCGCTGGTAATCCTGCGTAAGTTTTTCTCGTAATCTCTGAAAATAATAACATTCATATTACTTTACTGAATTATGGCTAGTTACAGCAGCCCTGACCGCAAGGCCCCGCTCGAGCGCTACCGCAACTTCGGTATCGCTGCACACATCGACGGTGGCAAAACCACGCTTTCCGAGCGCATCCTTTTCTACACAGGCATGATCCATAAGATCGGCGAGACCCACGAGGGTTCTGCGACGACCGACTGGATGGAACAGGAGCAGGAACGCGGTATTACCATTACCTCCGCCGCCGTTACAACAAACTGGAAACAGTTGCCTGCCGAGGGCTGCTGCAAGCTTTTCGAGAACGAGAACTTCCAGCTCAACGTGATTGATACCCCCGGGCACGTAGACTTCACCGCAGAGGTGGAGCGTTCCTTGCGTGTGCTCGACGGTGCTATCGTGGTGTTCTGCGGTGTTGCCGGCGTGCAGCCCCAGACCCAGACCGTATGGCGTCAGGCCAACAAGTACGAGGTACCCCGCATCTGCTTCGTCAACAAGATGGACCGCACGGGTGCCAACTTCAACAACGTTCTTGCCGATATCCGCACCAAGCTCGGCGCCAACGCCGCTCCCGTTCTCATCCCCATCGGTTCTGAGGACCAGCTTTGCGGCCAGATTGACGTGGTGAACCAGAAGGCTATCTACTACGCAGACTCCGACCGCATGGGCTCCACCTACGAGGTGAAGGATCTCGAGGGCGAGCTTAAGGAGATCGGCGATGCTGCTCTTGAGGAGCTCAAAGAGGCCGTTGCCAACGTGGACGAGGAGCTCGGCGAACTCTTCCTCATGGAGGAGCCCATCGATGCCCCCACCCTCAAGGCCGCTATCCGTCGCGCCTGCATCGCCAACAAGTTCATCCCCGTTACCGGTGGTTCCGCTTTCAAGAACAAGGGTGTTCAGGGCCTCCTCGACGCCGTTGTTGACTATCTGCCCTCTCCCCTCGAGGCCAAGCTTGCTACTGTTACCGGTACCATCCCCACCGGCCTTGATGAGAACGGCTACGAGACCTTCGACACCAAGGAGATCATCCCCTCCGACAAAGACAAGCCCGTTGCTCTTGCATTCAAGCTCTGGGCCGACAAGTTCGTGGGTTCCCTCGTATTCATCCGCGTATACACCGGCGTTATCCGCAAGGGCGACACCGTATACAATCCCCGTACCCGTAAGCGTGAGCGCGTAGGCCGTCTCCTTCAGATTCAGGCTAACGTACACACCGACGTGAACGAGGTATACTCCGGCGACATCGCCGCCATCGTAGGCCTCAAGAACGCCACCACCGGTGACACTCTTGCTACCGATGACTTCGACTACACGCTTGAGCCCCCCACCTTCCCCGACACCGTTATCTCCATGGCTGTAGAGCCCCTTACCAAGGCCGACCAGGAGAAGATGTCCAATGCTCTTCAGCGCCTCTCTGCAGAAGACCCCACCTTCCGCGTTAAGACCGACGAGGAAACCGGCCAGACCATTGTCGCCGGTATGGGTGAGCTTCACCTCGACATTATCGTTGACCGCCTCAAGCGCGAGTTCAAGGTAGAGGCCAACACCGGTAAGCCCCAGATCGCCTACCGCGAAACCATCACCAAGTCCGCAGACCGCGTACAGGGCAAGCTCGTTAAGCAGTCCGGTGGTCGTGGTCAGTACGGTGACGTGGTTATCGCCATGCGCCCGGGTGAGCGTGGTACCGGCCTGAAGATTGCCAACAAGATTGTTGGTGGCGCCATTCCCAAGGAGTACATGAATGCCGTGTACGCCGGTCTGAATGAGGCCATGAACTCCGGTACCGTTGCCGGCTACCCCGTAGAGGACGTAGAGGTAGACGTTATCGACGGTTCTTACCACGAAGTTGACTCCAACGAAAACGCCTTCAAGATGGCTGCTATCTTCGCTATGAAGAACGCTTTCGCCAAGTGCGCTCCCGTGCTGCTTGAGCCCATCATGGCCGTTGAAGTTGTAACTCCCGCTGAGAACCAGGGCGACATCATGGGCGACCTTAACCGCCGCCGCGCCCAAATCAACAACATGGAGCACAAGAACAACGAGTGTGTTCTTACCGCCGCTGTGCCGCTGGCCGAAATGTTCGGTTACTCCACAGACATCCGTACCCTCTCCAAGGGTCTGGCATCCTACTCCATGGAACCCTCCCACTTCGAACAAGTACCCCAGAACCTTGTCACCGAAATCGTCAAGGCTCGCGGTGGTAACAAATAAACCAACCTAATTACTAACCTAAACATAACCGCACGTTCATGCAAAGTCCCAAAATCCGCATCCGTCTCCGTGCTTTTGATAGCCGCGCCATCGACCGCTCCGCTTCCGAGATCGTCGAGACCGCTAAGCGCACGGGCGCCAAAGTTGCCGGTCCGATTCCTTTGCCGACTCGTATCGAGAAGTTCTCTGTGAACCGCTCGGTCCATGTTAATAAGAAATCTGCCGACCAGTTCGAAATCCGCACTCACAAGCGTCTCCTCGACATCGTGGAGCCGACCAGCCGCACGGTTGAAGAGCTCAAGAAGCTCAACCTGCCCGCCGGTGTGGACATTACCATCAAGATCTAATCCCTGATTCGGATCAATCATTACGAACCTTAACACAGATTTTTTACATAACATGTCTTTAGGACTCATTGGTAAGAAAGTTGGCATGACCCGCGTTTTCAATAAGGAAACCGGCGCCATGGTTCCCGTCACTGTCATCGACGTGACCGGCAACACTTACGGCCAGATCAAGACCGTGGAGAGCGATGGTTACAACGCTATCCAGGTTGCTTTCGACGAGCAGAAGGAGAGCCGCCTCTCCAAGCCCGTTGCAGGCCACTTCAAGAAACTCGGCATCGCTCCCGCCAAGCTCCTCAAGGAGTTCCGCGTAGATGCCTCTGAGCTGCCCGCTGAAGGTGCCGTTCACCCCGGCTGCTCCCTCTTTGAGGAAGGCGCTTGGGTAGACGTCATCGGTACCAGCAAGGGTAAGGGCTTCCAGGGTGTTGTGCGTCGTCACAACTTCTCCGGCTCCCCCATGACCCACGGCTCCATGATGCACCGTCGTACCGGTGGTGTTGGTGCTTGCGCTACGCCCTCCCGCGTTTGGAAGGGCCAGAAGATGCCCGGCCACATGGGCAACGAGCGCAAGACCGTGCAGAACCTCAAGGTTGTACAGGTACGCCCTGAGGACAACGTAATCCTTGTATCCGGTCCCGTACCGGGCGCTAAGGGCTCTTACGTTGTGGTTCGCCCCGCCAAGAAGAAGAACGGTAAATAATATACGAACTAGGAGAACCTATCTATGTCCGCAACAGAATTCACAATTGAAGCAGCTACCGCCGCCAACATCGTGACGGTAGGGCCCGAGAAGGGCAGCCAGGCCGTACATGACCTGGTAACTGCTTACCGCGCAAACCGCCGTACCGGTTCCGCCAACACCAAGACCCGTGGTGAGGTAGCCGGTAACAACCGCAAGATCTACCGTCAGAAGGGCACGGGTAACGCCCGTCACGGCGACCATCAGTCCCCCATTTTCGTGGGTGGTGGTGTTGTGTTCGGCCCCCGTCCCTGCGATTACAGCAAGAAGGTGAACAAGTCTACCCGCAAGCTGGCTCTTCGCCGCGTGCTTGGTGACATCATCACCGGCGGTAAGGTCTGCACCGTTCCTTCCTTCAGCATCGAGGATGGTAAGACCAAGAGCTTCGTTGCCGCTGTGGCTGAGATTGCCACCGGTAAGAAAGTTCTCATCATCTCCGACAACTTTGATGAGATGACCAAGCGCGCCGGCCGCAACGTTTCCGAGGTGCTCCTCATGAGCGCTGCTGAGGTAAACGTAGAGCAGCTCCTGCACGCCAACAAGGTCGTCATCGTTGAATCTGCACTTGAAACCATCGCCAACCGCACCAAGTAATATGAACAACATTTACGACGTTATCAAGAAGCCCCGCGTGTCTGAAAAGGCCGCTGTGCTGCATGAAGTCACAGGTGAGCTTGTGCTTGAAGTGGCGGTGAAGGCCACCAAGCTTGAAATCAAGCAGGCCGTTGAGAAATGCCTCGGCAAGAAAGTAGCTTCCGTTCGCACCGCCAACTACGACGGCAAGGCCCGCCGCACCCGTACTAAGGATGCCGGCTGCGCCCCCGCTTGGAAGAAGGCCTACGTGCGCCTCGCTGCCGGTGAAACCCTCGACCTCGTGTAATCCGGAAACCCTAAGACCATAGAAGTAAGCTATCATGTCCCTCAAGTCATTCAAGCCTACAACTCCGTCCAACCGCTACAAGGTTCTTCCCGCTTTCGACGAGATTACCAAGAGCACACCGGAGAAGTCCCTCCTTCAGCCCCTGCGCAAGAGTGGTGGCCGTAACAACAATGGCCGTATCACCACCCGTCACATCGGTGGTGGCCACAAGAAGCACTACCGTCTCGTTGACTTCCGCCGCACCCGTCGCGACGCCGCCAAGGTTCTCGGCATCGAGTATGATCCGAACCGCACCTGCCGCATCGCCCTCGTGCAGTACGAAGACGGTACTAAGAGCTACATCCTCGCCCCCGTTGGTCTTACCGTTGGTATGACCGTACAGGCCGGCGACACCGTTGCCCCGAAGGTTGGCAACGCTATGCCCCTCAAGAACGTACCCTTGGGTACCGCTATTCACAACATCGAGGTTCGCCCCGGCAGCGGCGGCAAGGTTGCCCGTTCCGCCGGCCAGCAGGCTATCCTCTCCAACCGTGACGGCGAGTACGCCCTGGTGAAGATGCCCTCCGGCGAGGTTCGCAAGTTCCGCGTAGAGTGCTACTGCACCATCGGTCAGGTTGGCAATGCCCAGCACATGAACGAGTCCTCCGGTAAAGCCGGCCGTACCCGTTGGATGGGCATCCGTCCCACCGTTCGTGGTATGTGTATGAACCCGGTAGACCACCCCAACGGTGGTGGTGAAGGTAAGTCCAAGTCCGGTGGTGGTCGTCAGCACCTTAAGTCCCCCTGGGGTCATGTTAAGGGCCAGAAGACCCGCCGCCTGCGCAAGCCCAGCGATACCTTCATCGTACAGCGTCGCAAGAACAAGTAATCACTTATAACCTTCAACTTTATTAATAACAATGGGACGTTCCCTCAAAAAAGGACCCTTCGTAAGCCAGCCTCTTCTCGACAAGGTTGACGCCCAGCTTCAGAGCGGGGACCGCAAGCCGATCAAAACTTGGAGCCGCGCCTCCATGGTCATTCCGGATTTCGTCGGCCTCACGTTCGATGTTCACAACGGTAAAGGTTTTACCACCGTATACGTAACTGAGAACATGGTCGGCCACAAGCTCGGTGAATTCGCCCCCACGCGCATCTTCAAAGCGCACGGCGGTATCGGCAAGAAGTAATATTAACCCGCACTTGACCACATGCCCAAGCTTCTTGCAGGCATATCACTGTTTACCCTTGCCCTCGGCAGCGTAACACAGGTGTTAGCCCAAGAAGCCGGCAGTGGGACGGAGCACAAAATCGCACAACTCGAACGCCAGGTAGCCACACTTCGTGAGGCATACGCCATTGCAAGGGCAGATGCAGACGAAGCTCGCCGACAGATGCGCGAAATCCGCGCAAGACTCGAGGCACTGGGTGGCACCGCCCTGGGTGACAGCGAAGAGAGGCTCATAGAGGTCATCGCTCAGATGGATGCCGCCATGGCAGAAGCTGAGACCCTCCGCCAAGCCGCTCTTAACCTCGCCGCCGCAATCGACACTTATACTCGAGGCGCGTTGGTAGAGGACGAAGCCGCCCGACAGGGGCTCGATGCAGCCCTGCGTGAGTTAGATGTAGCCCTCGGGCTGCGCCAAGCTCAGCAGGCCCCCAACGCGGGGACAATGCACGAGGCTACTGTACTGAGTATAGACTCAGAGAGCGGGCTCATCGTCATCAATGCCGGGCGAGACGCAGACATCCAAGTGGGCATGCCCATGCAGATAACCCGCGGTGACCAAATCATCGCACGTGCGATTGTGACAGACGTACGCAAGAAAGTTGCAGGACTCCTCGTTCAGAAACAAGTAAGCAGCGATCTCGTCGTTAACGTAGGTGACAGTGTCTCCGTCACAATAAACGATTAAATCTTCAACAAATACCATAAACATGGAAGTTAAATCAATATACAAGAACGCTCGCATCTCTGCGAAGAAGATGCGCGACGTAGCCGCCGCCGTACAGGGGATGACAGTATCCCAAGCCACGGATGTGCTCAGCTACACTCCGAAGAAGGGTGCCTACCTCCTCAACAAGACGCTCAAGGCTGCTGTAGCCAATGCCGAGAACAATAACGGCCTCTCCGCCGATGAGCTCATGCTCAAGAGCGTGATGGTCGATGAAGGCCCCACCTTCCGCCGCACAATGGCCCGCGCCCGCGGTTCTGCTAACATGATCCGCAAGCGCACCTCCCACATCACCGTAATCCTCGCCCCGATCGAGGCATAACCACTAACAAGCACACATAACACTATGGGTCAGAAAGTAAATCCTATCGGTTTCCGTCTTGCCGTTACTAAAGACTGGCGCTCTAAGTGGTATGCTACGGGCAAGGACTATGCCACGAAGCTCCACGAAGACCTCAAGATCCGCAAGTTCATCAAGGACTTCACCGCTAAACTCAACAGCGACCTCAAGGGTGCTACACCCGCTATCTCCCGCATCACCATCGAGCGTGCATGGAACAGCGTTCGCGTTACCATCGCTACTGCTCGCCCCGGTCTCGTTATCGGGCCCAAGGGTAAGAACATCGAGGACATGACCGCCGCCCTCTCCAAGCTTTGCGGTGGTGCTCAGGTTAAGCTCGATATCATGGAGATTCGCCAGCCCGAGCTCGATGCTCAGCTCGTTGCTGAGAACATCGCTACTCAGCTTGAGCGCCGCGTTTCCTTCCGCCGCGCCATGAAGCGTGCCGTTCAGGTCGCCATGGACTTCGGTGCAGAGGGTATCCGCATCCGTTGCGCCGGCCGTTTGGGTGGTGCTGACATCGCCCGCGCCGAGCAGTATCGTGAAGGTAAAGTACCGCTGCAGACACTGCGCGCCCCCATCGACTACGGTTTCGCTGAGGCTCGCACCCTCTACGGTATCATCGGTATCAAGTGCTGGATCAACAAGCGCCCCGAGACTGCCGGTTCCACCGGTTCCGGCCGCCCGAACCGCCCCTCTCGCCCCCGTCGCGAGCGTGGTGACCGCCGTGATGCTTAATTCTACCAATAACCTTTTAACGATTACAGGAGATTAAATTATGCCTTTAATGCCTAAAAGAGTGAAGGACAACCACCGCAAGATGCACCGCGGTAATCGCGGTGGCAACGCTACAAGCGGTGATTATGTAGCCTTCGGTGACTTCGGCCTGCAGGTTTTGACCCGCGGCTGGGTAACCAACAACCAGATCGAGGCCTGCCGTGTGGCCATCAACCGTTACCTGCGCCGTCGTGGCCGCGTGTACATCCGCATTTTCCCGCAGAAGTCTTTCACCAAGCGCCCGCCGGATACCCGTATGGGTAAGGGTAAAGGTGCTGTGGAAGGTTGGGTAGCTGTATGCCGCCCCGGCAACATCATGTTCGAGGTAGGTGGTGTGACCGAGTCCGCCGCTCGTGAGGCTCTTCGCCTTGCCTCCAACAAGTTGGGTATCCGCACGCGTTTCGTCTATCGCCAGGGTGTTGAACCCCAGGCTTAAACTGCAAAACATTTAACATTACAGAAATTATGCCTGTCAAAAAAGCTAAAGACTTCCGTGGTATGACCGCCAAGGAGCTCGCCGCCCACATCCGTGGCTTGCGCGAGGAGTACTTCAACCTGCGCCTTCAGCAGGGTACCGGCCAGCTGGAAAACAACCAGCGTCTCCGCATCGTGCGTAAGGAACTCGCCTGCGCCCTGACTGTTCAGGGCGAGGGCACCAATGCCGAGCAGAACTAATAACGAAGAAACCCAAAGGACTTAAAAATGAGCGAAGAAACTACTACGACCAAGCCCCAGGGCCTTCGTAAGACCCGCGTAGGCGTTGTTGTCTCCACCAAGATGAACAAGACCATCGTTGTGGAGTATGTTGCCCGCGTTCCCCATCCGCAGTTCAAGAAGATCGTTAAGAAGAGCAAGAAGTTCTATGCTCATGACGAGAACGAGACTGCCAATGTAGGTGACACCGTGCGTATTCGTGAGACCCGCCCGCTTTCCAAGATGAAGTGCTGGGAGCTCGTCGAAATCATCAAACACTAATCTCAACCGGAAAGGACATTATATACCATGCTCCAGATGGAATCCCTCGTTCAGGTCGCCGACAACACCGGCGCCCGCACCGCCAAGATGATCGGCGTTATCGGCAAGTCCGGTACCGACCAAGCTCACATCGGCGACATCATCACCTGCCACATCCGTGAGTCTATCCCCACCGCTTCTGTAAAGAAGGGTACTGTGGTGAAGGCTGTTGTGGTGCGTACCGCCGCTCCGATTCGTCGCGACGACGGCTCTGTGCTCCGCTTCGACACCAACGCTGTGGTTGTGATCGATAAGGACAACAACCCCAAGGGCACCCGTATCTTCGGGCCCGTGGCTCGCGAGCTTCGTGAAAAAGGCTTCATG
>JAZNGY010000226.1:0-5798 GCA_045576695.1 Akkermansia sp.
AGTACCCCCGCACTTATGAAGGCGCCGGGTTAGAAGACAACAGCGTTTCCATAGGAGGCAACGCAGTCGACATGAAGTTGACAAAACGCCTGTATGTGTATGAATGCGGCGGTCAATGGTATCTGCCCGTTTCGCGCATCAAGTCGGAGGCCAAGCGGTCTTAGGAAGACAATGTCATAAATCAACTCCTTGGCTCACAGAACGACATGGCTACGATCCGACTTCGTCTATTGATCAGATTGATCAGAAAATCTGCACTTTCTGCAATTTTTTGTTGCGGATTCGGTGACGGGAAGTATTATCTTAAGTAAAGGAGATAGAGAATAATGAAGACAATTTTCCGTAAAATCCTTGCCACCACAGCCCTGTGCCTTGCAACGGTGGGGCTGAGCTCGTGCGTATCCCGCCTGCACCGGGTAGCCTATGAGTACCCCCGCACTTATGAAGGCGCCGGGTTAGAAGACAACAGCGTTTCCATAGGAGGCAACGCAGTCGACATGAAGTTGACAAAACGCCTGTATGTGTATGAATGCGGCGGTCAATGGTATCTGCCCGTTTCGCGCATCTGCTACACCAAGAAAGTGATACAGGGGGAACCGGATACGACACATGCATATCAGATAGCCAATGTTTCTCATGAGGACAAACGGCAGTATTATCTCCCCATATCCCCCGAATTAGCAGGCAAGCTGCGAACCGCATCCCGAGTCAGGAGCAGACAAAACGAGTTAACGGACTATATTACGCAGCCCAAGTTGTTGACGACTCTGCCACCGCAAGCCAAGGCATATCCTATTCTCATGCCTATAGCCCATGGTCAGAATGGTGATTTGTTGGTACAAACAGATGCCCACGTCGGTCCATCCGCCATTCTGGCCTACCCTGCGGCGGCGCTTCTCTTTGTGGTAGACATTCCGGTTACGGTCGTATCTTCCACCGTCGCCTTTATCGGCGTCGGCACCTATGTGCTTGTGACCGGGCGCATAGGCTGCTAAGGCAAAGCTCGGCATTCTCTCTTTTAGTATAAAAAGGCAAATTCCACAATGTCAGGACTTGCCCCAAGCTTCTATCCCTTTGGTCTGAAAGCCCAATTCGCCAAGAGATAAAGAGCCATCAGCTTGGAAAAGTTTTGACCTGAATCCGCGTTTTTGGCTTTTGGTGCGTTCACTCTAAGCAAACATGGAAAGAGATTGTAATATGTTGGATAAAAACCTTTTGTGAAAGAATCTCCGTGATTTAGGAGACTGTCACATCGCTTGTAAGAGGTCAGGCAAAATGAAATACAGCATTCGCGGAGCTCATCCTACATATATTTTTATTGACCTCGTTCTTGACAATTGACCCACAATTGTGCATAATTACAAACATGCTAACTGAGCTTAAGTTAAAAAACTTCACTCGATTCCAAAATCATACTTTTCGATTTTCACCCAAGCTTAATGTGTTCATTGGAGAGAATGGCACAGGAAAATCGCATCTTATGAAACTATTGCACGCTAATTTGAGAGCTCTTAACAAAAACAAAAACACACCGTCCACATTTTCTAAGGCATATTTAGAAACAACTATTGCCAATAGGCTCAAAGGGGTATTTATGCCGGATTCCCTCGGACGCTTGGCTATGCGAATGAGAGGGCACGCCCGAGCTGAAGTAGAAATGACCATCCGAAAAAGTTCGAAAATAAATCTTTCATATAATTTTTCGACCAAGTCGGCATCTGCAGTAACTATCGTTGAGGCTCCTCAAGAAAGTTTGTCACTACAAAGCGTTTTTATCCCTACTCGTGAAATGCTTTCAATTTACCCCGGTTTCACCTCAGCGTATGATTCCCTACAAATTCCTTTTGATGAAACATGGCGCGATTTGGCAGATTTGCTTGGACGTCCTCTGACAAAAGGCTCCCATGCAGAGAGCACGCGGGTCCTGCTGGAACCGTTGGAACAAGTAATGAATGGTCACGTTATCACAGAGTTTGGAAGATTTTATCTAAAAAACAACACAGGAAAGCTCGAGGCTCACCTGTTGGCTGAAGGTCTTCGAAAAATAGCAACGCTTGCCCACCTTATTGCTAATAAGTCGCTCACAAAACACTCAATCCTCTTCTGGGATGAACCGGAAGCTAATTTAAACCCCAAACTTATTAAGTTGGTTGCTCAGACCATCATCAGCCTGTCTAAAAATATGCAGGTCTTTGTTAGTACGCACAGTCTGTTCCTGCTGCGTGAACTATACATAATTGCACAGCAAGAACACAGTAAAAATGAATACAATTATTTCTCAATGGCAGCTCAGGCTGATAGAAGCGATGTAGATGTGTACACTTCACATTCTCTGGATGGGTTGGAGGTATTAACTACTTTGGAATATCAGGCCGACCAAGATAATGCTCTTCTTGAATTGTTTAGCAATGGCATCTAATATACAGTTAAAGTCAATCATAACAGTAGATTCCTCCGTAGAATACGATTCCTCCGGAAAAGGAATTGTGTTTTTCGATTTCGATTCTTGGGCAACAAACAATGCCGTACGAGGATGTGATTGCATCTCAAAGATTGACTTGATTACAACAACGCTTCAACTAGATATACCAACATGGTTTATTGAAATTAAAGATTTTCGCTATATTCACCATATGCCCAATGAAAAGAACACAACGGGTATAGAATCCACACTTGAAAAAAAAATAATGGGCACCTGCAAAATATTGTCCAGTCCTGACTGTATACCAGAAGTTAAGTCATTGCAACCCGATTCAGGAGTAACAAATTTTCTGTTTCACTGCGAGATGCCCCTCGCAACAAATACATCTGCTTACTTCCCTTCAGGGTACCCAATAACTGCTATTCAACACCTCAAAACTAATTCAAATATTTGTTCTATGTTCAAGAATATGTATGTGGCAAATGCAAAAATGATGAACGCATCTGACATCTACCCTTGGACTATCAAATTGACTGATAACCGGAAATAAAACTCTACATAATTTCGGAGTAAGTAGGGGATAGATACTCCGAAGCTTACGTTGACAAACGCATTATAAAAAAACGATGCAAACTTCTACACTATACGCAGAGGTTAGTATTATTGGTTCGTCTTCCCCTACAGAGAGTTCTTTGACGGTCTCCTGCAACCAAATCGAAGGAATCCGCCAACAAGTTCGAGACGGAGCTCATTCAGTCAATCACCGGCTTATCCAATATTCGGTGGTGGCATCGCAATATCGCGCGAACGGGGTTCGCCATCAATGGCTTTATCAACCACTATCCGGATTTTATCGTGCGGACGCGCTCCGGGAAGATAGTCATCATCGAGACCAAGGGCGACCATCTGGACAATGAGGAGACTCTGGACAAGCTGCACTTGGGCAGAGCGTGGCAGGAACAAGCCGGGCCGGGGTATCGCTATTTCCTCGTGTTCCAAGACAAGGATATCAGCATGACCGGGGCGTACCCCATGAGCGAGTTCTTCAAGATTCTGGCTGAACTGTAAACAACGCACAAAACACCACTTTGCACCACATGACCCGCACCCGGCAGACCAAGGGCTCCACTTCGAGCAAATCCTTGGCTTTTGCCTGTCACGGCGAAGCAAGAGCCCGAAAGGGCTACGCGAAGACGGACCCGTCTCGGCGGCCAAGGTGGACGTATCGAAGAGAAGCCCCCAGAAAGGAGGGCGCAAGCCCGAACTCTAAGCCGGAGCTCTGTTTTTGCGCCATCGGTAACAAAAATGCAGGAAACGCGCAACAAAATGCCCATCCACGCTTGAACAGAGAGGCCGGAAATTGATACAATGCCCAGCACGGAACAGAAAGCAACCTTGCGGAGGAAGAACCGGAAGATACTCCGGTAACGCGAAGCATTGATGCTCTTTTCTAGCAGTTAAGACAGCAATAAGCGCAATAAAGCATGAACCGGCCCTTTTCCCCAGAAACCTCATCCTGTTCGATGGGTGTATATACCACACGCTCTCTCCGCAGACAAGACAGAGCCATGACTGAACAAGATGCCCGACTCTTGTTACGCGAGGCAACTTACGCTGTCCTCTGCATGGAAAACATAGACGGTGGAGGTTATGGCATACCCATCAATTATGCATGGGATGAGGAAGATTCCATCTATTTTCATTGCGCTGGTTTGGGGCATAAGCTTCGTTGTATTCAGAATAATCCCCGGGTCTCGCTCGTGGTGCTGAAAGCCCCCAGCGTTCTTGATGAACAATTCTCTATGGCCTATGAAAGTGTCATAGTTCAGGGTGACGTGGATATTGTAAACAATTCAGAAGAAAAACGAAAGGCTCTCACGCTGCTTATTCAACGCATTACACCTCAACACATCGAACGAGGGGAGCAGTACATCAATCGCGCCATTGACATCACAACAGTACTACGTCTCAGAATATCTGAGTTCAGTGGGAAATCACATTCTTCCCACTGAATTGTTGCCTTGCGGCGGGGGAGTGGGCTGGTTTTTGCGCCATCGGCAACAAAAATGCAGGAAACGCGCAACAAAATGCCCTCCACGCTTGAACAGAGGGACCGGAATTGATATAATGTTCCGTAACAGATACACGCTTAGTCATGACCATACACCCGTTTTGTAAACTTCTTACCATCGCCACCATGCTGCTGTGCTCTCCTTGGCTCCGAGCCCATGAGCAGGGCAAGATTGCGAAACTTTGGCAGGGATATGCTGAGCTGGGCATGCTGGACAAGCTTCTCACCGAATTGGAAACGGAGAGCCGAAAAGGGGACTCCACCCGGGAGCCCGAGCTTATCCGCACCCTATTGACCTATTGGGAGCCCATCATGCAACAGCGGAGCCGGTACGATGTAGCATGCCACTGGGATGGTGACGGTGTCTATGGTTTCATAGGCTACCGCACCAAAGACCTGCCGCCCGAAATGGTGCAGCAGCGCCGCGCCTACCAAGCCAAGAGAGGAATAACCGGCGAAGAGGAGCAACAGCAGCTGATAATCGCCCTTCTTGCCTTGGAAGACGCCTACATCTACAGTGCCCCCGATGCAGAGAAAATTGACCTGCTCATCCGGCACATCTACGCAGAGGAATACCCTCGGGCCATTACGCTGCTGGCACAGCTGCGCCGAGAACACCCGGATTACTGTCCTAAAGCCTTTTCCGAATTGGCCGCCGCTCTGGACTCGCCTAAACGGCTGGAGCTTCTCCTGCTCTGCACCAAGCTTCCCCTTGGCGTTATTCGTGAAACGCATTTTGTGAAATAAATGTGTTTTCTCGCCATCGGCAACAAAAACGCAGGAAACGCGCAGTAAAATGCCAGCCGCGAGCGTCTATTTATTAGAAAATCTACACTTTCTGCAATTTTTTGTTGTGGATTCCGGGTGGAGGATGTTTAATATAGGTGTAAGAAACATGGACGACGAAACTGACCGACAATTATACGAAATTCTTCGCGCGGATAATGCGGACGGGTTGTGCCACTTGGTGTCGAAGGGGCTGGGAGCAAACGAAGCGGATGCCGATAAAAACACCCTGCTGCACCGAGCCGCCCGTTATGGAGCAGCGGACTGCATGCGGGTATTGCTGGCGGCGGGCGCCGATGTCACAGCCCGCAACAAATCCGGGGAAACACCGCTGCACGCGGCCGCAGACTGGTGGAGTTTTTTCCGGGAGAATAGCGGCAAATCTGCCACCTGTGTTGATATACTGCTGAAAGCGGGGGCTGATGCATCGGCCATGGCAGACACATGGATTGGCACCCCGCTGGATGTTGCCCTCAAAAACAACCACCACCCAGAGGCATGTCTGAAGTCGGATCGTAG
>JAZNGY010000227.1:0-2176 GCA_045576695.1 Akkermansia sp.
CATCAAACACCCCGATAAATTACAATTTATCGGGCTGCCACATCTACAAACTGTAAACGCGTGGGCATCATTAGAAACATGAACACTAAATCGGAGTTTGAATGTACGAATGACGATATACGAGGTACGAAGTTCAGAGTCCGGCGCCTGCGGCGCAGTGTTGCAAAGCTACGCATGAGTTGCCGCTGTAATTACGGCTGTATACCTAACTATTACTTCGTATTTTGAATCTCATAACTCGTACTTCAAATTATCGTTTGCAGTAGCAACCGCATATTTAAACATAGCCTTTAATTTAAGGCATTTCATTGAGCGGGGTAACTACTGTCGAGAACATGAAATCTACGAGCTCAGCATTTCCTTTTTGGGCAACGCCCTGCAGGGTTTTGTTAATGCCTGTACCCTTTTCATTCAAGAACTCTACGAGCTCTGCCTTGCCTTTTTGGGTAACCGCCTGCAGGGTATTGTTAATGCCTGCGCCCTTTTTATTCAAGAACTCTACGAGCTTAGTATTACCCTTTTTGGCAGCCTCCTGAAGCGCCTTGTTGGCATCTGCGCCCTTTTCGAGCAAAAGCGCAACGAGCTCGGCATTACCCTTTTTGACAGCGCTTTGAAGCGCCTTGTTGACATCTGCACCGTGCTCCAATAAAAGTTTGGCACATTCTGTGTGATTCATGCTCACCGCAACAAAAAGAGGCGTTTCACCCTTTTTGTTTTTCTTGTTTACATTGATATTTGTATGAGCAAGCAGCTGTTTAACATCCTTAATTTGATTGTCTCTCACAGCATGATGCAGCGCAGTATTGCCGTACTCATCTGCATGGTTGACGTTGATTTGCTGTTCTTCAACATTTCCTGTTTTTACTGCATCGAGACGATTGTCTTCATCTGAGCAAGCGCTGAAAAGAAGCATCAGAGAGGCTGCCAAGATTCCTGTAATTGTTGATTTGTGTTTCATCATGCTTGGTGTAAATGGTGTTATTAATAGATGTGAAGTGCGTGTTCGTTAATAAAGAGAACCCGGGGGGCAAAAATCTATCACGAGCATTTCATTTTTTATCAAAAGTATCCGCCTAAAGGGGGGGTACATACGGCCCGCGGCCTCGCCGCTTGCATGCCCCCCCACCCCAAACCCTAATTTATCAACCTAAATGTTTAACAGAGCGCAAGAAAAAAAAGCAAACTTACAACTTCACATGCCGTATGTTGTATGGTATAGTAAGGGGCGATGTTTAAGAAACTCAAAGACAAAGCACTGAGGGCCGCCTTACCGCTGCTGGCCGGGTCTTCCGTAGGGCGCATGGTGATTGATAAGGGGCTTTCTACCGTGGCTAAAAAAACAGGCTTACCCATCAAGGGCGAGTATGATAAAAAAAGCGAAACCTGGCTTATCGACGTGGGCGCCGCCACTGCTCCCGTGCATGCACAGCTGCACCTTACCAATGATGCGCTTTCTGCCATTCTGGAAGATATCGTGCCCGACCTCGTAGCCAATAAACCCTTGCCGAGAGAACGCATTTTATCCCTGCTGCAACAGTATCTTTGCGTCCCGCAAGAGGCGGAGTAAGATATACCGTAGGCTTGCGTTAAATAACATATTACGCGTGGGCATAATTAGAACCCCTAATCTTTATCACGCCCGCAGGGCGTTTTCACTATTCGTCATCAGACGGATTTTTCACCTCATTTTACCAAAATGATTTTCACCACGAGCATTCATGCGAGTTTTTCGCATCCTTTAATAGTGAAACGCTCTGTTAAACGTTTCGGTTGATCAATCGGAGTTTGAATGTACGAATGACGATATACGAGGTACGAAGTTCAGAGTCAGGCGCCTGCGGCGCAGTGTTGCAAAGCCGCGCATGAGTTGCCGCTGTCATTACGGCTGTATGCCTAACTATTACTTCGTGTTTTGAATCTCGTAACTCGTACTTCAAATTAGGATATGTTTAAATTTTCGGTTGATAAATCGGAGTATGTCGAGCAGATGGCTCGCGTTAGCGAGCGGAATTTTTGAGCCCCGGCGAGGGGCGGCAAGAATCTTAGCCGGAGCGTGCAGTGAGCCCGCGACAGCGGGCGAACGAAACCTCCGGTTCAGATAGATAAAAAATAGGAGCCCCGTTGAAAACGGCGGCGACAGAAAAGCGTGGCTTTATGATTTACGCCCATCAAAATA
>JAZNGY010000228.1:0-11282 GCA_045576695.1 Akkermansia sp.
ATAATACGGTTTTATCTGAGCTTACTAACGCAAAAACAGGAGCGGGGCGTGCTGTCGGCCTCGACGCCTTCGCTACGCTTAGGCTTCTCGGACTCCGATTTTATTTTCATCTTACCCCGGGTTCCGCCGCTGACGCGGCTGCACCCGTGGGCTACCATATGCCGCCCCGCATGCGCGGGGCTCTGAACTTCGTACCTCGTATATCGTCATTCGTGCATTCAAACCCTTGCGAGCATGACGCGCTGAGTATTTGAGCCTTGGCGCATGGGCAATGCAGCCGTCTTCCGGGCCGTGAGTGGCAGCGTTGCTCGGGGTAGATTTCCGATTCAGGCTTAGTCAATGATAATTCCCATTTTGCAGCGGGTTGTAGGTCTGGTTGGGTTGAGCGCCCTCGGGATATTCCAGCGGTGGGGGCAGAAAGTTGAGGAGGTTGAGAATTTCTGCTGCATCGGGGGTACTTTTTTGTTCCGGCGGCGGGGTATTTTTGGCGGCGGTTTCGGCTTGCAACTGGGCCAGTTTGGTATCTTCTGACAGCGCTTTAAACTTGTCTGCCTGGCTGAACTCGCCGCTGTCATCGCGAAAGATAACGGCAAGCCAGTCACGTTTTTCATCTATGCTGAGGTGTCTTTTTTTACGCATGGTTATTTGGGTGCGGGCAAAAAGGAGAATATGCCGGCTACCAGCTGCTTACCTTTAGCGGTAAGGCGGTAGTAGCACCAATCACCGCAAATGTCGGTTACCAGCTCTTCAGCCTTAAGGCGGCGCAGGCAAATGGTACAGGTGCTGGTGGTAAGCCCCAGGGTGGCCGCTATGTCGGCGCTGGTTTCAAGCCCGGCAGCCAGGCCGAGCAACACGCGCTGCATGCTTTCCGTGTGGGGTTCATCTGACAGAGAGCGCAGCAAATGACACGCAAAATCAATGGCTTTCATAATAAAAAGAGATAGTTATTCATAATTGTGGATAAGTTATTTAATTATTTAACGGTAAATCGACAAGGATACTTATTATCATGCTTATTCACAATTTTATTCACAAATGGTTGCGAGAATGGGCAGAGCGTTTGAGCATATGGCGCAGGGGGTGCGTATCGTTGGAGTGCGATTGCACGGCATTGAAATGCGCGGCTTTAGGCAGCACAATGCGGTTGTACTCATCCATCAACATTTGGCGGGCGGTGGTGCTGGCGGTGAGGGGTACGCAAAGCTTGCAAGCCAGCAAGGTGCAAAAGGCATCCGTAAAAAGCGGGTCAAACAAGGAGGGGTCTTCTACATCGCTGATGTAGCGCAGGCGTATGCTCTTTTGGGGGCAAAAGACGGCGCGGCCGCGGAGGGTCCACCCGTGGGATGATACCTCGAGCACGCGCAGGCAGTCCACGGGCAGGGTGTGCGGCAGGTAGCGCGGCAGGTCTGAGGAGTTGGGGGAGGCTTCTTCTGCACTGGTGATGGTGGCCTCTGCAATGGCAAAGCTCCAGCGGTTGGTCACCAGCACCTCTCGGCGGGTGGGGTGGTAGTGCATGTAGCAGAGTCTGGCGGCGGGCGAGCCGTTGAGGTCGATGCCGGCCAAGGGGGCCTCGCCCAGCTTAGCGAGGGCAAGGTTGCATATTTGCAGTGCAGAGTGCGGGGTGGTATCTGAGGTATTGATCATGGCGTGTAATGGCAGGTGATGATTAACGGCTACAATGTTGCACGTGCACCTGTAAAAATCAACAAAAAGTGTTGATACGCCGTCACTTTTCAAAAATAACGCACAGGCTGCGCAAGAGCGAAAGTTCTTGCACTGCCGGGTGGATGCGAGTATTCTGCACGGCAATGAACACGGATGCCATCACCACCGCACAACGGTATTACGCATGGGCCGGCCGAGATTTTGCGGCCGATGCCCATGCCTTGGCGCGCAACCCGCAAGGCGTGTTGCTGTATACCCCACAGCTGGTGGTGTTGATGAAACCTGCGGACAGCAGGCAACCGCAAGACTGGGCGCAGCTGGCACACAGCCCACAACAGGCGGATGCTTGGTACGTACACCTGTTGGTTGGCCAATTAAGTTTGGCGGGGCAACTGGCGCACTTGGTACCGGCATACCGTTGGGTATGTTTTCAGCGCGGGCGGCGCAATGCCCGCCCGCACCGCCTGCCTTGGGTGCGCATCCTTTCTCATAACAGTAAAATAATCAACAATAAATAAGATACCATTATGGGCTTTGCCATGAAAACCCCGAAAGCTCCGCCTGTTAACACCACGCCCCCCGTGGTGGCCGATACGCAGGAGACCGATACACAGGCCGACCACGAGCAGAAATCTGCCCGCCGCCGCGGCTTGCTCTCTACCATACTCACCCGCAACGGCAAGCAGGGCAGCCTGGCCTCTGCCACGCCGCCTGCACCTAACACCACCCTGGGCTGATACACCATGCAACAAGATCAGATACTGAGCAGCTACCAAGCACTGTGCGCCGCGCGCTCCCCGTGGGAGGGCTGGTGGGATACCCTGCGGCATTATGTGCTACCCTCTCGCCTGCATGAGGATGAGAGCGTGCCCGATGCCGAGAACACCCATGCCCTGGGCGATACCACAGCCGTAGAGGCTTGCCAAAAGCTGGCCGGTGGCCACATGAGCTACATTTGCCCCGGCAATGAAATGTGGTTTAAGTGGAGCAGCCCCGAGCCGCACGCCGGCGACGAGGCCGATTCTTGGTACGCGCAATGCTCCGAGATTGCCAACCGCGAGCTGGCCCTGAGCAATTTTTATACAGAGCTGCACGAGTGTTTTCTGGACCGCGTGGCCTTGGGCACGGGCAGCCTGTTTTGCGGCAATACGCGCAGCGGGCATTTGCTGTTTCGGCATGTGCCATGCGGGCAATTTGTGTGTGCAGAGAATGATGAAGGCATCATTGATACCTACATGCGCGAGTTTACCTTCACCCCGCACCAAGCGGTGGCGCAGTTCGGCCTCAAAGCTTTGGGGGAGCGCGCTCGCTCTCTTGCAGAGCACGCCCGCAGCGAGCACGAGGGCTGCCTGCGCTTCTTGCATGTGGTGCGCCCGCGCAATAAACGAGACCCCCGCAAAGATACCGCCCGCCACATGCCCTGGCAAAGCCTCTATTACAGCCTGGATGACAACTGCGTGGTAGAGGAAGGCGGCTACCGCGAAATGCCCTACATGGTAACGCGCTTTCTCAAGTGGGGGGAGTCTCCCTACGGGCTGGCACCCGCCCGCCTGGTGTACCCGGATATTCGCCAAGCGCAGTTCCTCAACCGCATTCTCGATATGCTGGGCGAGGTGGCCGCATTCCCGCGTATTCTGGAGCTCGCTAACCAAGTGGGCGAGGTAGATTTGCGTGCCGGCGGGCGCACCCTCATCAGCCCGGACAGCGCCAGCCTCGGGTTCCCGAGAGAGTGGGCCACCCAAGGCAGGTACGATGTGGGCATGGACCGCCTGCGCACCAAGCAAGAGGCCATCAACCGCGCCTTCTTTGTGCCCATGCTGGAGCTGTGGGCCGAGCGCAAAGCGCAAATGACCGCCGCAGAGGTGTATGCCCGCGAGAATGAGCGTGTCATGCAGTTTTCACCGTCATTCACCTTGTTTACCTGCGATTTTCGTCCGCTCATGGAGCGCGTGTTTGCGCAGTTGTGCCGCATGGGCAAGTTCCCCAAGCCGCCGGCAAGCGTGCTGAAGGCAGACCGCCGCGGCGAGCTGAGCGTGGCAGAGCCGCATGTGGTATACCAAGGGCGTATTGCCACGGTGTTGCGCCGTGTGCGTGCAGAGGGCATAGAACGCACCCTGTTGCGCATGCAAAGCATGCTGCCCATAGACCCCCAATTGCTTGACCATCTTGACACAGACAAAACGTTCCGCATGGCGGCCAGGTTGGATGGCGTGCCCGAGGATGTGCTGCGCGCAGAGCACCACGTGTTGCGTATGCGCCGCGAGCGAGAGGAAGCAACTGCCGCCGCCGCAGCCACCGCTGCCGGGGAGCCCCCCGCCGTTGGAGAACCGGTGGGGGATGCCGGCCCACCGCTGGCAGAATTGCTCCCCGGGCAGGGGGCAGAACCCGCCCCGCGCCACCCCCGCCGCCCCAAACGCCCCAAATATGAACAAGCAGACCTACCCCTCGCTTAACCCGCGCCCCCGCCTATGCTGATACCCGCCCCCAATCCACAAGCTGTGGAGCGTGCCCGTGCAGAGCGCCGCCGCCTGCGCAGCCTTTTCGGCACTGCCGAAGGCCAACAGGTGCTGGCCGAGCTTGAGGCCCGCTTTGAAACCGACCTGCCCGTTTTTCAGGGCAAGGCCGGCAGTTACGACCCGCTTGATGCCATGCGCAGAGACGCCCACAGAGAGGTGTTTCTGGTCATTAGGCACCAACTGGCCCTTGCAGAAAAAGAAACACACCCCACACATACCTGATATTTATAACCATGAAAACAACAACCGATAATAAACATGATATGCAAACAGCCGAAAGCCCCGCTGCAACCCCTGCCGCCCCCGCGCCTGTGCTGCCACCCACTGCCGACCCTGCCACGCCCATGCCCGCTGACACGCCGCCGCCCATTACGGATGCCGACGGCGCCTTCTCGCCCGAGTGGTACACGCGCTTTGAAGAGCTGCAGCCCTATGCCGCCACCCTTGCCAAGTTCCGCCGCCCCGAGGCTCTTGCCAAAAGCTACGCCAACCTCGAGCGCCTGCGCGGTTACCCCGCCACCACCGATTCGCCGCGCATGGAGGCCTTCCGCCAAGCGGTGGGCCTGCCCGCCACCCCCCAAGAGTTTACCCTGACCCGCCCCGACAATACGCCGGATGAAATTTGGGATGACTCACTGGCTGAGTCTCTGGCCCGCGTGGCTTACGAGCACGGTGTGCCCGCCCCCGCCATGGCCGCCCTCTGCGAGCATTACTCCCAAGAGGGCCGCCTGGCCATGCAAGCCGCCCAACTCGCCCAACAAGAGGCCGTTGAACACGCGGAGACTGAGCTGCGCGAGGACTGGGGCAGCCGCTTTGACGCCAACATGAACGCCGTGGCCAATGTGCTGCGTACCCTCGGCTCCCGCGCCGGGGTCAATGTGGCCAACCTTATGGACAACCCCGCCCTGCGGGCAGATGCAGACTTTGCGCGCCTCATGCTGGCCGCCGCCTCGCTTGTGGAAGAAGCCCCCATGCACACCGGCGCCCCCGCAGACCCCCGCGCAGAGGCCCACCGCATTGCTCACGACCCCGCCCACCCCCTGCACGAGGCCTACATGCGCACCTCTCACCCCCGCCACCGATACGCCAATGAAATGTACGACCGCCTAGCCTTCGGGCGTTGACGCCCCACGCATCGTAAAAATTTTTCATCTTGTTTATTTGAAAATCCCCCGTTGCCATACCGCGTAACGGGGGATTTTTTAATCGTGATAGTGCGCAGGGCAAACGCATGAGGATGATGACACTTTCTTCAGATTGACAATTTACAAAGTTATTGAATTTACAAGCTCTTATATAAATATTCATCAGCTGAAAGCCCACCATAAGGCATTATCCTTTCCCGGCTACATAGCGAGAGCAACATGTTTTTGCGCAATGCTGCGGCCATCAAACATCGTGCTGCACTCAGGCCGATGTTTTATTAGAATTTTGATTTTTTTTCATGATCGGTGATAGAAATTGGCCGAAATGAGTATCTTTATGGGTGTAGATTCTGTGAGAGAGAGTCATTTTCTTGCAGCAAAAAATTCAAACACAAAACAAAACATCCATATATGAAAATACAACATTTTGTCTTATCTGTAGTGGCCGCAACATGTGCATGCGGTGCATTTAACGGTGTGGCTCGTGCAGAAAATGTGACTGCCGTGAGCATCAAGTCATCTAAGAGTGATGCCTATAGGCAGATGGCTGCCGAGCTTCACAATGAAAAAGAGAAGGCCTATTTCTGCGCCGGGTATGACGGCGATGAGAGCATCATGAATGCGCTGGATGTAGCCTCAAATGAAGCGGTTCTTTACACTGCCGGTGCCGCACTGGGTAGGCATACTGATTTGATGATGGCGATGATACGCAAAGGCGTAGACCCTAACGGTGCCGTTGTGGCCGCAGGCCGGAGCGGAAATAAGAAGGTGCTTAACCTTTTGCTGCGGCGTGGTGCACACCCCGTTATGGGGCTTAAAGGTGCGGCCGCAGGTGGCCATATGGATATTGTGAAGCAAATGTTGGCAAAGGGCATTAAGCCCGGTGATAGCATCATAGGTGCGGCAAAAGGCGGGCATACAGAGATTGTACAGCTTTTGTTGTCACTTGGTGCCAGCCCTACAGATGCGCTTGAAGGCGCGGCCGCAGGCGGGCATATGCAGCTGGTAACATACCTGTTAGAGCGTGGGGCAGAGGCGATTCCCGAGGCAATGTTCGAAGCCGCAGAGCATGGGCATATCAGTGTGGTAAAAGAGCTCTTGGCACATGGGGCGAGCGCCTCTTGGGGTATTGAAAATGCCGCACGCAGCGGGCACAAAGATATCGTAAACTTGCTGTTAGAGCAGGGCGCCCTGCCGGAAATCGGTATTCAGGGTGCGGCCGCAGGCGGGCACATGGACCTTGTGCAGCTGATGCTCGATAAAGGGGCAACCCCCGATGATGCTATCAGCGGTGCGGCTGCGGGCGGGCATGTGGATATTGTTGAATTCCTGTTAGAAAAAGGTGCTTGTGCACGCAATGGATTCACAGCCGCTGCCCGCGGTGGGCATGTGAAAATAGTACAGATGTTGGCCGTAGATGGTGTTGACTATGGGAAAGCCCTTGCTGCCGCAGCCCAAAATGGCCACGTAAGGGTAATGCACCAGCTGTTGGCAAAAGATGCCGAGCCGGCTTACGGGCTTATCGGTGCTGTAAGAGGCGGGCACACGGATATCGTTAAGATGATGTTGTCTTACCCCGGTATCAATGTTAACTTTAAAAATGAATGCTCGTATACTGCGCTTGACGAAGCTGTGAATTACCGCCACAAGGCTTGCGCAGAGCTGATTCGCGCCGCCGGTGGTAAGCGCTTTTACGAGCTGACAAATTAACCGGCCCCGTATACAGCTCGCCGCATCGGCAATGGGGGGGGGTGCCCATGCCGATGCGGCCTTGTTTGTACTCAATTTTTACGGCCGTGGCTTATTTAAGCCCGGCAAAAAAGTTTTTGAGAGAGGCGAAATCGCTCTCCGTGGGTTGGTCTGCGCGGGCAATGGCCTCTTTTTGAGCCTTGGTGATGGCGGCAATACCCTCTGAGGCAAGGGCAAGCATTTGTGCCATTTCATCTGCGGTAAATACGGCTTCTTCGCCGCTGCCTTGCACCTCCACATATTGCCCCCCCTCGGTCATCACGATGTTCATGTCTACCTCGGCGTCGCGGTCTTCCACATAGCAGAGGTCGAGCAGGGGGGTGCCCTTGAGCTTGCCTACCGATACCGCAGACACCAACTGGCGCATGGGGTTAGCCGTAATCAAACCTTTGGCCATAATACGGTTAAGCGCAATAGCCAGCGCCACTGCCGCACCCGTGATAGAGGCCGTGCGCGTGCCGCCATCTGCCTGCAAAACATCGCAATCTACCCAAACGGTGCGGGCCCCCAGTGCCTCCAAATCCATCACGGCGCGCAGAGAGCGGCCTATGAGGCGTTGAATCTCTACCGAGCGGCCATCTTGCTTGCCGGCGGCGCTGTCGCGCTTCTTGCGGTCCAGGGTAGAGTAGGGCAGCATGGCGTATTCTGCCGTAAGCCAGCCACCCGGCACACCCTGCATCTTCATCCAGCGCGGTACATCCTCCTCAATTGTTACGGCGCATATCACCCTTGTGTTACCAAAGCATGACAATACCGAGGCCGTGGCATGCGGTGCTACGTCCAACACAAACTCCAGCGGGCGCATCTCGTTGAGTGCGCGGTTGTTCAAGCGTTCCATACATACACTCTACCACATTACCCCCCCGGCTGGCAACCACCATTTTTCGCTTTTTATGCCGAAAACGTAAACACCGGCAATTCTTGCTATGTTGTAATATCGTACATCCTACCACAACTATAGTATATAAATAGCAGGAATAGTTGTCAACATAAAAGTGATACTTAGTGCATTATGTCATAAACTCGTGGCATAACGGGGTTGCGTACTGAGTTTGAACTTGACGGCAGGGGGGTGTAATATGTTAACCTGTCACACAAACATTACGTTTTTCAAGTTTACTTTAGCACATTATGGACAAAATAGTTTATCATTTCGGTGGTGGTACCGCCGATGGCGATGGCAGCATGAAAGCGCTGCTGGGTGGCAAGGGCGCAAACCTTGCAGAGATGGCACGCATTGGTCTGCCTGTGCCTCCGGGATTCACCATTACCACAGAAGTTTGCACCTACTACTACGAGAACGGCCTGACCTACCCCGCAGAGCTTGACGGCTTGGTGCGCGAGGGTATCGCCAAGATGGAGGGCCACGTAGGCCGCAAGTTCGGCGACACCACCGCCATGCCCCTGCTGGTATCCGTACGCTCCGGCGCCCGCGAATCCATGCCCGGCATGATGGATACCATCCTCAACCTCGGCCTTAACGATGAGACCGTAGAGGCCATGGCCACCGCCACCGCCAACCCCCGTTTTGCTTGGGACTGCTACCGCCGTTTCGTGCAGATGTACGGCGACGTTGTGATGGGCGTGCAGAAGGACGTGGGCGAAGACCTGGAGCCCTTCGAGAGCGTCATCCACACCCTCAAGCACGAGCGCTACGGCAAAGACATCAACGACTCTGAGCTGACGGCAGACGACAGCCGCGAGCTCGTGAAGCGCTTTAAGACCCTCGTACTCGCCCGCAGCGGCCAGCACTTCCCCTCCGACCCCTGGGAGCAGCTCAAAGGTGCCATCGGCGCCGTATTCGGCAGCTGGAACAACGAGCGCGCCATCACCTACCGCCAGAAGTACGGCATCCCCAGCGAGTGGGGCACCGCTGTAAACGTACAGAGCATGGTGTTCGGCAACACATCCGACGAGTCCGGCTCCGGTGTAGCCTTTACCCGCAACCCCGCCATCGGTGTTAACGAGTTCTACGGCGAGTTCCTCATGAACGCACAGGGTGAGGACGTTGTAGCCGGTGTACGCACCCCGGACCCCGTAGCCAAATTGGCAGAGGTAATGCCCAGCGCCTTCCAAGAGCTTTGCGAAATCCGCAAGACCCTCGAGAACCACTTCCGCGACATGCAGGACTTTGAGTTCACCATCCAAGACCGCAAGGTATACATGCTGCAAACCCGCAACGGCAAGCGCACCGGTATCGCCGCCTTCCGCATTGCCTGCGATATGGAGCGCGAGGGCCTCATCGACTGGCAGACAGCCGTTAAGCGCATCCCCGCAGACCAGGTGGACCAAGTGCTCGCCCCCGTGTTCGACGCCTCCGCCATCAAGAAGGTGCGCCCCATCGCCAGGGGCCTCAACGCCGGCCCCGGCGCTGCCTCCGGCCGCATTTACCTGAACGCCAACCGCTGCATCGAGGCCACCAAGAAGGGTGAGCACGTGCTGCTGGTTCGCCTTGAGACCTCCCCCGAAGACCTGCGCGGTATGATTGCCGCAGAGGGCATCCTCACCGCACGCGGTGGCCTCTCCAGCCACGCCGCCCTTGTTGCCCGCCAAATGGGCAAGGTATGCGTTTGCGGCGTAAGCGAGCTTGAGATCGACTACCAGAAGCGCACCGTCACCATCGCCGGCGTCACCTACCATGAGGGCGACTACCTCTCCCTGGACGGCACCGCAGGCCTTGTCTATGCCGGTAAGATTGAGACCGCACCCTCAGAAATCATCCAAGTGCTCATCAAGAAGAGCATGACCCCCGAGCAGAGCCAGAGCTACCGCGACTTCGCCTGCGTGATGGACTGGTGCCAAAAGGCCACCCGCCTGCAGGTACGCACCAACGCCGACTCCCCCGAGCAGGCAGAGGCTGCCATCGCCTTCGGCGCCAGCGGCATCGGCCTGTGCCGCACAGAGCACATGTTCTTCGGCGGCAACCGCATCGACTACATGCGCCGCATGATCCTCTCCGAGCGCCTGCACGAGCGCAAGGAAGCCGTAGAGCGCCTGCTGCCCTTCCAGAAGGGCGACTTCAAGGGCATCTTCAAGGCACTTGCCGGCCGCCCCGCCACCATCCGCCTGCTGGACCCCCCCCTGCACGAGTTCCTCCCCCACACCAAGGAGCAGCAGCTCGCCATCGCCCAGAAGTTCAACATGCCCGTAGAACTCATCATGCGCCGCGTACAAGAGCTGCATGAGTTCAACCCCATGCTCGGCCACCGTGGCTGCCGCCTCGGTATCTCTTACCCCGAAATCACCGAGATGCAGGCCCGCGCCATCATCGAGGCCGCCATCGAGGTGCAAGAGGAAGAAGGCTTTGAGGTGAAACCCGAGATTATGGTGCCCCTCGTATCCTTCAAGCGCGAGCTCGACCTCCAGAAGGAAGTCATCGACCGCGTTGCAGAGCAGGTATTTGAAGAGAAAGGCAAGCGCGTCTCCTACAAGGTAGGTACCATGATTGAGATTCCCCGTGCCTGCGTCACCGCAGACGAGATCGCTCAAACCGCTGAGTTCTTCTCCTTCGGCACCAACGACCTCACCCAGACCGGCCTCGGCATGAGCCGCGACGACTCCGGCTCCTTCCTCAACAACTACCGCGATCTGGAAATCGTGCAGGCCAACGTATTCGCCTCCATCGACCAGACCGGCGTTGGCCGTCTCATGAAGATGGCTGTAGAATACGGCCGCGCCTCCCGCCCCGGCATCAAGCTCGGCATCTGCGGCGAGCACGGCGGCGACCCCGCCTCCGTTCGCTTCTGCCACAAGCTCGGCCTCACCTACGTATCTTGCTCTCCCTACCGCGTGCCCACCGCACGCCTCGCTGCCGCCCAGGCCGCCCTCTCCGAGAACTAATCCCCATACGTAGCGCCCCGCGCGCCAAAAACACTTCCGCCTCCCCCGCCGCTCTCACACAGCCGGGGGAGGCGTTTTGCGTTTAAATGGTAAACCGCTTTGATAAACATTTTGGTTGATAAATCGGAGTTTGAATGTACGAATGACGATATACGAGGTACGAAGTTCAGAGCCCCGCGCATGCGGGGCGGCAAGAATCTTAGCCGGAGCGTGCAGTGAGCCCGCGACAGCGGGCGAACAAAACCTCCGGTTCAGATAGATAAAAAATAGGAGCCCCGTTAAAAACGGCGGCGACAGAAAAGCGTGGCTTTATGATTTGCGACCATTAAAATATTGAGCCTCAATATAATTTCATAAAATCAATAAT
>JAZNGY010000229.1:0-16520 GCA_045576695.1 Akkermansia sp.
AAACATGTTTTTGCGCAATGCTGCGGCCATAAAACATCGTGCTGCACTCAGGCCGATGTTTTATCAGAAAATTGTAAATGGTAAATTGTACATTGTAAATAAAGAACTTACAAGGTTCGTTGCCTAATGCGTTTGCCCTGCGGTGTACGAGTTCTCGTGTTGACAAACGAGGCGATATGTACTATACTCAACCCGTTATGACTGCTGCAGAAAAAGCTCTTTCCACGTTTCGTGAGCCCCCTTACATGTACAACTGCGCCCAGACAATTTGTGCTGCTTTCGGGCGTGAAGATTTGCTGGATGATATGAAAGCATGCGGTGGAGGCAAAGCCCCCGATGGTACATGCGGTGCTCTTTATGCAGCCATGACCTTGGCCGGTGATAAATCTGCCGAGTTGTATGAGGCTTTTCGTGCTGCCCACGGTGCTTGCACCTGCCGCGAACTCAAGGGCGGCGAGCTCCGCGTGCCTTGCCAAGAGTGCGTGAAAACTGCCGCCTCTCTTTTGGAAAAAACAGTGCAGCAGTAATCCTGCCGTAGCCTTTACGCAAGGCTACGTATAAGTTTTCGGTTGATTGCTGAACTAGCCCTGTAAATGGAAATTTATCGTGCAGATGGCGCTTGCCTCGGCGAAGCCCGCAGGGCGATGACGGGAGCCGTAGGCGAGCGGAATTTTGGAGCCTCGCCGTATGGCGAGGCGGCATATGCTAGCCCGGGGTTCCGTCTTCGGGCATTCGCCCTACGCCGAGACAAGGCAGCCCGAAGGGCGGAACCCCGGGTCCGGAATAAACGATGTTCGAACCCCGCCGAATGGCGGGGTGGCATAAAGGGTGGATTAATGACGTAAGGCTTTTATTTTTCGTGCATTGTATCATTACAAAATCAACGTGAATATTAACGCTACGCATTATGTCACCCCTCGCCGGGGTTCCGATATATTTTTTATCTTACCCCGGGTTCCGCCGCTGACGCGGCTGCACCCGGGTCTACCATATGCCGCCCCGCATGCGCGGGGCTCAAAAATTCGGCTCACTGCGTTCCCGTCTTCGCGCCTATTGGCGCTTCGCCGAGGCAGGCGCGTCAAACACCCCGCCAACCTCAAATTTATCAACCCCGTGCTAAAATATAGCGTTACGAAAAAGCCCTGCGATTATTAACCTGCAGGGCTTTTTGGTTTAGCGTGTCACGTTTTTGTCAAGGAGTCGATGATGGTCGTGATTATCATTTGCCAGCTCGCGGATGGATTCATCTTGTAAGATTCTGCGGGCCACGGGCAAATCTTCGCAGTGGTTGAGGGTAATGGTGAGCCAACCGTTGTATGCTTCCTCCCTTTCTACGATGCGTTCTGCTGCAAGAAGAAGCTCTTTTGCCATGAAATGGCCGGGTTCTTGTCGGTAAATCATCTCAGCAAAAGCAAGATGAGAAACGGCGTTGAACCTGCCGTAGCCAAAATCTTTGGCCTCAAATTTCCAATGCGGATGGGAATCTTTGTACTGCATGTTGAGCGTGGAGGCCAAGCGGGTGGGGCTGATAATGCCGCCTGCTATAACGAGCAGCAGCATGGTGCCCAAGCATACCTTGGCGCAACGCCAAAAACGCCCCTCGGAAGCCACGTAGAATAACAATACCACCAGCCCCACCAACCCCAGCAGCAAGAACTCACCCGCAAGAATGCGGCGGAAGGTGAATCCTAAATCACTGATTTGGTAGTACAAACGCAGGTATACACTGGCTGCCAACAAAAAGGTTTGGAATATCAGCAAATAAGCCGCACCTCTGGCTGCTGAGGATTGACGGGCTATACCTGAGCTGCGGAACAGCACAATCAAGACAGCAGAAGCCAGAATGGATGCCCAGATGATGGAATCTGCACCTTCGTGCAGGTACTGTGTTTGAGAAATGCCCTCCGGTATGTTATTGAACCAAAGGTAAGCAATGTCGGTAGACGTGGCAACAAGAAACGCCATGTTGATGCCGATAAGCGTGAAAAGCGGCAGGTGCGGCAGCAGTGTTGTGCCTACCGGTGTTGTGTAGGCGGGGCGCTTTATTACCGGTGCGTAGGGGCGGCGGCGTGCATAGATGCTGAAAAGGATGATGCCGACAGCCCAGTACAACAGGTGAATCATGAAGTCCCAGCTGATGTTCAGGAAGGTAAGCAACTCATTCCATTTGGTTACAATCCATTGCCAAATGAGCTCTACAAGAGGATTGCCCGCTGCAAAGATGGTCAGGAAGGTGATGAACATGGCTGCACCCAGCAGCACGGAGATGAGGGTAGGCAGTATGAGCTTGCAGAATTTTTTGCCGTGCGTATGTTGTTTCTCGCGCCGCGCCATCCAATACCCACACCAGCTGCGGTGTTTTACCCCCTTGGTTTCTTGTGTGCCGAGCGAGGAAGGCATGTTCAACATGAAGAACGGAGCAATCAGGCCTACCAAATAATTAAGCGGATTACCACTTACCGTAAGTGCAATACAGTTAATGCCCGCCAAGCCGCACAGAAAGCAAATCTCGCCTTTGCTCAGGTCTTTTCTCAGTAATATAATAGAGCTTGTGAACAGAATGCCGGCAATGCCGGCGCCCATGCCTATATACCCCATGCGTGGCCAATATAAATCTGCCGCAGCGGCTGCTAACATCAGGACGATATAAGGAATAGCCCCCATGCGCCACCAGGTGGGGTCTATTGTTTCTTGCGGTATCGTTTTAGTAATAACTGCCGGGGAGGGCGTTTCTGTTGTGGACGGGATGGGCGGCAAATTAGGTGCCGTTTGTGATTCTGTGTTCATGCGCTTAAATGTTTGACTGCTTCTGCCTTGTTTTTGTTCAAATAAGCTTACATTAATTTGTTATCTGCGTAGTCCGATGCCATCAGACCGGCACCGATAAGCCCGGCATCCGGGCCGAAATGAGCGGGCAGTATGTTCAGCGCTTGATAATGAACGGGGAAAAGCTGTTGTTTGAGCGATGCTTGCAGCGGGGTGTAGAGCAAATCCCCGGCCTGGGCTACACCGCCGCCGATGATGATACCCTCGGGCACCAAGGCATACATGAGGTTCATGATGAGGATGGAGAGCTTGTCCGCAAAATCATTGTACAGTTGCAACGCAATGCTGTCACCTGTGCGGGCTGCAGCCTCGAGCATGTGTGGTGCGCAGTCTGCCTTGCTCTTAGTAATGCCTGCCTCGGCGTATGCCTGTACGGCATCTGCCGCAAACTCGTTGTTGCCGATGTACTCTTCTATTGCGCCACGGTTGCCGAAGGGGCCAACGCGGCCATTAAAAGCTATGCTGGTTTGTCCGAGTTCTGCGCAAGAAACCGTGCGCCCGCGCAGCAGTCGGTCGTGGATGATGATGCCGCCACCGATACCCGTGCCCAAGGTCAAGCATACCAAATTGCTCAACCCTCGCCCGGCCCCCAGTTTCCACTCTGCATAGGCCATGCAGTTGGCATCGTTATCCAGCACCACGGGCAAGCCCAATTCTTGAGAGATGACCTCGCGCAC
The DNA here is from genome assembly GCA_045576695.1 of Akkermansia sp. Classification (GTDB taxonomy): domain Bacteria; phylum Verrucomicrobiota; class Verrucomicrobiia; order Verrucomicrobiales; family Akkermansiaceae; genus Akkermansia. Next base: position 3,504 of record JAZNGY010000229.1, read on the forward strand.
CGGTACTTCGTGATCCCATACCGGCACATTGGTGAGCTGGTAGAGTACACCTCGGTAAAAATCTACCCACCCGGGCATGCCCAGCCCAACCGCTGCTGCGCGGGGGTACTCACGCAGCAGCTCTTGCATGGTTTGACACATGGCCGCCATAATTTCCTCCGGGGTACGATACGCCGCCGTGGGGAGGGGCCTCGCTTTTTTGAGGACGCGCTCCCCTTGCGTGACGGCAATTTTAATGCTTGTACCGCCGAAATCAACGGCTATGGCTTCGTGTGGAGGTGTCATGGCTTTTGGGTGGGGAGGGTGAATCAGTAACCTCTCATGAAAGCGGGTTTACCTGTTTCAATGGGGGTGCCTGCCGGCTGCTTGCTGAGGTCGAAGGGGATACGCCAGCGGAAGCGTGAGCCCTCATACGTTTGCAGCAGGAGGTCTAACCCCAACTCGCCGCCTTTTATGTGTTTGAGGTTACCCAACTCGGCAAGCGGTATGGTGATGTAAACAGCACGCTTGCCGTCTTTCCGTTCCCCAATGTTGTCAGCTTTAAATGAAACAGCTTCGTAATCTTGGTTGACTGCATAGGGCGGGTCTTGCACATAGGCGATTACTTGTGTTACCTCACCGGATACCACAAGTTTTATCTTCAGGGTATCGTCTTGCTGCACAAACTCGGTTGAGTACACTGCGGGCTCTTTTTCTATGCTGTAGAACTTTATCTCGTTGCACTGCGGTACGAAAATCTCCGTATTGGAAAGAATAGCGCAGGAGGCAGGGGTGAGGTAGGTGGGTGTCATGCCGAAGGTGTAATTGCCGGCGCCCATCAGCGGTGTGCCTAATGCTTTATTGCTGCTTACGGTGCCGTTGTTGTGCGGCAGGTTCATGCCATGCCCCAGCTCGTGGGCAAAGCCACCGTACCATTTGGTAAGCAATCTGCCTTCTTGAGTCTTTTGCCCCAAATGCTTGATGTCAAAATCTGTGTAATCCAAAGCAAAGCAGTAGTGCCCATAGCCGTAGAAGGGAACTCCCCCCGGGTTCTTGTCGCTGTAGCCTTCATCTTGCCACGTGGGCATAATGATGAATGTATGTTGGCTGCGCTTTTTATCAGGATGCGCCTTGAACCAAGCTTCTACCTCTTCAATGCATGCATTGTGACCCGTGCCGTAGGCGTAGCTCTTGTGTGGGTTTTTGCCTTTGATATAGCAGATATCTACATTGCCGTTATCAAGCAGGGAGAGCCCGAAAGAATGTCTGCCGAACCCGTTGCGCTCCATCTCTTTGCCGTAATATTGTTGCAGGTAAAGCAGCAACTCGCTGATGCGGCGGTCTGCTTCTGCTGTGGGTTGCATATCATTGCCGGTAAAGTAGATGATATTTAAACAATGTGCATTTTTCTCAAGCTCAACGCTGTCTGCCAATAATTCTTTGGCGCGCGGTTGAAAATGCTCGGGGGCTGCCCCGTTTACCGTCAACATGGCGGCGGCGGAGCACAACATGGTCATCAGTGTTCTGTTAGCCATACGCGAACCATTCTGCCAGATTATGGGTAAATGTCAATCTTAAAATCCCTGCCGCGTATGTAGAGATAAAAGGCGCTCGGTTGCAAAACCGAGCGCTTGAAAGTGGATTGTTGAGCTGAATTACTTCTCTTCAATGTGTACATCGTACACCTTGCCGAGGATGTTGAGCTTCATATCGCGGCCGGAAATGGCGGCAGATACACCCACGGTAGAAAGGGAAACGGGGGCGCCGTAGTTCTCTTCTTTCTTGGCGGTGGGCAGCTCGGGGCGCTTGCCGGCGTAGTAGTCTTCCAACTGCTGCGGGAACATGGCGTAGATTACGCAGTTCTCGTCGGTAGCAGGAATACCCTTGGCGGTAAGCTTGTCGCGCAGGTCTTGCATGCCGGGCTTGATGAGGTCTGCGGGGCGGCAGGTAATGGGCTCCTTGCCGGAGCGCTTGGCGCATTCTGCTTGCAGCTCGGGGTCTACGGGGGCAGGGGTGTGGCCATAGTAGCCGAGTGCTACGTCCATGGTCTGCGGGGTAATCTGCTTCCAGCGGCCGAACTTCACGTTCATCATAGCCTGTACACCTACAATCTGAGAGGTGGGCGTTACCAACGGAATCCAACCCAAGGCCTTGCGAACAACGGGAATCTCTGCGAATACCTCCTCGAACTTGTCGGCCATGTTCATTTCCTTGAGCTGGCTGCGGAAGTTGGAGAGCATGCCGCCGGGCACCTGGTAGCGCAGGGTGTCGCTGTTCACTACCTCGTTAGCATGGCTGGTGAACTTGGAGAGGCTGTCATAAATGGGCTGCAGCATGGCAGAAATCTTGGAGAGCTTCTCGGTGAAGTCATCTGCAAACTGCGGGCAACGCTCGTAACCCTGCATCAGAGCAAGCATGCGCATGCAGTCCGGCTGGCCGGTGCCGTTGGCAAAGGGTGCAATGGAGCAGTCTACTGCGTCTGCACCGGCGTTGATGCCGGCTACGTAGGCGCCTGCGCCGAGACCTGCCGTGTCGTGGGTGTGTACCCATACAGGCAGCCCGGTGCTCTTCTTGAGGGTCTCTACAAGTGCGGCTGTCTCGCTCGGGGGGATAAGGCCGGCCATGTCTTTAATTACGAGGCCGTCTGCGCCCATCTCGGCAATCTGCTTACCGAGCTTGGCAAAGTATTCCAGATTGTGAACGGGGGAAGTGGTGTAGCAAATGGTGCCGTGGGCGGTAGCGCCGGCCTCCTTAGCAGCGCGGATGGAGGTGCGCATGTTTTCCGGGTCATTAAGGCAGTCGAAGATACGGAAGATGTTCATGCCGTGCTTGGCGCTGGTCTTCACGAATGCCTCAACCACGTCGTCGGCGTAGTTGGTGTAACCTACCATGTTCTGGCCACGAAGAAGCATCATGTGCGGGGTCTTGGGGGCCAGCTTCTTGAGGGTGTCCAAACGGTCGAACGGAAGCTCGCCGAGGAAACGAAGCCCGGAGTCAATGGTTGCACCACCCCAGGTTTCCAGGGCGGAGAAGCCCATCGTGTCAAGAATGGGTGCAATCTCGAGCATTTGCTCGGTGGACATACGGGTGGCGGCCAGCGACTGGTGGCCGTCGCGGAGTACTGTGCAGTTGAATGTTGCCTGTTTCATATTTGTGAAAAATGCGAGGGTACAGTTCATCCCTCTACCCGAGAGCCTACCATAATTGTAGCGTCGCGTCAACGAAAAAACAAAGATTTTGATTATTTGTGGGGGCTTGCGTGCCGAAAATGGTTGACAAGAACGGGCCTATGGTATATGAATGAGAGTATGCGAGCATACACATCCATCTTGTTTGCAAGTGTCGCTGTCTTTTTGGGCGCTTGCACCTCATATGACCACTCTTTCATTAAAGAGGTGGAAGATATTCCGCTCAAAACAACGGCAGAGCCGAGCAACGATTGGGCTGCCGCACCCTTGAGAAGCCATGCTATGTATGTGCTTTATGGGGCTGATTCTAAACGCGAGATGGAGGATTGCGTGGGCGACTACTATTTTGTTACTTGGTATGATGCAGAGCCCTCCAAAAAGGCAAAACTGGTCATGCGCTACACGCAGGCTGCTACAGGCGCCAAAGAGTTGCGCTCCGAGTGCGCGTACCCTGCGGCGCGCAGTTCGGCCGAGACTCGAACGGAGCGCTTTTTCTTCATCGGTGATGAGCGTCGCGAAAAAGGTGATATACTGACGTGGCGCATGGAGCTGTACGTAGACGGCAAGTTGGTTGATTCAAAACAGTCATATTTATGGGAGTAAACGTCGGCGACTTTTTACCGCATAAAAAAATACTCACTTGACGCAAATTCGTATGGACAAACGGCTCGACTGAGAGTAACATATTGTCAGTGCGCGACCCTAATTTTTTTTGTAGTGCACCTTAACCTTTTCAAAATTATATACTTATGTTCAAAGGATATCAAAAATCAACTCCTGTTAAAACTCCTGTTAAAACCCCGGTTGCGCCTGCGGTTGACCCCGGCCTTGACTCTCCGTGGGGGGCTCCCGTCGGCGTAGAAACTCAGGATTCTGTGGAATCTCCCATCTATGCTGCCGATGAAAATCGCTTCGACATCGGTTCCTCCGGTGTTTCTGCCTCTGCGGTTGCAACCCGCAACGTGCTTAACTCTGACGTTAAGGTTGTTGGTGTATTGCGTTTCACCGATGATTTGTTGGTGGACGGTACTGTACAAGGTGAGATTGAGTCTGAAGGTGTATTGACGGTGGGTGTTAACGCCGTGATTGAAGCCGGTGATAAGAATAAAGTAGCTGTCCGCACTCGCAGCGCCATCATTCATGGCCGTGTGACGGGTAATGTGGAAGTTACGGACCGCGTAGAGCTTACGGCTACATCTGAGTTGCTCGGCGATGTTGTTGCCGCCAAGATTTCCATTCAGGAGGGTGCTATTTTCAATGGGTATTGCAAGGTAGGTGTGCCCACCAATGCCGCTGCTGCCCCCGCTCCTCAACCGTCTGTCTCTTCCGGCAAGAAGGGCAAGAATGCCGCACCGGTTGCATCCGACAATCTGTTGGATTAAACCTGAGATTACGGTTTTGACCACATGCCCGTGTACAGGACAGAACCTTTGATTTCCACCTGTGCCTCCGGGCTTTTACCGGAAGGTGAGTGCAAGCGTCGCGTTGCACTCACCTCTTTTAATTCACGAGAATCCCGCGCGAAGGTTCCGGGTAAAGACGTTGTGTGCTATGAATGTGGGCGGCGCTCTCGGGTGCCGGCCGCTGCTCTGTCTGCTAATTGTATTCATTGCCATGCGCATTTGCGTATGACGGACGTAGAGCTCAAGCCCGGATCTACGCGACTTACCGTGCGCACGCTCGGCAATGTGACCGTGTTGTCGGATGCCGTTCTGTCTCAACTTTCCATTGTTTGTCATAACCTTAACATCAATGGAAAGGGTAATGGTTCATTCCGCTGCAGCGGGCGTTTGAGAATTACGGCTGACAATAATGTGGATGGTGAGGTGCGTGTGGGCTCGCTTCACATCAGCCGTGGCACAAGCGTCACTTTCAATAAAGGGGTATTTGCAGAAAATGTAGATATTTACGGTAAAGTGTACGGTATCATTAACGCTACCGGTAAGGTTAAATTACACCGCGGCGCGGTTTTGTGCGGAGAATGCCATGCCCCTATGCTGGTGTTAAAATCCGGGGCTTCTCATCAAGGGCAGTGGTATAAAACTTCCGGGTATACGACTGCGCCTGCTGAATAATGCGCGTTTTGTGCGCTGAATGCGTGTATGGATATCTGCATTACAGGGGCGGCTCAGAATACACTGCGCAATATCAATCTGACGCTTCCGGTCGGTAAATTGATTGCGCTGGTGGGGCCCAGTGGCTCCGGCAAAAGTACATTGGCGTATGATACATTGTTTGCTGAGTCTCGGCGGCGTTTCCTGGATTGTTTGTCGGCAGGTTCCCGGCGCTTATTGGCAAGGCCGGATAAGCCAAAAGTTCAATCTATTACCGGGTTGCCTCCGGCTCTTTGTTTAGAGCAGTCCATACCGACCGGGCAATCTCGCTCCGTGTTGGGTTCTCTTACAGAGACGCTTGATTATTTACGTATTATCTATGCTGCCATAGGCGTGCCGCATGACCCCGTGACGGGGGAACGCCTGACCCGCCTCAGCCCGGATGAGATTGCCGCCACCCTCTGCGCACTTCAAGAGGGAACCCGCCTTACTCTTTTGGCTCCATTGCCGCCCACTTTCGGCGCCAACGCAGAATCCGATATTCTTGACCTCCGCAAAGCCGGCTACCTGCGTGTGCGTGTAAACGGTGAAATAGTGGAGTTGGAGGACTTAGAATCAAACCCGCCCGCAGAAGCAGATGCTTGCGAATTGGTCATAGACCGCATTGCCGTGCGCGGCGGTACAGAGTCTCGTATTGCAGATTCTTTGCAAGTTGCCTTGCGTCTTTGCCCGGATGAAGTGCGCGCCTTGGTGCAACCCCGCGGCGAAGAACCTTGCTTGCTCGCGTTCCATACCCGCTACCGTAACGCTGAAACCGGTTTTGTCTTGCCCGACCTCTCGCCTCGTTTATTTTCTCATTATTCGCCCCAAGGCGCCTGCGAGCACTGTAATGGTTTGGGTGTAGTAGAGGGGAAAAAGGGTACCATGGCGGTGTGCCCCGCATGTAAGGGAATGCGCCTCAACCCCACGGCCTTAGCCGTTACTCTTGAGTTTGGCGACAGAGAACTCAATCTGGGGGATTTTTGCAATTTAACGGTACAAGAAAATATTGAACTGTTGGCCTCGCTGCGTATTCCACCGGCATTTTACGATGCTTTGCAAACCGCTGTCGGTGAGTTGTTGCGGCGCTTGAACTGTTTGGTTGAGCTGGGCTTATCTTATCTTTCGCTCTCTCGTGCTACCAACACGTTATCCGGTGGTGAGTTGCAGCGTGCGCGTTTGGCCGGTCAAATTGGCGGTGGGCTTTCCGGGGTGCTTTATATTCTGGATGAACCCACCATAGGGCTGCACCCCCGCGAAACCCGCATGCTCATCTCTGCATTGCAGCGTTTGAGAGATAAAGGCAACACCGTTTTGGTTGTGGAGCATGACCCGTTGTTGCTGGCTGCTGCTGATATGTTGGTAGAGATGGGCCCCGGTAGTGGCCCCGAAGGTGGATGCATTTTGGCAACCGGCACATATGCAGAGCTGTGCAACAACCCGAATTCCCCCACCGGCGCTTGGTTGTCCGGCCGTGTGGATTATGCAGAGGCAGAATCCCCGGATATGGAGGCGTGCTCATGGCTGGAGCTTAAAGGGGCTAAGGCTCGCAATTTAAAAAATGTGACGCTTAAATTACCCTTGGGGGCATTTACTTGTCTGAGCGGCCCCAGTGGCTCCGGCAAAAGTACCTTGATTCACGAGTGCTTGCTGCCTGCGCTCAAAGCGGGTAAAGTGAAAGGGGCAGAGACCATAACGCGAACTGTTTTGCTGGACCAAAGCCCACTGGGGGCGTCCCCGCGTTCTACTCCTGCCACGGCAACGGGCTTGTTAGATGTTTTGCGCCCGCTTTATGCGGCGTTGCCCTTGTCTCGCCAGCGTGGTTATACAGCCGGCCGTTTCTCGCTCAACGTGCGTGGTGGGCGGTGCGAGCGCTGTGGTGGCACCGGCTTCTTGCAGGTGGATATGAACTTCTTGGCAGACCTTTACACCCCGTGCGATGCTTGCCATGGTGCGCGCTATAACCGAGAAACGCTTGAAGTAACGTGGCGTGGTAAATCCATAGCTGCGGCTTTGGCTCAAACAGTAGACGAAGCGCTGGAGTTTTTTGCACCCATACCCGCAGCCACCGCTATATTGCAGGCAATGCATGATTTGGGGTTGGGCTATCTGCCGCTGAATCGTTCTGTCACCACGCTGTCCGGTGGCGAGGCTCAGCGCGTGCGTATTGCCACCTATCTGGCAAAGTCTGCACCTACAGGAAAGCGCCGTGATGCAGAACATCTTCTTTTTGTGTTAGATGAGCCTTCCACCGGGCTGCATTTCCGCGAGGTAGACCTGCTATTGCGCGCCTTCTATCGCTTACGCGCTGCGGGGCACACCATTCTTTGTGTAGAGCACCACTCCGGCATTATCTCTCGGGCCGACTATTTGGTAGAGCTGGGGCCGGGTGCAGGTAAAAACGGCGGTGTTATTACCTATGCGGGGCTACCGCATAATGTGCAATAAGAGGCAGAAGCATTTCTGCCACTGCCTCTTGAATCACGTTTGCTGATACGCTATCCTTTACTCTTCGCAAAGAATCTTGACGAACGCTTCTTCTTGCAGTCGCGTTGCGCCGCAAGCAAACTTAGCACGTATTTGCAGCGTTTCATCCAGGTCGTCTCGCACAGAGAGCTTCACGCGGAAGTCATCCCAAATGCCGAACAAGGCCTTGCTCTTTACCCAAGCTAAGCAGGTACGCACGCCGTCCTCCAACGGCAGCTGCTCCGTACGAATGATTTTGAACCCGAGGAAGGTGTCAACCTTACCCTCTACCAGAGCTCGTGCCGTATTGTAATCAAAGCTCGATACCTCCGGCTCTTGCAGCAAAGAGTTGATTTGCGCTGCTGTGCAGGCAAGTACCAGCTCATCGCCATAGGCTCGGCGTTCTTCGTTCCACGCTTCGGCTTTTTGCATCATCGTGAGTGCTTTACGCAGTTTCCCCACGGTAAGGTTGCAAGCCTCCGGCGTGCCGGTTTCTGCATAGTCTGCTTCAATTACCTGATTGGTGCTGAAAGCTACCGCCTCATTGCCGTGCTCTCCTTTATAGTTGGTGCCTAAAAAGTTTGTGAGCATAACGTTATCCATGGTGCGCCCTGCTGCTGCTCGCAGGCCTTCAATGGTTTTGCTTACCGGCACATCTATATTTGCCAGTTTTTTGGCATCGAACTCATCAAAGCCGATGGCTCGTGTAAAGATGTGTGGGTGCAAAACTCGGCGCGTGGTAGGTGCGTCTTGCAGCACCGTTGCTTGCATACGGTTGGTCTTTTCATGGAAATCAAGCAACCCGTACTGGTCAAAAGTGACCAACTTACCGCTCAGCCCGGTTTCTACGGTTACGTATTTCTCGAGGCGAGATGCTTCTTGTTGCAAATATGCGCCCCATTTGTCAGAGTATTTGATTTGGTATTGTTGTTCTATGTCAGCCATAATGGTGTATTGTGTTATGTTGGTTGTATAATGTGGCAAAACGGCTGTGCAGATTACCCTTGCGGGGTCTTACCGTGCGGTGAGCAAGGTTGCGGTTCTTTGCAGAATTGGGGCGGCCTGTCACTCTTGCCGTGCTAATATAAACACATTTGTGCGCGCTTGTCATTATTTGCGCTGCTCTTGCAGGCACTTTTCATTCTTCTGTTTGTTTTTGAATCAATCCCTCATGGTGGGTGTCTCTCATGTGTATATGAGTATTCCCGGTCCGGATTCGAGTCATCGCGCGCCTTCGTTTTTTCGTTATCTTTGGAACTACACAGGCACCCTCGCCCTGTTGTCACTTTTAATAGGTGTGCTGGGTATGGGGGTATACCACATGATGATTGAATCTGAGCCTGCGGTGCAGCGTAAAAATGATTTGCGCCTGTATTTCAGCGGTATATATAATTCTGCCGCCCCGGAGCCACCTGTCGGGCTCGGGGTTTTACCCAAGCCGACGGGGGATTCTTGCCTGAACTTCCTTTACAATGATGCGGGGCAATTACATCGTGTGGTCTGTATGGGGGCAGATGGTAAACCGTGCCTTATGCCCGGTAGCCGCGTGGCTGAGCAGGTTGTGGATTATGATGCTGATGGGCGAGTAATTGCCAAGCGTAATTTTGATGCAGAGGGTAAGCCCGCTGCCGATGCACACGGTGTTTCATCGCGGGAATTCGCCTATGATGCCGCCGGTCACTTAGTCTCCGTTGTTACCAGAGATACAAACGGCAAGAAAATAGTACCCCGCATGCCCGGCTATGCAGAACGTATTACCGCTTATGATGCGCTCAATCGCTTGATTGAAATTCGGCATTTGGACGGCATGGGTAACCCTATTACCAATGCAGAAGGTGAAAACCATGTGCGCTTTCATTATGATGATTCTCACCATACTGCCACGCGGACCAACTATGAAAATGGAGTGCGCCGTAACAATGCTTCCGGTATTGCCGTTGAGCAATCGGATGAGTCTCAAAACGGCTTGGTGCGTCATAAAAAATGGCTCAGCGAAAAGGGAACCCCGGCACACCATCCCGATTCCGGGGCCTCTTCGGTACTTTCCGTTCGTTCTATCCCCTCCTTTTCGGAGCGCTCGCTTTACTTTGCCGCAGATGATTCCCCGGTTAAGAATGGTCGCTGTTATAGTGAGCACTTGATGCGCACCGATGCAGAGGGGCTTCCTGCTTGGGAACTCTATAACTCCGCAGATGGCAAACCTTGTGTTAACCCTGTGTTGGGCTATGCAGAGCACGCGTGGGAGTACTCTGATGACGGAACATTACGCCGCGAATACTTTTGGGATGCTGCCGGTAAGCCGTCCCCTTGTTACGAGAAAAGATACAGTAGGCAGGGGGATGTTGTCCACGTATTGTCATTGCATACCGATGGAGCAACCCGATTGGAACCCTGTAAGAGTCAAGCTTCTCAATAAATATCCGCTCCGTGATAAATACTTGGAAATCGGAGGTGTGCTTTCTTTTGCTCACGGCGCAAAAAGTGGTGAATGACAAGACGTAAGCGTTAGTTCGGTACCCGTTTTCAGAATCCGCGTTTGACATATCGGCCAACTTTGGTATAATGTGCGGACATTATGTTTGCTTCATTAAAAAAGCATTTTCGTCATAAGTCAACATTGAGCCCGACTGATATAGCAGAAGTTAGGGCTCAGCGTCAGCTCTTATTACTTTCCGCCGGCGGGGTTGCAGCCCTTAGTGCTCTTGTATACAGTGTGCCTGATAATCCTTTGTTGAGCGTATACCGCATTTGTTGGGTGTTGCTGTGCTCTGTTTCGTTGTGGTTGTTTTACTCGTTTGGTCGCAGACACACAGCTCTTACATTCCGCCCGGCATTGTTATGCGTGTTGTCTATTGTGGCACAGATGTTTTTAATGCATCTGATTATTTCATATTGGTTGCGGCATTTTCCCACCATGCGTGAAGAGGTGCTGTTGGTGTTGCCGTATATGTTGGCTCCGGCGGTTGCTTCCGTGTTGATAAACCGCTCTGTCGGTATCTTCGTTGCGCTGAGTTGTACCATGTACGGCGCCGTCTTGTTCCCGGCAGATTTTTCATTGCCTTTCGTTGCTGATTATATTGTTATCAGTTTGTTTATAGGCGTACTTTCCGCCGGTATATGCGGGCAGTTGCAGAAACGCCAGCAGTTATTGTATGCCGGCTTTAAATTGGGAGCTGCCGTATTTATCAGTGCCTTGATATTGATAGGTTTGCACTCCGGTTTTGTCAAATCCGGTTTCTTTGCGGAGGGTGGCTCCATTAAAATTTTGTTGGCTGCCATTCTCACGCTCGGTGTTAATTTCTTGCTGGGTGTTCTGATAAATGGCGTTATGCCCATGCTTGAATCCGTTTTCCGTATTTCAACTCACATTACTTGGTTGGAATGGGCAGATATGAATCATCCTTTGCTCAAACGCCTGCAAATGACCGCCCCCGGTACTTTCCACCATTCTCTGTGTGTGCAACGCTTGGCTGAAGGTGCAGCAGAGGCCATTGGGGCAGATGTAACACGAGCCGGTGTTTGCGGCCTCTACCATGATATCGGTAAACTGACGAACCCACAGTATTTTTCTGAAAATATAGCAGACCAAAGCCTCAGCCCCCATGCAGAGCTTACCCCCGAGGGTAGTGCCCGTATCATAACCGGGCATGTCCTCGCCGGTGTGGATCTGGCAAAAGAGCACCGCCTCAATCCCATGATTATTGATGCCATACGCGAGCACCACGGTATCACAACCGCCTACTTCTTCCTGCGTAAAGCTCAAGATACATATGAAAGAGAGCTCTCTCGATTTGAAGAAGGCTTAACAGACACATGCCCCGATGAGGTGGATAAGTCTCTTTTCACTTATGCCGGGCCCATACCTCGGAGCCGAGAGTCCGGTATCGTAAGCATGGCCGATGCCGTAGAAAGTGCTACTCGCTCGCTGCTCCATCCCTCAGAGGAGGATATCCGCAACATGATCGACGCCATTTTCAAGGGCCGTATTCTTGATGGCCATTTGCAGGATTGCGGCCTTACTCTGGGAGATATTGCCAAAATGAAGCATTCTTTCTTCCACACGCTTCGCACCATGAACCATAATCGCATTGCCTATCCCAAACCCAAGGAGACAGATGCTGCTGAGCGTTTAGCCGAAAAACGCAATGCGATTGAGGTTGATGAGAAGAAACAGGCATGAAACAACATTTGCGCAGTATATGCATGGTGTTGGCCTTCTTGGTTGGAGGCTTTCTGCATGCAGAGCTGGCTCCCTTGGCGGCTTTTTTACCCGTTGGTATCACACTGATGCTGTGTATCACCTTTATCGGGCTGGATGTCAAGCAGCTTAAACCCACATGGATGCACCTATTGCTTCTGCTGGTGTTGCAGTTCATGGCGTTTGCCTTTTGGCTTGTGGCATTGTATGCAGGGTACCCTGTTTTGGCAGAATCTTTGTATTATTGTGCTGCTGCACCCGTTGCTTCTGCCGCCCCTGTTATTGTTAATTTGTTGCGTGGCAATACTGCTTTTATTACTACGGCTATGGTGCTCAGCCAAGCTGTATTCGCTATCATGACCCCAATCATATTACCTTTTGTGGTAGATGCTCCCGGGCTGGGGTATACAGATTTTTTATTGCTGGTACTCTATCAGTTGATGGTGGCGCTTGGTGCACCGGCCATCATTTCGGTGCTGCTGCGGGTGTGTTATCCGCCTTGTAAATTGTGGGCACCCAAACTGCGTGACTATTCTTTGGCTATTTGGATTGTAAATCTTACCATTGTTTCTGCTGCGGGTACACACCGTTTATTGCTGCAAAATTATAGTTTCAGCGATATTTGGCCTATTGCGCTGGGTGCTATGTTGATATGCGCCATTGGATTTATAGGTGGATATTGGTTAGGATACCCCCGCCTCAAGCGCGAATGCTCTCAGGCGCTCGGGCAAAAAAATACGATTCTGACTCTTTACATTGCAGGCCAACCCTATGCAACCCCCTTGGCTTATATCGGGCCGGCCTTTTACGTGTTCTTCCATAACATAGCCAATGCCATTCAATTATCTTTCGCCTTGCGAGAACAGAAAAGAGCATTGAAACAATAGCCGCTTGCTAGGGCAAACGCATTAGGATTATGACACTTTCTTCAGATTGACAATTTACCATTTACAATTTACAAAGTTATTGAATTTACAAGCTCTTATATAAATATTCATCAGCTGAAAGCCCCCCATAAGGCAATATCCTTTCCCGGCTACATAGCGAGAGAAACATGTTTTTGCGCAATGCTGCGGCCATAAAACATCGTGCT
>JAZNGY010000230.1:0-22347 GCA_045576695.1 Akkermansia sp.
CAATAGTAGCAATGGTTGCGTGTATGCGCAAATTATTGATCTGGCTTAATGGCGAAACCAAAAAGTGGCTTAAAGAAAAAGGTTACGTACAATAATAAGAATCCAAAAGTCTCCGAAGGTGCCCAACACCCTAGCAGGAAGGGGGGTGGGGAGGGGCGGTAATGAGCCCTTCCCCACGTAGCGTGGCATAAAATTTCACCTTTTTCATTTTCATAATTGACTTGCGGGGCGCCACCGCCGGGCTATTGTATGCCGCCCCTCGCAGGGGCTCAAAATTCCGCTCGCTAACGCGAGCCATCTGCCCACTAAACTCCGATTTATCACCGCCAAATTTAACAGGGAGTTTTCTTTTCATGCACAACTCTGCTTATTTTCTTTTGAGGAGAGCCAGAGAAACGCAGCCACCGATAACCATGAGGCACAGACCCGGCCACAAAGGTTCGTAGGGTTTATGGGCAACCAATGCCACAACATATGGATTGCTCGGCATGTAGCATATTTCTACCTTATCCCCGGGGTGATAGCCGACAAAATCTACACTTTGCCAAATGGCATACACCTTATTGTGTTGTTTTCCTGATGTATCACAAAAGCTGACGGCTAATTCAGGAAAAACCCCTAGAGCGCGGTACTGCACCTCTGCTTGAGTAGTAACCCCATATTCCCGCATTTTGGCATGTTTATGCATGCCCATGGCAAAAACGGACAAGCATATCACCCCCGGTGTCATGAAGAGAAATCCCCATTTCCATGAGATAGGCTTACGGGGTGGCACGGGGTTCAACAGATGAGGCGCTTTCCACTCGGCAGGGATTGCCGATGGGGAACCGGCCTGCGCATCCGGCCGGGCAGCCGCCGCTATCAGGGCACGCAAGATGTCGGTAACACGGTCGAGCTCGGGCACGCTGAGGAAGCCCTCGGGCACATCTCGCCAACCGTGTTTGGTGCGCACTTTGCGGTAATCAAACACAATATCCCCACACCCGCCGATGCGGGCCTCAACGGCCTTTATCAAATCGGCATCAAGATACCAGGTACGCGTTTCGGTTTTCAACAAAAAGGGCGAGGGCTGTGCCACAATGGCGCGGCGGTTTGTCACCACATACAGCGTGTTATTCACGCGCTTGCGCCGCCACAGCGGACTGACGGCAAGGCCTATACCCGCCACCCAAAAGGGCAGCAGCAGCAGAAACAGCGTCCACCACTCGCCGTTTTTCTCAAGCGAGAACATCACCGCCGTGAGCTTACCGATAATACCCAACCACACCGCCGCAGCCAGCACACTGATGACATTGGCCTGCGACAACCAACGCCACTGCGGGTACACCACCAGCTCCACCGTTTCGCCGGGTTTCAAAATCTTGTCTATCTCTCGTTTCATGATTCTTTTACCGCTGATTGACGTTTACGTTGGCGCAGCATGCGCACAAACAACCACCCTCCTGCCAGCATAATAATGCCACCCACAGCCATAGAGCAGCATGAAAAAGACGTGGCATCCTCCCCTTCTATTTCAAAATGCTGCGGATTGCTCGGCCTGTAAAGGATATTCAACTGCTCGCCTTTGCATAGGTTTCTGTTGCTGCGGCTGCTTTGTACCGTATGGGATTTTCCCGCGGCATCCGTAAATTGCACCACCGGAAAATAGGATTTCCCGTGGTCAGAGTCATAGTCAACAACAATTTTCACCACTCTTGCCACTGCCGGCATGCCCTCTTGCACCAATTGACGGTGCTGTATAAACATATACAACCCCACCGCAAAAAATAAGGAACCGAATAAAGCGGCAAACACGCCTAAAATACCGAACGTGCGGGCAACTTTCCGTTTCTCCTCGGGTGTCAGCTCCGTTGTCTGCCACTTAACAGGCTGATATGCCACCGCACAGGTAGCCTTAATTTGTGCCTGCAAGGCTGCCAACACCTCCCGCACCTGCGGCACCCCCACAAAACCGTCCGGCGCCGGTTTATTGTTAATTTGGTAAGATTTATACCCCAGCACAATATCGCCGTAGCCGTTTCGGTGTTCTTCCACCGCTTTTACCATATCCGGCTTCAACAGCCAAAATAAGACTTTGGCGCGCAAGGCAATGGCACGCTTATCCGTAATCAGATACGCCGCTCGCTTTCCCGCGGCACGGCTGAGCAATACACCCACAATCACCCCTATACCAACCACCCAAAAAGGTATCAAAAACAGGTAGTCCTGTTCGGTTGTGTCCGGCGCATTAACCATGCACACCGTCATCACCGCTAGCAATGACACCCACATGGCACCGAATATGATAAAAAAGCGCGCCAAAGGAGATGCCCACCACCAATCCGGCCTGGCTACCAACACCAGGCGCTCATCCGCCTCCAGCGTTGCGTCTATTCTTGCTCTCAATTCAGGGCTTAAATCGTACTCCGTCATACCGCACAAATTATACGGCATCAGCCCAATAAAACAAGTATTTTCACCCCGGCTTCCGAAACAGGGCAAACGCATTAGGATTATGACACTTTCTTCAGATTGACAATTTACCATTTACAATTTACAAAGTTATTGAATTTACAAGCTCTTATATAAATATTCATCTACTGAAAGCCCACCATAAGGCATTATCCTTTCCCGGCTACATAGCGAGAGAAACATGTTTTTGCGCAATACTGCGGCCATAAAACATCGTGCTGCACTCAGGCCGATGTTTTATCAGAAAATCGCAAATGGTAAATTGCACATTGTAAATAAAGAACTTACAAGATTCGTTACCTAATGCGTTCACCTCGGCTTCCGAAAAATCATACTTGACGCAAAGCAGCAAAACAGGTAGACTTACCCACGCATCCATTCAACATGAGAAAAGTCATATTCATATCATACGGCGATGAGATATATCGGGATTCGCGCGACCGCATCAAAAAGATGGCCGAAGATACCGGCGTTTTTGATGAGATACGCATCTATACCCCTGACGATTTGCCGGATGAGGTGAAAAACCATGAGCTGATGCAATACAGCCGCGGTGGCGGCTATTGGTTCTGGAAGCCCTATATCATATTAAAGACCCTGCAAGAGATGGCAGGGGAGGATGACATTGTGGTATACTCCGACGCCGGCAGCGAGGTTTTCGGCGACCCGCTGTGGTACAAGTATTTTGACATGTTGAAGGAGCACGGAGCCATTCTGTTCAAGTTTTGGGGCTTGATGAAGCACTGGACGCGCCGTAATTTGTTGGACCACTACAAAGACACCTGCAACCGTTTGGGAGAAATGCGCCAATGCCACGGAGCGCTTTCGCTGTGGACCCGCAAGGCCCTGCCGGTGGTGCAAGAGTGGTACGACATCATGCGCGACCACCCCGAGTACGTGATTGACGCTACCGAGCTTGACAAAGAAGACAAGGTGTTCCAAGAGAACAGGCACGACCAGTCCGTCATTGCCTGTATTGCCTACAAATACGAGAAAGAGTACAAGCTCAAAATCCTGTGGGAACACTCTGAGGTATACCATGCCAAAGGGCAAATTGCCTTCTTCTCTCGCAACGCCAACACCCCCGAGCGCCTCAACGGCCGCCCGCATATCACCAAAACCATACTGGGCAGCAGCATGCTGTGGCGCATGCGGCACAAGATGATTAACATCATGCGCGACATACGCCAGTTTATTTACAGGCGCATTTTGTGATGGCATTGACAGCGGCGGGGAAAATATGCTATACTCCGCAGCGATGGAAACTCTTTACATTCTGGATGGCATGGCGCTGATGTACCGCGCCTTTTACGCATTCATCAACGCCCCCATGCGCACCTCGGCAGGGCTCAACACCTCTGCCATGTTCGGCTTTACCAACACGGTACTGTCGCTCATCGAAAAAGAGTCTCCCACGCATATTGTGGCGTGTTTGGACCCCTCGGGCCCCACCTTCCGCCACGAGCAATACGCAGAATACAAGGCCAACCGCCAAGCCATGCCGCAAGAGCTGCGCGACTCCATCCCCTGGATTATCGAGATATTGCAAGCCATGCGCATACCGGTGGTGCGCGTACCCAGCTTTGAGGCAGATGACCTCATCGGCACCTTCACCAAACTGGCGGGGGAGCGAGAGGGCATGCATGCCTACATGGTATCGCTTGACAAAGACTTGGGGCAGCTGTTGTCCCCCACCTGCTCCTTCCACAAACCCGGCAAAAAGGGCAGCGAGTTCGAGGTAATACACGAGGCCGCCTTCTTGGAGGAATGGGGTATCAGCAAGCCCGAGCAGATTATCGACATACTGGCGCTCATGGGTGATGCCAGCGACAACATACCCGGTGTGCCCGGCGTGGGTACCGTAACGGCCCGCAAGCTCATTGCCCAGTTCGGCAGCGTTGAAAACATGCTGGCGCATACCGACCAAATTAAGGGCAAAATGCGCGAAAAGGTGGAGGCCAACGCCGCCAATGCCAAGCTTTCTTACGAGCTGGCAACCATACGCCGAGACGTGCCACTGCCCATCACCCTGACAGACTGCGCCCGCCAAGGGTTCAACGTGCCCGCCTTGCGAGAGATTTTTGCCAAGCTGGAGTTCAAGGGGCTTGATAAACGCATAGGCGCCGCCCCTGCGGATGACCTTTTTGCAGCAGCGGAACAAGCAGCGACTACCACCACCGAGGGTGCGGCACAGCTCGACCTCTTCAGCATGCCGCAGCTCAAAGATATTAATGACACCGCGCACAGCTACCACTTGGTGAACACGGCAGAGGCCCGCGCCGAGTTGGCCGCCGCCCTGCTGGCTGCCCCGCGCTGGGCATTCGACACCGAGACCACGGGGCTGGACCCGCTGCAGGACCGCCTGCTGGGCATGTCGTTCTGCATTACCGAGCATGAGGCCTACTACGTGCCGGTAGAGGGCGGCAAAGTACCGCAAGAGTTTGTACCCGTATTTGCCTGCGGGGCAGAAAAAGTGGGGCTTAACGCCAAGTTTGACCTGCAAGTACTGCGCACGGCCGGTGTGCAGGTTGCCGGCCCCTTCTTTGATGTAATGCTGGCGCACTGCGCCCTGTACCCCGAGCTGCGCCACAACATGGATGACATGGCAGAAGCCCTGCTTTGCTATAAAACCGTGCGCTTAGCCGACATTGCGGGCAAGGACTACGACACTGCCGCCGTGCCCGTGGAGCAAATGGCCGACTACGCCGCAGAAGATGCCGATATCACCCTGCAACTGTCCAACGTGCTCACCCCGCAGCTGGAGCAAGCCGGGCAAACCGAGTTGATGCGCAACATCGAGTTCCCCCTCATGCCGGTGCTGGCAGACATTGAGGCAGAGGGCATGCGCGTGGAGCCCGAGCTGCTGCAAACCGCCTCTGCCGAGCTTGGGGAGCAAATAGAAACCCTGCGCACACGCATAGATGCCATCGTGGGCCGCCCCCTCAACCTCAACTCACCCAAGCAGCTGGGCGACCTGCTCTTCGGCGAAATGAAATTGCTGGCTAAGCCCAAAAAGACCAAAAGCGGCCAGTATGTGACAGATGAAGAAACCCTGCGCAAACTGGCACCAAGCTGCCCGCTGGTGCAGGATATTTTGGAGTACCGCGAGCTCGCCAAACTCAAAGGCACCTATCTGGATGCCCTGCCCCGCTACATCTCCCCGGTAGATGGCCGCATTCACTCCACCCTGCAACAAATGGTCACGGCCACGGGCCGCCTTGCCTCTCAAAACCCCAACTTGCAGAACATCCCCGTGCGCTCAGAGGCCGGCAAGCTCATTCGCCGTGCCTTCATTGCCCGCGGGCCGGAGTTCTCCATCCTCTCCGCAGACTACTCGCAGGTGGAGCTGCGACTCATGGCGGCCCTCTCGGCAGATCCGTCCATGATTGCCGCCTTTGTGGAGGGGCGAGATATTCATGCTGAAACCGCTGCCAAGATATACGGCGTACCGCGCGAGGATGTCACGCCCGACATGCGCCGCGCCGCCAAAACCGTCAACTTCGGTATTATCTACGGCATCTCCTCATTCGGGCTTTCCCAGCGTTTGGACTGCTCACGTACCGAGGCCGCCACGCTCATCGACAGCTATTTTGCGCAGTTCCCCGGCGTCAAAACCTGTATGGATAAGCTGGTGGAAGATGCGCGTAGCAAGGGCTATGCCGAAACCCTGTGCGGGCGCCGCCGCTACCTGCCCGACCTGAATGGCCGCAATTTCAACCTGCGAGCAGCCGCAGAACGCACGGCCATCAACACCCCCATTCAAGGCACCGCGGCAGATATGATTAAAATCGCCATGGTACGCGTACACAACTTGCTACAAGGCCGCCGCAGCCGCCTCATCATGCAGATTCACGACGAACTTCTCATAGACCTGCACCAAGACGAGCACGACCTCATACCCGCCATCATCGACACCATGCGCAATGCCCTCCCCCTGCCCAACGATGTGCCGCTGGAGGTTGAGGCCAACCACGCCCCCAACTGGCTGGAAGCGCATTAATAATGTTGAATGTTTAATTTTTGATGTTTAAAGTAAAAATATGTCCCAAGAAATATTCACAAGAGAAACCATGTACGAGCGCACCATGGATTTTTCTGTGCGTATTATCAACATGGTCAGATGCATGCCAAAAGGTGTAGCTGAAAGAGCACTTGCAGATCAATTGGTCAGATGCGCCACCTCCATAGGCGCAAATTACAGAGAAGCCAGCCACGCCAAATCAGCTAATGATTTTGCAGCCAAATTAAAAATACGCGAAGGTGAAGCAGCAGAAGCGCTTTATTGGATTCAACTGATTATCAAATCAAACATTATGTCTCAATCCAAAATGGCAGCATTAGTTCAAGAGGCTAAAGAACTTGTCGCAATCTTTACCACTGCGTCAAAAAAAGCTTACGAACGACGCAAACATTAAACATTAAAAATCAAACATTAAATATGATAACACTCGTAGGTTTAGGATACGATATTCACCAATTCTCCGCCACGCCGCGGCCGCTTTGGCTGGGTGGGGTGAAGGTGCATGAAACTAAGGGGCTGGCAGGCCACAGCGATGCAGATGTACTTTGCCACGCGCTGGCAGATGCCATATTGGGCGCCATCGGCGAGCCGGACATTGGCTACTGGTTCCCGCCCAATGATGACAGCTGCCTCAATATATGCTCCCTGCGTATTGTGGAGAAAGCCGTAGAGCTGCTGCATGCCCAAGGGGGTAAAATGGTGAACGCAGACTGCGCCCTCATTGCAGAGGCCCCCAAGATTATGCCCTTTGTGCAGCAGATGAAAGAGACGCTCGCCCCCATCCTCGGCATCTCTCCCAAGCGCGTAGGGGTAAAAGCCACCACCAATGAAAAGCTGGGGGCCCTGGGTCGCCGTGAGGGCATGGCCGCCTTTGCTACCGTTGCCATCCAAATGCCCGAATAAATTCAAAATCTCAAAATTCATCATGGACACAAATCTTGAATTGATGGCCTTTGCCGCCGTTAAAAACCTGCAAGCCGCCGGGCTTACCGTAGCCACGGCAGAAAGCTGCACGGGCGGGCTCATTGCCGCCGCCATCACCGGGGTGCCGGGGGCATCTGCCGTTTTCCGTTACGGGTGGGTCACTTATTGTAATGAGGCCAAGGAGCGCGAACTGGGCGTGATGCCCGCCATCATTGAAGAGCACAGCGTGGTGAGCGAGCCCGTGGTAGCAGCCATGGCACAAGGCGCCATGCGCAAAGCCGGGGCAGATGTAGCCATCGCCGTGTCCGGCAATGCAGGCCCTACCGCAGCAGAGGGCGAGCCCCCCGTGGGCACCGTGTGCATTGCCCTTGCGCGACGTGGTGCCCCCCGCCCCGTGCATACCGAAACCCTCTTCCTGCCCGGCCTGCCCCGCAACGCCATCCGCAACCATATTGCCGGCAAAGTGCTGCAAATGCTTGCCACCCTCTAACCGCAATACCCCATACAGCATCCCCAAATCATCCATCACCACCTACGCCGCAGAAGCACTGCGCGCAGCCCCCACTCATGCCTTAATTCAACCGGTACAAATAGGCGCGTAAAAAGCCACAACTCTACACATGAGTTGTGGCTTTTTTCATATTCCACCGGCGGGGCGCAAATTAGTGCTACACCGCCCCGAAGTGGGGATTAGGCGTCATCAGAAGGTGCATTGGTAGCCCAGCACACCGGTGACGGAGCTTTGGTCTGAATAGAACTCGGCAGAGCAGTCCATAATGAGTGAGCCGTAGTCTTTACCCAGCGGAATACTGAAGCCCACACCTACTTCCACCCCGAAGTTGCCGGGGTCTGCACCATGCACGGAAACACCGTTAGCAAGGCCGGGTATGGCAACGTTGGCAGAGCCCTCCGTACGGCCGGCTATGGCCTTACCGAGTACGCGAGTTTCCATAATGGCCGGGGTGTTGAACCAATTTTGGCCCACAATACCCTGCATGCGGGCGCCGAGCCCGAAGATAACGTTGTTGCTCTCTTGCTTACCGACGGAGAGGGCGGCATCTGAGCCGGACTCCGTATAGCCATCCACCTGACTATGGATGTAAGAGACATTGAACACGGGCTGCCACCAAGCCTCTGCAAAGGTATCGGAGCTCAACTTGTAGCTGCGAGTCACCTCGTACATAAGCCCGAAGCTGAGGCCATCCGTACTGCCATGGGTAGAGTAGCCGCCATCCGGGAAAGCAACACGGCGGTTAAGCGAGATATCGGCAAAGCCTACGGAGCCGATAAGGGTGTGAGACCAGCAACCGCTTTCCATGCCGGCAAAGAGGGTGCCGTAGTAGGCATCGAGGTCGCCGGAGGCATCACTGCCATAGCCTTTCACGCCGAGTCTGCCATGCATGCCGGTGAAAGCAGCGCCCACGGTGAGGTCTTCATTCACATTCATGGCCATACCGGCAGTACCGCCAATGCTGTTAAGGCAGTAACCGGGGGCAGAGTCGCCGCTGAGCTTGGTGTGGTCAATCTCTGCATTGGCCCAGAAGGTGTACTGCGTGGAAGGCTCGCTTGCGCAGGGCAAACCGCTCTTGGGGTCATAGGTACCTACGGTAGCAGAAGGGCAAGCAATACCACCGTTGAAAGTGCTCACACGGTTGCGGATGCTGCGCAGCTGGCGCTCCATTTGCCCACGCCATGCGATATTGAGGTTGGCAATACCGGCGCCGGATACCGAGGCGGCGAGGGAATCTGCCGCGCTGCCGTTATCCTCTGCAATGTAAGCATCCATTGCATTGAGGGCACCTGCAAGGGCGGGATATTGCTCTGCATCGGCCTGGGGGTCAAGCGTGCCGAAAGCTTCATCTAACAGGGCGGCACCGGCTTTACCGTTGGCGGTAGTGGCGTTGCGCTCGTAGTAACCGCTGTTGGTTGTAGTAAGACTCAGCACAAGGCCCTCTTGCTCTTGGGTAAGAGTCACCTTGAACCCGTCTTTCAAGAAGCGCTCGGTGGTATCATCAGTGAGGGTGTAGGTGGTATTGCCCATATCTGCACTGCTCACTAAAGTGTAGTCGCCCGAGGCACGGGTAACACGGGTCACATCAATATCCATGGTATCGGCAGTAGAAGCACTGATACTCTCTGTGCTGACAACGGGTGTAGTGGCACTCAGCTCTGAGCCCAGCACCAGGTTATCCGTCTTGAGATTGGTAAACGTGCCGCCATTGTTCAGGATGAGGCGTTTGGCATCTACCGTACCGCCGCTTACCACGTTTTCTTCAATCAACAAATCATTGGCAGCGGTAACGGCACCGGCATTCTCCAATGTGCCTACCGTGGAGTTTTCTGCCAAGGCCAAGGTGGCGGGGGCTGCCACGGTCAGAGTACCGCTGCCGTTAACACTGTTGAGGGCAGAATCACCCCCCTGCAGGTTCATCTTACCTTGCAGGGCAACATCTGTACCGCTTACGGCATCAGCAAATGAAATATCGGCACCCTCGGCCACGGTTATCTCTGTGCCCGCAGCCATAGAGGTGATGCTGTTAAATGTACCCGTGCCGGCAAGCTGCATGTTACCCTGCGCCACGGCCAAAGAAGGCCCGGCAGCGGTGGTATCGGCAGCGGTAAGCGCCAAGTCATATTCACCGCTTTTGGTGATGGTACCGGCACCGGCAAATTGCGCGGCAATGCTGCTTTCTGCCGTGGTCTCAAAGGTGTAATCGGCATCCACCGTCATGGTACCGGCCTGCAAGGCCTCACCCAGTTGCACGGTATTCGTCACAGCGCCGGCGGGGGCAGCAAAAGTAACGTTATCACCGTTGGCAAATGGGGCTGCTTGCGGCGTGGTGTTCTGCCACGGCGTGTTGGTGGCATCGGTGTTCCACACGTTGGTACCGGCTTCACCATTCCAAGTCAAATCATCGGCCTGCACCGTGTAGGCACATGCCACAACAACACCTGCAATAAATCGCTGCAGGGAGCGTGAAAGTCGAGGTTTCATATGCAGATTCAGACCCACCTGCTCGCTCAACTGCACAAAATATGGTAGTTTTTTAAGTTGATGCTTGATTTCTTTCAAAAAAAACGTTATCATACCAATGAGTTAAAATAACAGAATAACATCCACATCATGAAACAAATTCTCTCCTCTCTCAGCATTGTTGCACTGTGCAGCATGACCATGTCTGCACAAGCAAGCCAAATTTGGGCAGACGGCGTATCCGAAGAAGCCGGGTGGATTGATTATGAAAAGCAGAAAGCCCAGGGCGATGGTGATGATAATCTGTGCTGGGCTGCCAGCTCCGCCAACATCATTGACTTCTGGCAACAACGCTATGTAGTACCCGCCGGCACCCCAACGGGTGAAGCTATTTGGAATCGATTTAAAGCAGCCAGTTCATATGACGTAGGCGGCAGTTTCCTCAATGCCATGCAATGGTGGATTGGCGGTGATTACCAAGGCACCACATGGGCCGAAGGTTCTGAAGGAGCACAAGATAACAGAGCTGTCTACAAAGCAGCCGAAACCAACCTGATTTACCCCGATGGCACGTCCAAAATCGTCTACCCGATTTACACCGACATATCAGAGTTCGACGGCTACTACTGGGATCTCATCCCCGAAACATGGGTAAGCAAGACCTACAGCAACACAAATGAGCGGCATAGCCACTTGAGCGAAAATTTCTTCTGGAGAACATCAGATTATAAGGCTCCTATCGACTCGCTGATAGTCAAGCAATTCAGCGAGGGCATGCCTCTCTCTCTCAGCTTGGCATCGGCAGGCGGCACCTTAACACTGGCGCACGCCGTGACCTTGTGGGGTGTAGAATACGAAGAAGAGGAGAATGGAGATATCACCCTGAGCGCCCTCTGGCTGACAGACTCTGACGATTACAATACAGCCCTGCGAAAAATTACCGTTGAGTACGCAGAAGAAACCATTTACCTGGTAGACTATACCAACTACACGGCCTATGGCGATGTGTATCTGAAATCAGCCAGCGGCATCAATATCTCTGAGAGTAACACGTGGAACTTGGTTAGCATACCGGAGCCGGCCACCGCATCTCTGAGCCTGCTGGCACTCGCAGCACTTGCAGCACGCCGCCGCAGAAAATAATCGTCTTCCTCCATCATCCACATGCAGAGGTTGTCCGTAACAGGACAACCTCGCTTTTTTTGAAAAAAGCGTGCAGAAAAGCCATACGTTTTTCTAATGTCAAAACTATATTTTGACATCTCGAACATGCTTTGATACAATACCCGCGAGATATGAGCACAGCATTCGTACCGGAAGATTACTTCAAGCGCTACACCGCAGCCGAGATATTCGGTGAGGGGGTAGATAGTTTTGAGGTCGATTTAGGCTGTGGCGATGGCGGCTTTTTGTTGGCCATGGCAGAGCATTACCCCGACACAAAGTTTTTGGGGGTGGAGCGCTTGCTGGGGCGCATACGCAAGGTATGCGGCACAAGCGCCAAACGCGGGCTAGCCAACGTAAAAGGCTTACGAGCCGAGAGCCGCTACTTTTTGGAATGGATGGTAGCCCCCGGTAGCATCAGCCGTCTGCACTACCTCTTCCCCGACCCCTGGCCGAAAGAGAAGCACCACAAGAACCGCTTGGTGCAAGACTCTTTCATACCCGTGCTGCACAATGCCTTGGCAGAGGGCGGCGAGGTGCTGTTCAAAACCGACCACGAGGAATACTTCATCTGGGTGTGCGAGAAAATGAATGCCTCGCCCCTCTTTACGCAGGCAGAGTGGAACGCGCCGTTCTACCCCAAGACCGACTTCCAGCAGCAATGGGAGGCAATGGGCAAACCCATTTTCGCCGCCCGATTCATCCGCAACAACGCATGAGCTTCACCCTACACAGCACAGACCCCAGCGGAGCACGCCTCGGCACGCTGCACCTGCCGCATGGTGATGTACCCACCCCCATCTTTATGCCCGTAGGCACGCAAGGTACGGTCAAAACCCTGCACCCCGAGGATTTGGAAGCGCTGGGGGCTCAAATTATTTTGGGCAACACCTACCACCTGTGTTTGCGCCCCGGCGATGAACGCGTGCGCGAGCTGGGAGGCCTGCACACGTTTACCGGGTGGAACCGCCCCATGCTGACAGACAGCGGCGGTTTCCAGGTATGGAGCTTGGCACGCCTGCGCAAGATTACGGAAGAGGGCGTGCGTTTTTGCAACCACATAGACGGCTCGTACATGATGCTCACCCCGGAGCGCAGCATGGAGATACAGGCCAACTTGGGCAGCGACATTGCCATGTTGTTTGATGAATGCCCGCCCTACCCCTGCGACCGCAAGTATGCGGAGAAATCTCTGGGCTACACCCTGCGCTGGGCCAAGCGCTGCAAAGCATGGGTAGACGAGCACCAACCCCGCAGCGGCAACGGCCTGCAACAGCACTTCGGTATTGTGCAGGGCTCTGTGTATGCCGACCTGCGCCGCCAATGCGCAGAAGAGCTCGCAGCCATGGATTTTGACGGCTACGCCATCGGCGGTGTATCGGTAGGCGAGCCCGAAGAAGAAATGCTGCGCGCCATTGAAAACAGCACCCCGTATTTACCGCAAAACAAAGCCCGCTATGCCATGGGCTTAGGCACCCCCACCCAGTTGCTGGAGATGATTGAGCGTGGGGTAGATATGTTTGACTGCGTGATGCCCACCCGCTTGGCACGCCACGGCGTTGCCCTTACCCCGGATGGCCCCATGCACATCAAAAACAAGCGTTGGGAGAACGACAGCAAGCCCATCGACCCCGAGGGACACCCGCATGTCAACCGCTTTTCGCGTGCGGCCATACGCCACTTCTTCCGCGCCGGTGAGATGCTGGCCCTGCGCCTGCTCTCCTTCCAAAACCTCCACTTCTATCTGCGACTCATGGCGCAAGCGAGAAGCGCCATTGCAGCCGGACAATTCGCTGCCTTCAAAAGCAGCTTTATCTCGCGCTATAAAGCAAACGAAATATCCTAACAGCAAACACCAATACAAACACCATGGAAGCACTCAATTCATTATTCCCCTTTATCCTCATCTTCGTTATCTTCTACTTCCTGCTGATTCGCCCGCAGCGCCAGCAGCAGAAGAAGCTTCAGGAGCAACAAAGCGCCATGAAGGCCGGCGACAAGGTTGTAACCGCCGGTGGCATTCACGGCATCGTTCGCGAGGTTGACGAGAAGACCGCGAAGGTAGAGGTTGCTGCCGGCGTTCTCATCAAGTTCGAGAAGGCCAGCATTGTTGCCTTCGTTTCCAAAGAGAACTGATTCTACATCACCACCCGTGCTTTCCGTCTACACAGCGTCTGATTTAACTGCTGAAGCAGTGGAAAGCATGGGAATACGCTTGGGCGTAATCGGCAACCCGATTGCCCACTCAAAATCCCCGCAGATGCAGCAAGCCGCGCTTGCCGCCTGCGGGGTTTCTGCCACCTATGTGCGCCTGCTGGCAGACACCGCGCCCGGCGCCTTTGAGGCCATGCTGCACCAACTGGCAGAGTTAGGCTTTATTGGCTGCAATGTGACGGTACCGTTCAAAAAACAAGCCTTTGCAGCAGCCGTGCAGGCAGATGCACTATCCACCCTTTGCGGGGCGGCCAACACCTTGGTGCGCAGGGATAACGGTTGGCATTGCTACAATACGGACGGCCCCGGCTTTGAACAGGCTATTTTTGAGCTGAGCGGCAAAAAGCTCAGTGAATTAAGCATTGTAATACTGGGTGCATGCGGTGGCGCGGGCTCTGCGCTGGCTGCACAATGCGCCCTGAGCAACTGCCCCCGCCTTACCCTCATCAACCGCCCTCGCCCACAGTTGGTAGAGCTGGCACACAAGCTTGCGGCCCATACAAACGCCCACCCCCACACAGCCGCATTTGACACCCCCGAAGCCGCAGAGGCCATCCGCACGGCAGACCTCATTGTCAATGCCACCAGTTTGGGGCTGCATGCAGGCGACCCCCTGCCCCTTGCGCCCGAGCTCTTGCATGCCGGGCAAATCGTGTACGATATCGTCACCCACGACACCCCGTTGCACCAAGCTGCAGCAGCACACGGCTGTCTTACCGCCAATGGCTTGGGCATGCTTTTGTGGCAAGGCGCCTTTGCCTTTAAACACTGGTTCGGCATACTGCCGCCCATAGAAGAAATGCGCCAAGCGCTGAGCTGAACACAGCCTACCTGCCCCATGGCGGTGGCACATGTGCGTTTTCTGCCGATTTTCCTTGCAGAAGCCGGCATAAACGGGTAGAATACAGGGCATGAAAAGCACGCTCAGAATCGGCACAAGAGGCAGCGAATTGGCACTGAAACAAACGGAACTGGCCATAGCAGCCATTAAGGCACATCACCCGCAAATTGAAACCGAGGTGGTCATCATTAAGACAGATGGCGATGCCCGCACCGATATACCGCTGTGCCAAGTAAACAAGGCTGCCGGCACCCAAGATAAGGGTGTGTTTGTAGCCGCTATTGAGCGCGCACTGGCTGCCGGGGAGATTGATTGCGCCGTGCACAGCCTCAAAGATATGCCGGGGCAACCCGACCCCGCTTTTGAGATAACGGCCGTGCTGCCGCGCGAAGATATTTGGGATGCGCTTATTCTGAAAAAAGGTGCTGACATGAGCCGCTTAACCTTGGGCACAAGCAGTGTGCGCCGCGTGCAGCTCATCCGCACCTATTGGAGCGGCACCGCCAAGGCGGTTTCCATTCGCGGCAATGTACACACACGCCTGCGCAAGCTTATTGAAAGCGATGAGATGGACGGCATTGTTTTGGCCCGCGCCGGCTTAAACCGCTTGGGCCTTACGGGCGACAGCATTTGCCTAGACGGCACCACGCTGAGCGTGGTAGACATGAGCAAAGATTCCTTCATGCCGGCCCTGTGCCAAGGTGCCATTGCCATTGAGACCCGTAAAGACGACGCAGAAACCCGCGCACTGGTAGCCCCGGTAAATGACCGCGATACGGAGCTGTGCGTGCGTGCCGAACGCGCTTTCTTGTCCATGCTGAACGCCGATTGTTCTGTACCCGTGGCCGGGTATGCCACCCTCAACGGCGATTTCATGATGATGCGCGCCATCTACTTTATGCCCAACGGCATGCCCGTGCGTGTCACCCACCGTGGCGAAACGGAAAAGCCGGAGGAAGTAGCCGCCGGTGCCTATGCCAAGCTGCAAGCCGCCATCAGCCCCGATAAATGATACCGTTTCTTACCGTTTTTGCTTGATTTGACAGAGCAAAAACGGTAATATAAACTAAAATTCAAGCTATGACTGCTACAGATCTTTCTCATTACGAATTCGACGACTGCCTGTGGGTACGCTGTGCCGGCAGGGGCAGCTTCGTCAATAGTCCGTCCCTCAAATCATTGGCGGACAAATATCTGGAAAAAGGCAGCGGCAACATCGTTATCGACTTGGAGATATGCTCCGGGGTAGACTCTACCTTTATGGGCACATTGGCAGGGCTGGCCCGCAAGGCAATGGCAGTGGGCGGCATGGTACAAATTGCCACCCCCACCCAGCGCACCCGCGCCGCCATGGAGAGTTTGGGGCTGGATATGATATTGGATTTGGACCCGCAAGATGCCCCTTGGCAAGAGAACATCCAAGAACGCCGCTACAAACTCGCCGAACAACAGGCTACTTCTGCCGAAGAGGGAATTGCCGATTTGTCGGAAGCCGACCGCACGCGCCATGTGCTTGAGGCTCACAACACCCTCAGAAACCTCAACGAGAAGAATGACGAAACCTTCGTCTACGTTTGTGAGACCTTAGAAGAAGACCTCAAGCGCCACGAAAGCAATAAGGGATGAGTTGCCCCCATGTACGGTTCTTTACAGCAGGCGGCAGCCTTTTATGAAGAACTATTGCAACGCGTGTACGGCGACACCGCGCTGCACGCAGCAGAACATGACGGCAGCCCCGTAGAAGTACCGGAGCTTGAAGTGCAAAGCTATTGGATGTCGGGTCTGCTGGGGCACGGCGGCAACACCCTGCGCCATGGGCAAGTAAAAATCATTGAGTTCGGGGAATGGAACCGCAGCGTTGGCCCCGACTTTTTGCGCGCAGAGATTGAAATAAACGGCTCACGCCTGCGCGGGGATATAGAGCTGGACCCCACCGCCCAAGATTGGGAGCGGCATGGCCACGGGGCAAACCCGGCTTACAACAATGTGGTGCTGCATGTGGTGCTTGCCCCACCACCCGCCGGCTGGTATACCCGTGATTCCCGGCACCGAGATATCCCCATTTTACCCATTGCCCCGCAACTGATTGCTGCCGCAACCGGAAAAAGCAAATCACATACCCCCGAGCCCACCGAGCTGTGCAAAGAACCGCTCAGCCACCTCAGCGCAGAGCAAATTGCCCACCTGCTGCAAGCCGCCGCCGGCTACCGTATGCTACGCAAAAGAAGGATTTTTAATCTTAAAGCCCAACACTTGGGGCTACAACAGACGTGGTATGAGGCCTTGGCAGAAACCCTGGGTTACAAAGTCAATAAACAGCCCATGCAAATGCTGGCCCGCCGCGCCCCGCTGAAGCACTTGGGCAAACAGGCAGAAGCCATCCTCTTCGGCACGGCCGGCTTCTTGGTACCCGTGCTCCCCGAGCAAGCGGGGGATGAAACACGCCGATACCACCGCACCGTGTGGGATGCTTGGTGGGCCTTGCGCTCAGAATACGAGCTGGGCGATGGGCGCACCATCAATTGGCAATTTGCCCCCATACGCCCCGGCAACCACCCACACCGCCGTGTTGCGGCACTGGCCGTTGCCGCGCAACATTGGCAGCACATAGCACCCCTGCTCAACGCGCAAAGGGCAGAAGAGCTGGTAAAACGCCTTTGCGCCCTGAGCCACCCGTATTGGGACACGCATTACACACTACCCTCTGCCACACAAAGCAAGCGCTCTGCCCTCATCGGCGAATCTCGCGCACGTGATTTCCTCATCAACCACGTCTACGTGCAAGATGAGTCGCCCTATGCCTGGGCAACCTACCTGAGCCTCAAAGAAAGCGATGTCCCCTCGGCAGTACGCAACACAGCCACACGACTTTTCGGCATGCGCGCAGACCTCAAAAAATTGCTCAGCACGGCCTATGCCCAGCAGGGCTTGCTGCAAATTGATGCAGATTACTGTGCCGCCAATGCCTGCTGCGACTGTTGCTTCCCCGCTAAATTGCGCGAGGCTTGCAACATGAAATAACAGGGGCTCACAACACGCCCTCCAACTTCTCCAACTTGGCTGCCGTATCACCAAACTGCAAAAAGGCGTTAAGGCGGTCATTTTCAAGAAGCGCCACAAACCTGCCTTCTGCTACAAGTTTGCGCAACCCCTCATCGGCAAAGAGGTCTAACAGGCGCGAGGGATGCGGCAGATTCAACCTCACTAAGTTCTCATTGTAAAAGCGCGTGTACTCCGCCTCGCTGAGGGAGCATCCATATGCCACCAAACAGGCCAAATTACTTTGGGCAGGCGCCTCCAGCGGGTCTATGGATTCTAACCAAGAAAAGGACTTTGCATTGCGTATCACATATTTACCACGTGTAAACAAAGGGACACCGGGCGTGGGGGCATTGTGGTAATGTGCCTCTGCCAAATCATGGTAATAGCTCACCCTAGAGATAGTGCCGTAGTACGAAACAGCAATGGCAGACACCCACATCAGCAAAATAAACATGAGCACGGTTGTCATGATATTGCAAAAACCAACCTTGCCCTTCTTAAACCCGAACAACATGGAAAACCAGCTCAGACCATGAAAAAACAGCAACAAAACAAAAATAGCCGCAAACCATGCCAAGCTTTGTACCATCCAAGGCTGAGGGGAAGAGGTGACACACGCAATCAGGGTAAATCCTTTGCTCTGAACAAACATCCATGTAACCACAGCGCAACACCCGGCCACGGTCAACCATATGGTCCGCAACAATCCTTTGAGTACGGAAAAAATGATTACGAACACCAATACTGCCAAAATGACAACTATCAACCAAATCTGAGGATCTATTCCCATGGTATGAATACTATTTCTTTATCAATGAGGTGCGAAGAATTTCGAGATTACGGCGGGCGGATGCGTGGTCGGGGGCCAATTTGAGAGCTTGTTCAAAAGCCGAGCAGGCAGACTCATACTGCCCCATTTCCGCATAAATCAAACCCAAATAATAGTGTACATGAGCTTCGTTCGGAAGCTTCTTTGCCGCAACCAACATCAGCTCCAATGCCTCGTTCAAACGATTTTGACCGGCCAAAAAGACAGCGTAATCTAAATAAGCTACCGCGCCGGCAGGGTCTAAGGCAATGGCTCTGCGATATTGGCGGTCTGCCTCGTCGTACTGCCCTTTGGCGGTTGAAATCATTGCCAAACGCATAGCACCGGCGGGCTGGTCTGCACGGTGGCGGGCAATGGTCTCATACTCTTTGAGCACGGCGGCATTATCATGTATCTGCGCTAAAATCGGCATAAGAGACCGTGCCGCAGCATAACGCACTATTTTAACGGGGTCTTTCAGCAACGGCAAACCTTCTCGCTGTAACACTTGGGCGGCGGCAGCCCTCACCATCGGGTTGGGGTCTTTTGCAGCCGCGCGGGCAGCATTCATTACTTGTACAGAAAGGGGCTGCATAGCCATCAATTCCAAGAGCGTGGCTCGCCAAGCCGGCACGGTTTCTTCTTGGTAAGCTTTCAGCAGCTCCTCATTGTTGTACGCCCCTGCCATGGCCGCATGCACGGCGCGAGTTCGGGCATTGGTAGCCGCCATTTTTTGCTGCGGGTAGGTTTTGCTCACCACCTCAACCGCACGTGCATTATCCATACCGGTGTGGCACATGGTGCAGGCATTGGGAATCCCCAATTCTACGCTCAGCTGCGGGTTGGGGGAATTAAAGGAATGGTCACGGCGGGGGTCGCGCGCCATATAATTGCTTTCCGGCATATGGCACTCCACACAGCGAGCGCCCATACTACCCTGCGGGCATGGGGTATGGGTAGCCATATCAATAACGGGCGAAGGGGTACCATTTACCGACGTACCCGCAGCATGGCAACGCAGGCAAAGCGAATTATCCTCTTGCGGCAACTTCAGGGTAGCAGTATGGGGGTTGTGGCAATCCAAACAAGTTACACCGGCAGCCCCCATGCGGCTCAGGCGCAGACCGGTCTCGCAATAATCTTCATCGCGCTGCATGCCGTTGGGCCAAAATATCCCCTGCTGCGTAGGTAATTCCAAGCGGAAATGGTCATCAAACTTATCGCCCACCACAAAAGCTTCATCCAACTCTTCACGGCGGGCATGGCAGGTGGCACAATTATCATGCATTTGCTGCGCGGTAAGCACACGGTCTTGTTTGGCTACCATGCAACCATCTGCATCGGCCTGCGCAGCCATTTTATGGCATTGAATACAGCTTACGCCCGGTTCTTTCCAAGTAGAGGCGTAGGTATCCGTCTTTTCATCATAATTTTTACGGAAATGAGAGGTATGGCACCAAGCGCATTGAGAGTTCCAATTCATGCCACGGCCCAGCCAATGCCCCCAATCACCGCTTTCTCGGGTCGCCAAGTGTTCTGCGCTCAAACGGGCATCAGCCTCAAACATATCGAACCACTCGTGCGCATTGACATCCCACGAGGCACTGGGGGTATGCCAACCGCCATCCTTCCCCTTCACCAAATACTGCACCAAGGGGCGCCGCCCCAATACATAATCTACATTAAACGTACGGCCACTCTGAGCATCTTTCAACAATAACGCACCCTTGCGCGTGGCAGAAAACGTAAGCTCCGAGCCGTGCGCCTTGAGGCGTTGGCCGTGGAAAGGCTCCGTATCCATCTCTGCATTGGTGGTACGCAAGGCCCATGCGTGGTCGCTGTGAGACCATTCTTCAAATTCTTTAACATGGCAGGCCCCGCATTGAGCCGAAATCGGCACGGCAGCAATGTCCCAATGCCCGTGCTGTGAAAGCAGCGTTGCTTGGGGCAAAGGCGCTTCAGCAGTCTGTGGCTGCTCCTCGCCACAAGAGCAGAGAAGCAGAGTCGTTATGAGAATACCGGGGAGAAATCGTTGCATTGCTGCCGGATTGTAGCATAATTAACAACATAAATCAAACCACATTTTGCGGTATGAACCGTAATTTCTCTTGCAAAACAAAGTCTTTCATTATAAACTCACCACATGTCACGCTATAACGGAGAACAGGTATTGGTGGTACCCCGCGCAGCTTTTGAGGCCGTGGGGGCATTTAACGGTGTACGCATGAATGCGCAAGAATATCTCACCGCCTTTTTCGGCAATGGCGTGGCTCATTACATGGACCGCGATGAAGCTGAGATGAACCCGCAGTTCAAGCAAATTATCGCCTATGCCATCTTCTGCCACAACGGCAAAGTGCTTGCCTATGCTCGCACCGCAAAAGGCGGCGAGGCTCGCCTGCACGACAAATGGTCGCTGGGTATCGGCGGGCACATTAACCCCGTAGACGGCTTGGCAGACAATATCGACACCTACTTGGCCGGGGTGGAGCGCGAAATCCGCGAGGAGATTTCATTCTCCGGCAATGCCACACAACAGCTTTACGCCGTTATCAACGACGACACCAATGAGGTGGGCAGCGTGCACCTGGGTATTGTTCACCGTTTTGAGTTGGATAATGATGAGGTAAAGCCGCTGGAGAAAAAGCTGGCCAACCTCAAGTTCTGCACATTAGATGAGCTGGCAGGCCCGCTTTACGACAAGCTCGAAACATGGTCCGCCATTTGTGTGGATGCCCTGAAATCTGAGTAAGCATGAGCCGCCCTGCCCTCAGCCTCGAGCAACTGCACCCGCAAGCCTGCGCCATTGCCAAGGATGCAGCATGTTTGGTGGGCTTGAGCGGCGGGCGAGACTCCGTAGCTCTGCTCCTGATTCTTAAGGAGATAGGCTGCCGCCAATTAACGGCATGCCATATCAACCACGGTATACGCGGCAAAGAGGCAGATGCAGACGAGCAATTCTGCAAAGACCTCTGCGTGCGGCTGGGGATTCCCTGCATCTGCCACCGTGTAGATGTGCCCGCCCTGGCACAAGAAACAGGGGAATCTTTAGAAACCGCCGCCCGCAATATACGCCGTAAATTGTTGGCAGAAACGGCGGCAGCGGTAAAAGCAGAAGCTATCGTCATGGCACACCATGCCGATGACCAGGCAGAGACCGTACTGTTTCGCATGGGCAGAGGCGCCGCCGGCCCGCGCGGCATGAAACCCATAGACAAAGGCTTGGGCTGCACTTGGCTTTTGCGCCCGCTTCTGCATGTGCGCCGAGAGGAAATTACCGCTTGGCTTTTCGCCTGCGGTGAAACATGGCGAGATGACTCTACCAACGCCGTGGCAGATGTGGCACGCAACAGCATACGGCATGAGGTGCTGCCCGCCCTCAACAAAGCATTGGGGCGAGATGTGGTACCCGTATTGTGCCGCAGTGCCCGCCTGCAACAAGAAACCCTTGAGGCGCTGGAGGCCGCCATGGATGCCCTGCCCATGCTTGACCCGCAAGGGCGCCTCTACCTGCCCTTTGTTCTGGCTCAACCGCTCCCCCTTCAAAAAGCAATCGTGCGCCGATACTTGCAAAACCAAGGCGTACCCCAAATTGATGAGTCCATGATTATAGCAGTTTGCCACATGTTACCGGCAGACGCCACCCCCGCCCGCATTTGCCTGCCGGGGGGCTACATGGCCATTCGCCGCCAAAAGAGGCTTATTATTCAGGCCTCTGCACCTAACTGATACGACGGCTCTTTTTCAGAAGGCTATGTTTAAATTTTCGGTTGATAAATCGGAGTTTATCGGGGTGTTATATGCGAACGAAAGTGAGCCGAATTCCTAAGCCCCGTGACAGCGGGGCGGCGGACCACTAGCCCCGGGTGCAGCCGCGTCAGCGGCGGAACCCGGGGTAAGATGAAAAT
>JAZNGY010000231.1:0-3344 GCA_045576695.1 Akkermansia sp.
TATGCTGACACCCTCCTTTTGACACGGACAAGCCTTTTCTTCTTGTTTTTGTCCGGATGAGTGCATGTGTTTTATAGCATAAGACAGTGTGGTCGGTCAATCCATTTTTTGCGCGATTTTGTAGCGTAGACACTGCGTTCCGAGCGCAGCGAGGACGCGGAGCGGAGCGACGCGAGCTGTGTCGAAGCGGAAAAATCGCGCAAAAAATTCGCCGCAGGGGGGTAGCCCTTCTGACGGCAGTATTCTGATGGGCTAAGGTTATCTAATCGTGCATGAGGGCGTTCTCGGTTATAGTAGGTAAACCAGCGAGCTGTTAATCGATAGGCTTCTTCTAATGAGGTAACTTCATTGAGCAAGAAACAATCGTGTTTGAATGTTCGCCATAAACGCTCTATAGCTATGTTATCCGCCCATCGTCCCTTGCCATCCATGCTGATGGTTATACCGCGTTCTTCCAATTCTCTAATCCATTCATGTGAGGTGTATTGGCTTCCCTGATCCGTATTGAATATTTCCGGTTTACGACCGATAGCTAACGCCATATGAAGTGCATCCAGGCACATTCGTGTACTCATGTTATCTGATAGACTCCAGCCGAGCACCTCTCGGCTTGCCCAGTCTAATACGGCGCAGAGATAGTAATTTTTCGAACCTATCTGCAAGTAGGTGATATCACTACACCATACTTTATCTACATCTATCATTGGTAACGAGTCGAGCAGATATGGACGCGGCCCTTCTTTGCGTTTTGCCGGCGCACTCGTTTTGGGATGTCGATAGATGGTTTTTATCCTCATCCCCTTGCGAATGCGTGCAATTTTTTTTGCTCCTATCTTTATGCCGTAATGGCGTTCAACCATATCAGGAAGTTTTCTCAATCCAAGACATGGGTCTTTGATGTAGAGCTCATTGAGTGCTTTTTCTATAGGTGTTTCATCGGCTTTTGCTCGAGGTTTGTAGTATGTGCCGCTACGATGTAAGCCCAGCAGCTCACATTGCCTTTTGCGGGACAGCTCACTGTTCTCTTCATCCAGGAGCTGGCGTCTCAAGGCTAAAGACCCAGCTCCTTGGATTTTTTTGTGAGCCACTCCAGTTCCAGTTCTCGTTTACATAACAGGCTCTTGAGTAGCTCATTTTGTTCCTCCAAGGCTTTTTCGCGGCTTTTGCTACGCTTGAAGATTTGAGATACCCCCTCCTGTGCTTGTTTCTTCCATTGGCGCACCAGCTCGGGACTGATGTTGTTCTCGGACGCTATTTGCTGGAGCGTCTTTTCCCCTTTCAGCGCTTCGAGTGATACTTTCTCTTTCAGGGCAGCACTATAGCGGCCTCTCTTGTGAATTTTGGTCATGTTGATGAGTGTGTTGTGTGTGTTTGAGGTTATTTTACACTCATCCGGACTTTTGCGCAAGCTTAGCAGAATTAGCTCTGTGTCCTAAATTCGGGTGGCTGCATACTTATCCGTGCGAATATGTTTGTAAAGCCCATCAATGCGGCGGCGGCTTTTATATTTCACCATGCGCAGAATAATGCTGTAACGCTTGTTTGAATAGTTTTGAATCGTCTCGCGATTGTTGTTCCAACTATCCACCAAAAATCCGGGTTTTGCAGAATACCAGGATTCATTATTCTCATCTACAGCAAGCAATTTTTTCAAAAGTCTATCAAAATCCTGTTCATCAGAAAATGACAAAGCACGGTGAATCGTCATTTTCGGGTTCCTGCCATCCGACACCGTGGGGATAATGCGGTCTCGCAGGGCAATGAGCACCTCGCGGCGCGGGTCATCGGGTTTGCTGTTGTTGATCTGCGAGCTGTCGTTAATCATCAGCCTCGCTACCTCTGCTTGCAGGTTAGGCACGCCATCCGGCACGGGGGAGGCAATAATCTCGCCAATCTCCTGCCAAGTGTAAGGGCGCGTGCCGGGTGAGGCGTTGCAGGTCTTTGGGCTCCGGCAGGGCCAAACGGGCATCGCCCTCAATGTTGACGGATAATGAAATCATGGCTTGCGTTTCTGATATTTTTATGCTAATTTTCCCCCATGAAAGGGCGAGGCAAGAAACATCTGCACGAAACCCCGGCAGAGTTTGCCGTGGCTGCGGAGGTGCGTGCCGCCATTGAAGCGAGAAAAGGTCCACATGCTTGGTGGGATGAATGGGAGCGCGAGCAACGCCGAGAGCAGATTCGCAACATGAAAATGCCTGCACACAGACCTCCCTCGCCCAAAATTGTAGGTAGAGCTATGGCGACAGAAAGGCTTTACGAGTCCGAACCAGCCTACCGCAAACGACTCGCTAAGTGGTACAAGCGCTATGGAAAGGGTAATCATACTTCCTCTACATAATAGGTAATTCTTTTCCCTCCCACGTTTCCTCCTTTTTATCGTACACTTTCAAACGTGTACCCCCAAGAATAACCAGCTCCGCCTCTACCTTTATCCCATGGTATGGCTTCTGCATTTTAGGGATGGTTACATCATACAACGGGCGAATATCCCTTGCCGTCTTGTGTCTGGTGCATACAATCACCATTTGAAAAATTCCCCGCGCCGGCGGCGCGGCT
The DNA here is from genome assembly GCA_045576695.1 of Akkermansia sp. GTDB lineage: Bacteria > Verrucomicrobiota > Verrucomicrobiia > Verrucomicrobiales > Akkermansiaceae > Akkermansia. Next base: position 2,560 of record JAZNGY010000231.1, read on the forward strand.
ATCACCCCGGCTATTTTTCTTATCGTCTTTTTCATCTTTTTGTTTTTGTGGTTGACTTTTTGGCGTTTCGGAGTTATCGTGAGGTTCCTGACAGCACCTTGCAGCGGTGTGGCCAAAAAGCCGTTGTGAGTAAATTGGGCACGAACGCCGTGTTACCTGTCGGTAGGCTCCGAATCCTGTTCGGGGCTTTTTCTTCCTCCCCGTTCCTCACCTATTCAACAGTTTGCCCATATATACACGGGCGGCTCCTCACCGCGTCTCCCTGCGCGCTATCCTGCCCGCAACCCTTATAAATCAAGGTTTTTCACACGTTCCTCACCCCTCCTCACCCCTTCCCACACGCACCATTGAGCCTTGCCGTATGGCAAGGCGGCATATGGTAGCCCCCGGTTCCGTCTTCGGGCTTTCGCCCTACACCGAGACAAGAAAGCCGCGCAGCGGCGGAACCGAGGGTATAGAATAAAAGTTGACCGAACCCCGCCGAATGGCGGGGTGGCATAAAGGGTTGCTTAGTGGCGAAAGGTTTTATTTTTCGTGCATTGTATCATTACAAAATCAGCGTGAATATTAACGCCACGCATTATGTCACCCCTCGCCGGGGTTCCAATATATTTTTCATCTTACCCCGGGTTCCGCCGCTGACGCGGCTGCACCCGGGTCTACCATATGCCGCCCCTCGCCGGGGCTCAAAAATTCCGCTCGCTAACGTTCGCCATCTGCTCGACAAACTCAAATCTACCGAGGTGGGGAAAACCTCAACTGAGAGCTATTACTCGGCGAAAAGC
>JAZNGY010000232.1:0-6188 GCA_045576695.1 Akkermansia sp.
TATAACGATTGTAACCGTGTAACCACTTGCTTGTGATGTGGTCGTTATTGCAGATACAGTAGAGAGTGCAGTCAATAATCGGAGTGCGAGAGTGCGTAATTTCATATATGCGGATTTTTGTTGAAGTGTTCTCACTATACGTATTCATAAGTCGTATTTTATCCTGTCAAAACACGTGGATATAAACGAGTTGATTATTTGTCATGTAGTGTATGAAAAGTGACTGCACAATAGTGAATTATTTTGAAATCAAGTATTTTTTCTGCTTGACTTACGACTTATGAAAACGTATTGCGAAGAAGAGATGGTGGCATTGTCCATATTGAAGGGAACCGGGGTAAATATAGTGGAGGCTGCGCTGGTGGCAAAGGCGGCGTTGGAGGCGGGGAACGGCCGAGTGAAAAGAGCCATGAAGTGTGTGCAGATGGGTGCTGCAGAGTTGAAGAAACAGGAGAAGACGGTGACGTTTGAAAAGGCGGTGGCAGCGGCGTTGGATGCGCGGAAAGGGCGGAGAGCGAGAACGCAGAGTGATTTTCGGTACATCACACGGCGATTCATGAAGCGGTGTAAGGGGCTGGCGAAGCGGAGGGTGCGGGCGATAACGGTGCAGGAATGCGCGGAATATATTGATACGGCGTTTGATACACCCAGTCAACGGGTAAAGGCGCGGCGTGTGCTCAGCGGGGTGTTCAGCACAGCAGTGAAGCGCGGGTGGTGCAGTGAGAACCCGGTAGCCAAGGTAGAAACACCGCGCGTGCGGGAAAATCGTATAGAGGTATTGAAGCCCGGCGAGATAGAGAAGTTGCTGCGCACTGCTGCAGAATACGACAGGGGGCGCTGTCTAGCCGCCGTGGGGATGATGCTGTATGCGGGGATACGCCCGCATGAGGTCGCGCGGCTCACTTGGGAGCAGGTGGATATGGCGGGCGGCACCATCTGCATTTTGCCGCAGCACAGCAAAACGGGCGGGGCTCGCATGGTAACCATACAGCCGCCCTTGCGGCGCTTGTTGCAAACCTGCAAACAAGGTGGGCGCATATGCCCGCCTCAATGGCCTAGGCATTGGCGGGCTTTGCGCAAGCAGGCGGGCTTTGCCACGTGGCAGCCGGATGTGCTGCGCCATACTTTTGCCAGTTATCACCTGCGGCATTTTAAGGATTATACTGCCTTGCAATATGAGACAGGGCATAGAGATAGCAGCCTGCTGCGTACGCGGTATGTGAATATGCGCGGGGTGGAAAATACCTCTGCATTTTGGGAATGTATCTGAAACGTGAGCGCAGCGAATTTTCATGTGAACGAAGTGAACTTTTCCGAATTATGGTTCGCTGTGCTCACGTGAACGGGTGTAAACCTGCAAAACTTCTTCAGCTCGTTTGATTCCGGTCACGTATGCCTCGTATTCTTCCGCGACGTTTCCGGGGTTAAGACCTCTCAGTATTTCTCTGAATTCGCAACGGTAAGTGAATCCCTCACGGTGAATGTGTACTTCATCAATTCCGTATTTTTCTATGGTTGCAAAGGGGACGGCTACTGTATGGGGAGCCACCTTTTCGATGATGTAACTGCCGCTCCATACCATGATAGAATCCGACAAAATTTTATATACGTACAAGGTGTTATTAGCCAATATATAGAGGCAATCCTCCATTTGGGCGTATTCCAAGCGGGTGCCATCACTTAATTGCCCGCACGGGAAAAAAGCAGAGCTTTGCTCCTCGCCTAGTACCGTCATGCCGGTATTCAAGGTGTATACTTGTGCATTGATATTTCCGCAGAATGAAAACAGAAGACAGAGGCCTGCAATATAATGTTGAATAGCGTGACGCATGACGAATGGTACATTAGCATGGCTTGCCTTGGCTGTCAATATAACAAAACTTTGTGTTAAACTTTTCCTATGATAAATCGGAGTTTAGCGGGGTGTTACATGCGAGCAAGGCGAGCCGAATTTTTGAGCCCCGCGAATGCGGGGCGGCAGATGGTAGACCCGGGTGCAGCCGCGTCAGCGGCGGAACCCGGGGGTTATAATGATAATAAAAAGGAACCCCACCGGATGGTGGGGTGGCATAGAGGGTTGCTAGATGTCGCAAGGTATTTATTATCATCGTAAATATTAACACCGCGCATTATGCCACCCCGCCATTCGGCGGGGTTTGAATAACGGTTATTCCGGACCCAGGGTTCCGCCGCTAACGCGGCTGTACCCTGGGCTATCATATTCCGCCTCGCCATACGGCGAGGCTCAAAAATTCGGTTCGCTTCGCTCACATCAAACACCCCGATAAATTTCAATTTATCGGGCTACCACATCTACAAACTGTATACGCGCGGGCATCATTAGAAACATGAACACTAAATCGGGGTTTAGCGGGCAGAATCCTCCGAGCGTGAGCGAGGCGAATTTACGAGCCCCGCGCATGCGGGGCGGAAAGAATCTTAGCCGGAGCGTGAAGAGAGCCCGCGACAGCGGGCGAACGAAACCTCCGGTTCAGATAGATAAAAAATAGGAGCCCCGTTGAAAACGTTGGCGACAGAAAAGCGTGGCTTTATGATTTACGACCATCAAAATATTGAGCCTCAATATAATTTCATAAAATCAATAACGGAATAATTCATCCGCTTTTTCATTTTGCGGTGGCTATTCTGTCACCACCGTTTTCAACGGGGTTCCATTCAACTTGTATCACTACCGGTGGTTACGCTCGCCCGCTGTCGCGGGCTCCCTGCACCACCGGCTAAGCTTCTTATCGCCCCTCACTGGGGCTCTGGAATTCGGCGCGCCATCTGCCCGATAAATTAAAATTTGTATGGCTATTGCATCTATCTATCAACCGCAAACCCAAACATAGCCTATAATAAAAACAGAATGATGACTATACGCAACGCACAAAATACCACTCAGGCTTCTCGGGCTTAAGCGTAAATCGTGCTTGCTATGGAAACTTGTAAAGAGTATACTGGATACATGCCTAAGCTAAATGTATTGCAGAATGAGATTTCCATCATTTCAGTTGAGGGCCGGGACTATATCTCCCTGACAGACATGGCAAATGCACGTACAGATAATGCCCGCGCTGCCGATGTTATCAAAAACCGGATACGTAACCGTTATACCGTCGAACTCATGGGGACTTGGGAGATTATTCATAATCCGGATTTTAAAGGGGGCGAATTTGACCACTTTAAATCACAAGCAGGTTCGAAACAGATGCTCGCTTAGTTATGACCATGCCCTCATACCTCAGAATATTCGCTACGACCGCCATCTGCCTTATCGGCATGTTGCTGTCCTCTTGTCATCATCGCTTCAATTTCATGGAACAACTGGATGCAGAGGATAAACGTGTTCCCATCATCAGCCATAATAAAACCATAGACGAATTCTCTACCGAGGTTATTTATTTATACGAGGGTAATTATTATTGCAAGATACCTGTAGCTTACGCCAAGGAAAGTGCTGCTATCATGACGCGCAAGTTCTACGATTATGGCGAGGATTTCGGTTTCGACTCCGATTTGCTCTTGCCGCGCAGCTATACAGATGTACAGAAATGGGAAACTTATTATTTCCCTCTTTCAGATGCCGAAGTAGACCGATTGCTGAAACGCCCCAAAGGAACAACAAAACAGCCATTACCCATCAACAAAGCATCTGTGCTTTCTGCATCTGTAGCGGCAGATATGCAATCCATTAAGCTGCGAGGGGAGCGAGTTCGCTTTCCGATTGATTCTATCATATTCGCTGCGTGCGATAAAGAGAACTATTGTTACCGTATTTGTAATCTACCGGAGCAAGAGGGAACGCGCACCTTATCCCAAAAACTGCTTTTGGTGCCTGCCTGCGCGTTAGATACCGTTGGCAATGCTGCCTGTATCGCCATAGATATTCCCGAAATCGTGGTTGTTTATCCAACCGTAAAACTTTTGGAATGGATGGTAACTCCTTTTGTCAGATGCTGAGATGAACTCTTCTAATAAAACGCCCATGCTCCCGTTTCGTAAAATTATTACCACTACAGCTTGCTGCCTGGTGGCTGCTGTCGGCTCGAGCTGTACCAATTTTTGCGGTCGCTTCATTGATATGGGGCAGGTGCGCTCCGCCATTGAAATTACAAATCCCGAAGAAGTGTACCGCGTCGGGGATCGCCGCTATATTCGTGGCGTAAGTGCAGATTTTGAATATAGAAGCAATTGGGTTATGGATAACCTGCAATCCCAAGGTGGCGAATATGTCCGGATCCCGGGCTCAGAGAAGGGAAATCGTTATCACGAAGTCGTGCTCGACCCCGATGATGAGGGTGAATACTACATGTTGAAACCGGATGCCGAATGGACCAACGGTTTACCGGGGGAGCCCTCCGGCATGACAGTATCGTACAATACCAAGAGGTACCATCGCATCTGCGATAAGAAAACCGAGACCACAGCGCATGCCGTGTATGCCTACCCACTTGCCGCTGTTGCCTTTGTTGCGGTAGATGTGCCAACGGCGATTATCTCATCTGCATGCGCTATTCTTGCGGCTCCCTATATATTGGTAGAGGAAGCTTTGGATTGATTTGTTCGTACCCGATAAACGTAACGCTATGAATAAGAAATGCCGTTCTCTCTTATGCTTGTTGGTTGCAGCCCTGTGTATGGTGGGGCTGAGTGGCTGTCTGTGTTCAGATTTGCCGATAGTAGTTAACGCGATAGGGCGCGAGGTCTCCAGACTCGACGGCCAGTATCAATCTCCTCATGAGGTTGAGATATATCGCCTCGGGGATAATTATTACGTGAAGTGTGATTTAAAATTCATACCCGAGGAGTCGTGGCTGTTCACTTGGTATAAACTTTCTGCTTCGGACACATCGCTCTTTACATTCAATAAATGCACGCCCGAGCTGCTTGAAGCCACACCTTCAGAACCGTACATGGTGTTGATGACGCCACATGGTGTAAACTTTTTGCTGCAAATGGAAGTCGAGCTCCCATCCGAAAGCACGCCACGCATGATTCCCCTTGAGCAATTTGATTTTACCAACGCCGTACGTTGCAAGCCCAATCCCGACCGCGAATATTTATCTGTCTTGGGGTGGAATGGATGTCTCGTCAATATGATTTACAGCACGGAGCGCTGTTCACCCCTGTATTATGCGCTGAGACCACTGTACTGGGTATCTTGGGCCGTGGAAATCCCTTTTGTTGTTGTTAGTAACACCGCTATTTACGCCGTTACTATACCCGCCTCTGTCATAGGTGAAGTAACTCAGCAACAAAACAACGAAATGCTCACGGAGCCCTATTTATTGGTAGATTAAATAAATTTTTGAGGTATTATTATGATACAATGAAGATGAAGCCTGTGTTTTACAAAATGATTGCTATCCCTTCCATTTGTCTGATGGTTGGGGCTATGGGGCTGCTCTGTTCGTGCCGGCAAAATATGGGAACGCTTTCCCGGGACGAAGCCCGAGATTACTTGAACTTGCCCGATACCATGAGTCGCGGGGTTGATTATCTCGGTAGCGATGCAGAGTATCATTACTTTGAACACAAACGCGAATTGTCGCGTGATGTGCGTTTTCGTATCAGCACGGCAGAAGATATCTTTTCTCCACAAGAAACCTTTCCCTACCGCAGCCTGTTTCCGGAAAGACGAGATGCAGCCGCCGCCATTAAGGGGCTGATGCTCACCGTAGACCCCGATTTATCTTGCCGGATTGAGGACACCACGTACGCTACCCCTGCAGCAGTCCCTGCCGCACTCTGGCCGAAGGTGGGTTCCGTGTATTTCAGTGATAAGCGATATGATGTGATACGGAAAATGGAGCAACAGCTTGCTCCTTATTTGAAAAATTCACCCCATGTCCGCCATATTTACCCGCAAAGCGGGCTTCCCGCCCATTTATTGCCGTAGTATCTGCTCCGGCAATTTTGCCTTGTTTTGAGATTGCTCTGTTAAACGTTTCGGTTGATAAATCGGAGTTTGTCGAGCAGATGCTCGCGTAAGCGAGCGGAATTTTTGAGCCCCGGCGAGGGGCGGCATATGGTAGCCCCGGGTACAGCCGCGTCAGCGGCGGAACCCGGGGTAAGATGAAAATAAAATCGGAGTCCGAGAAGCCTAAGCGTAGCGAAGGCGTCGAGGCCGACAGCACGCCCCGCTCCTGTTTTTGCGTTAGTAAGCTCAGATAAAACCGTATTAT
>JAZNGY010000233.1:0-1934 GCA_045576695.1 Akkermansia sp.
CTCAGCAGCTGCGCTGCTTCGGGCTCCGAGATTCTTTTCTACCACTACCACGGGTTCCGCTGCTTACGCAGCTACACCACGTGGCTACTGGTCCGTCGCCCCGCTATCACGGGGCTCTTAAATTTGGTTCGCTACGCTCCCGTCTTCGCCCTGCGGGCTTCGCCGAGGCATGCGCCATCTGCCCGATAAATTATCATTTACAAGGCCCCGAATTTACTGAAGCAAGTCGATAGGCCATTTGTAGCAGACCGTCCGCATCCGGCACTAAGATGACTTTCTAAATGCCATTTAAATGCATTTTATATAACACCGAGCCTTCATCACCCGACTTTCAACAACTTAAACTCAATAAATCGATTCCGTTCCGTATATCAACACCGGCAAATCTGAAACAGCCCCATACCCCGGAAACGTAGATTTTTTTTGCTTGCAACAGCTTTCAAAATGCGGTATACACTCTTGACATATATGGGAATGAAAGTTGATTTTGTGATATCTTGCGGTGGAGCATGCAGGCCTGCGCACTATGCTCAAAAACTATGTTTAAGAAAATTCTCCTCTCCTTGTGATTGGATGATGAAGTACTCTTTAAAGCATTTTGTTGAAATATTAAGCACAGAGGGTAAATTAATGTTTCAACATGCAAAATATGACGAAGTTAACAAATGGGTGTGCGATACCGATACCGGTATGATCTCCATGCATGATTTTCATCATAATCAACCATTAGAAGACCAATTGCCGGCCTTTTACGAAAAAATGGTAAGACGAGCCAAAAACACCACTAAACAAATTTCGCAAAGTCGCAGCGTAGGTATTATCATGAACCGTAAGGTAGAAAAAGAAGAACTTATTGATTTTGCAAATTCAATGCTATCATTGTTCCCTAATTGTTACTTTTATATCGTAAATGTCAATGATATACCTTATCAGAAATTTCTCAAAACAGAGTATACCGTTAAAGCAGAACATTACACTGTTACGGAGATAAGTTTTGATGATGCTCATAAAAACGGAAGAGATAAACAAAGCAATCCTGCATTTTGGCTTGGTAATGTTCGTGCATGGAATAAATTAATGCTGAATCATTTTCATGTCAGGGGCAGCAGGTGCCAATATATAATAACCAGATTAAAACAAAAAATTAAACGGGGTATCGAGCTCGTATGTAACCTATTTAAAAGGGCTTAAAAATGCAGATTGCAATATTAACTCGACCATTTTTATATTGGCCATGTTACACAGTTGATAGTTGCAACACCCCGACCAATGGGAATTTGTGGGGCTGTTTAGTACGAGCGATAGCAAGGCGAATTCCAGAGCCCCGGTTAGGGGCGATAAGATGCTTAGCCGGAGCGTGCAGTGAGCCCGCAATGGCGGGCGAGCGGAACCTCCGGTAGTGATACAAGTTGAATGGAACCCCGTTGAAAACGGCGGTGACAGAATAGCCGTAGCAAAAGGAAAAAGCGGGTGAATTATTCCGTTATTGATTTTATGAAATGATATTGCAGTTCAATATGTTGACGGTACGAGAAACATAAAGCCTCGCTTTTCTGTCGCCGCCGTTTTCAACGGGGCTCCTATTTTTTATCTATCTGAACCGGAGGTTCCGTTCGCCCGCTGTCGCGGGCTCACTGCACGCTCCGGCTAAGATTCTTTTCGCCCCTCACCGGGGCTCAAAAATTCCGCTCGCTAACGCGAGCCATCTGCCCGATAAATACAATTTGATGTACGAGTTACGAGATTCAAAATACGAAGTAATAGTTAGGCATACAGCCGTCATGACAGCTGCCACTCATGCGCGGCTTTGCAACACTGCGCCGCAGGCGCCTGACTCTGAACTTCGTACCTCGTATATCGTCATTCGTACATTCAAACTCTGATTCATCAACCTAAAAATTTAAGCATAGCCATTCGTAAAAATTGCCTTGAGA
>JAZNGY010000234.1:0-13186 GCA_045576695.1 Akkermansia sp.
AGTCGGGATTTCCCCTCGAACTTCCTTTTCCACGGTTCGTTACCTCCCCGCAGTTGTTCTTCAGGTCTGGGATTCCGCATCATCGCGGCTCCGCGCGGACTTTCACCGCAGTGCGCATATCGCGTCGGTCGTACCAAAAAAAACAGCCGCTCATACAAGCGGCTGTTTTTTTGATGAGGATATGGAAGAAATGAGGGGCATTATTCTTCATCATCAGATTCGCCGGGAACAGCCAACAAGATATGAAGAGTGCGCTCATCATTCTTAATGGTATTGCTCACATGAACGGCACTTACCTCCTGCAATGCGGATGAAACAATGGATGCACCGGGGGCTGCACTTGTGGCAATGCTCAAGGCCGCGGGACGAATGGTATACACGGCACCGGTAAAATTGATTTTACCAACACCATACTTAATCATCTGTGCATTAAGAGCGGCAGAGTTACCGAATGCAAATGTGTTATTCTTAGAAGAAATGGTGGAGTTAAGCTCCAAGCCCGGTTTGAAATCAGACATATCAGCCGTGTGAGAAACAACACTCTTGCCGGTCTTGCTCTTTACCTTCTTGCGAAGGGAATCAGCCTTACCACCCAGCATACGGCCTACGCAAGTTACCAACTCATCACCAGCCTTGCCAAGCGCGGCGCGGTCCTTAACAGAGTTGAAATATGACATAGCCATAGAGCCATCTTTCAGCGGCATGACCACGACAGCCGGCACATCGCCAAGAGCACTGTCCGCAGCGCGCAAGTTGCGCATAAAGGTCTTTATGCGAGGCATGAACTTCAGCAACTGCTCGCCACCATCCTGCGATTCAAGCGTGGTGATATAGCCGGCAACTAATTGAATAGCGGGTTCAATCACATCGATGGTCTTGCGAGGATTCTCCGTTACCTCTTCGGTAGACTCTGCATAGAAGAGCACTTTATCACTGGCGGCAACGCGAGCCAAACGAATGTTACCGGGTTTAAACGAAGAACCGTAAGCATCAAATGACACCTTAACGTGTGTACCATCATCCTGCGGCCATACGCAGAAGCGGAAAGGTTTATCCGCATCTGCCCGCACATATGAAGAACAATAGTTAAGCACGGGTTTCACTGCAGAGGCAGCGGCGCTGTATGCGGCTACGTTCGAGTCGTCTTCCTTGCCCATGGCGCGGAACGTATCTGACGCGAACTGCGCAAGATGATTCATATCATACACGCTGTATGCAGCCACAGAGTTAAGCAGCTTGGGGTTCACGTATGCGGCAGTTTTAACGCCGGAAAGCAAATAATTATCGTAGGGTTTCAACGCATCGGTAGACAGCACGGACTGCTCCGGGCTTGCGGCAACATTGATTTCTTTCGGGTCCTCGCAAAGGATCACCGCCAATGTGCCACCCTGTTGTTTGAACATGACATACAGGGAGCGAGAAGAAATTTCTCTGCGAACCGCAGTCTCAACCGTGGCATCGCCCTCAGGCATATCAAAAAGGGCAGTAAACGGAATCTTAACACCTTTGCAGCCATTCTCCTCTACTCGAGAACCACCATATTGTTTCTGGTAAGCGCTGATGTAATCATCTGCCACATCCATCAAGAAACGATGCGCAGGCACATCTGCCGTGATAGCCATGTAGACGGGGTGCAAGCGCATTGATTTCAGTTTATTTACAGCATCTAACGCCTCTTTGCGAGCCAAGGTTGAAACCTGGGCTTTAATAATGGAAGCGTATTCTGCCTTGGCATCTTCAACCCATGCTTCTGCCTGAGCAGGATAATCAACACGGCCGACAAGATACTTATAAATGGGCATAAATGCAGCCAAGTCATCTGCATTACCCTTGCCGATGGCAAAAGCTACCGTTTCCAAATGGTCTTTCACCTTCGGTCTATCCAAGCCTTTACCGCTTGCTATTTTAGAGAAAGGAAGGCTGATGCTATTGATATCCGAAACAACCAGACAAGCTTCAACGTCTGCCGGCATTACAGCAAGCGCCGGGTATGTGCCCGCACGGCGATTGGCATCGGCACCCACCTCTTGAGGAACAGCGGCCAAATCCTTATAAAGCTGTACCAAAGTACGCGCAGAAGCGGTCTCTACGGCAAGAGGAGCAGCCACTACGGCAGAAAACAATAAAGTGTGACAGAATTTCATATCTATCTGCATTCTAACGAATCGCCCCCGCGGTGTAAAGCCAAAAATGTATCCTCCATACTAGGATAAACATTTTATTGAACTTTGAGAGCATCACAGCTCATCAAAATCCACCCCGAAGGTAGCACTCAGCGCAGTTATATCATAATCTGCGGCATCTGTAAGCGGTGCGCTTGCAGACATCAGCACTGCCGGGTCTATGCAGCGCAAGGTAAACAATAAAGAGGGGTCGGCATCTATCAAACACCCTGCGGCATAAATAGCAGCGGCTGCATGTGGGCACGGCTCGCACCAATCGGGGCATGTGCAACGCATACGCCATTCAGCGGGGTTGGGTAATAAACCGATTTCGGGGTCGCACAGTATTTTCAACACGGCAGCGTCTATTTTACCCTCCATCAGCGAAACCAAAGAATCAATACGCCCGGCACAGGCAGATTTCAATTCTTGTAAACGCTCTGCATCAAAAGGGGCAATGGTGAGATGAACTTCGTACAGCTCATCCGCACTCACCAAAGCACGTATGCAACCGTGAGACAACCGCAAATCCAATACGCACCCATGGCGCAGAAGTGAGCGACCGGGTGCCAAACACAGCCCCCCTGCCTCGCATTGTGCCAGGTGCGTCATCCAAGCCGCGCCCCAAAATTGAGAGGCCAGCTTTCGCGTAGTATTGACCACGGGATGCAGGTCTTCCCCCGCTTCTCGCATAGAAGCGAGGCGCTCTGCAGCAAGTTTGCCTAGAGCCGCCACGCTCATTCGCGGTCTTTCATCATCCCAACACATATACAAAAAGCGCGCCGCAAAACCGAGACATAAGGCTTTGCGGCGCGAAATGATTCAAATTAAATTACTTGGTAACGCTCTTGAAGTACTCAAGGGTGGTCTTGAGACCTTCCTCAAGGGTGTACTTGGGCTCCCAACCTGCACCACGGAGCTTATCTGCACAAGCGCGAGAGTGCTTCACGTCGCCGGGGCGCTCAGGCAGGTGTACCACCTTAGAGGTAGAACCTGCAGCCTTGATGATAATCTCAGCCAAGTCATTGATGGTGATCTGTCCACCGTAACCCACGTTGTTAACACCTGTTACCTCAGGATGCTCGGCAACGTAGGCCAAAGCACCTACGATATCCTTCACATAAATGAAGTCGCGAGTCTGCTCACCATCACCGAACACGGTGATATCCTCGCCCTTGAGGGCCTTTTCCATGAAAATGGGTACTGCTGCGGCATAGGCACCCTTGGGGTCCTGACGCGGGCCGAACACGTTGAAGAAACGGCAGCAACCGGTATTGATTTGACCGGTGGTGCGGAACATGTCCATGTAATACTCACCATCAAGCTTAGTGATACCATAGGGGCTCTTGGGCTCGGGGTACATGGTCTCTACCTTGGGCACTACGGGGTTGTCACCGTAAATGGCGGCAGAAGAGGCAAGCACCACCTTCTTGCAACCGGCCTTGGAGGCTTCTTCAAGCACAACAAGCAAACCATTAACATTCAAATCCAAGCACTCACGAATCTTGCTCATGGACTCGGGGACGGAAACCAATGCAGCCATGTGGAAAATGTAGTCCACACCCTCTACAGCCTTGGCTACAAGCTCGCGGTCTGTAATAGAGCCTTCAATAAAGGTTACATTAAGGCCATCCAAGTTCTTTTTGTAGCCTGTACGCAGATTGTCGAGAACGCGAATTTCCTCTGCCACACCCTGATAATGCTCAGCGATGTGAGAGCCGATAAAGCCGGCGCCGCCGGTAATAAGAATTTTCATGATGTATTATGATTGGATTACGCAAGAATAATATAGTTTTTTTTCTCAGAATGCAAGCAAAAATCAAGATAGCGCCATTAAAACGTAACATACTGGCGCTGGGAGAGCTTGACACACAGCGTATTTTCTGCTAGTTTACCTTGCATGTTCTCACTGCTTTCCGACAAACTGGATGATGCTTTTCGTAAACTGCGAGGTCTGAGCAAGATATCGGAGTCCAATATTACGGAAGCCATGCGCGACATACGCATGGCACTGCTGGATGCTGATGTGGAGTACAGCGTTGCACGAGAATTCATAGCAACGGTAAAGGCGCAGGCCATGGGCGAAAAGGTACTCAAGACCGTAAAGCCAGGTGAACAAATTGTTAAGATTTTCCGCGATGAGCTGGCAAACCTCTTGGGTGGAGAGGAAGAAGACTTAAACCTTACCGCACTTGCTCGCATTTTGGTGGTGGGTCTCAATGGTGCAGGTAAAACCACGACCAGTGCAAAATTGGCACGCAAGCTCAAGCAAGAGGGGCGCAAGCCTCTGTTGGTGGCATGTGACTTGATTCGCCCGGCAGCTATCGACCAATTGGCAACTCTGGCTAAACAAATTGAGGTGCCGGTATACACACCTTCCCCAACTGAGAAAGATGTTGTACGTGTAGCAAAAGATGCTCTGCGTTGGGCAGATTCGCAAGAGCACGATGTTATCATCTTTGATACCGCCGGCCGTCAGGAGGTGGACGAAGATTTGGTTGCAGAACTGAAAAAACTTGCTAAGTACCTGCAACCGCAAGAGGCCTTGTTAGTGGCAGATGCCGCTACGGGTCAGCAAGCCGTGCGCGTAGCCCAGACTTTCGATAAAGCCGTGGGGCTCACCGGTATCATCCTTACCAAGTTGGACGGCGACGCCCGCGGTGGTGCGGCTCTCTCCATGCGCGCCGTTACCGGCAAGCCGATTAAGTTTGTGGGCGAGGGCGAAAAGCTGGATCAATTCGGGCACTTTGTGCCGGTACGCATGGCCGACCGCATTCTCGGCATGGGCGATATCGTAGGTCTTGTTGAAAAAGCAGCAGAAAAGTTGGATCAGGAATCCGCCATGAAGTCCATGAACCGCATGATGAGTGGCGAGTTCAACTTCAACGACTTCCTCGGTCAGATGCGCATGATGCAAAAACTCGGTCCGTTGGAGGGGCTTCTTAAGCTCATACCCGGTTTCAACAAGCTGAGCAAGCAACTGCCTGAAGGTGCGCTTGACCCCAAGAAGCTTAAGCGCATGGAGGCCATTGTGCTTTCCATGACCCCGGCAGAGCGCGCTAACTATAAGTTGCTCATCCCCTCTCGCCGCCGCCGCATAGCCAAGGGCTCGGGCGTATCAGAGATTGAGGTAAACCGTTTCATTAAGAACTTCAAAGACATGAAGGAAATGATGGGCGGCAAAGGAAAAATGGGCGGGCTCATGAAGGCCATGGGGGGTATGCAAGGCGGTATGCCTGCCAACATGCCCATGCCCCCGCAAGGCGCAGACGGCATGCCCGATATCAATGAGATGATGAAATCCGGCAACATGCCCGACCTCTCCTCCATGTTCGGCCCCGGTGCCGGTATGCCCGAGATGCCTCAAGCAGCCAAGAAAAAAGGCCCCATGAGCGGCGGTAGTTTCTTGGGTGGGCTTTTCCGCCGCAGAAGATAATCTATCTATAAAGTAATTTAATGAAAAAGCTGTGCCGAATAAGCACAGCTTTTTTTCATCTACCGAGATTACGATTCTTTTGGCTTTCAGTTGAGCGGGATTGTTGCCACACTTTTTTTGATGGTTGAGGTGTTCCATGATGTCTATTTCACCACCATTGGGCCAACCGCCGCTCTTAGGTAACATCCAAATGGCAGGCCATACGCCATCTGCACAATCGAAGCGCGCGCGAACCTCCACATATCCATATCTGAACGAAAATGTTTTATCCGTAAAGATACCACCGCAGGCAAAGGTCTCTTACAAGCTTATTCATACAAGCAATATATATATAATCGTTGATAATTCAAGCAAAAACGCGTATTTAAGAGATGCACTTTCTCCGGGCTTGACGCTCACTCTGCCACACCATGCAAAAGGCCCCGGCAGAAACTGCCGGGGCGTATGAAAAGGAGCCTTGTTTTATTTACATGCCGACGATTTCGTAACCGCCGTCCACATAAATGACCTGGCCTGTAATGCTGGCAGCACCATCGCTGGCCAAGAAGGTGGCAGTGGCACCCAGCTCTTCCAGCGTGCAAGAGCGCTGCAGCGGGCTCTTCTCCTCGTACACCTTGAACATGCCGGTGAAACCGGACACGCCACGGGCAGCAAGAGTTTGCACGGGGCCTGCGGAGATGCAGTTTACACGGATGGGAGCCTCACGACGACCGAGGTCGAAGGCAAGGTACTTAGCACTGGTCTCGAGCGCAGCCTTAGAAACGGCCATCAGGTTGTAGTTGGGTACTACCTTCTGGCTGGCGTAGTAAGAAAGCGCGGTGATAGAACCACCATTGGTCATCATGGGAGCAACGGCGCGAGACAGAGCAATAAGAGAATAAGCAGAAATCTGCAAGGAGAGATTCCAAGCATCGCGGGGGATGTCGGAGAAGTGCCCCTCCAGAGTACCGGGAGCTTTGGGAGCAAAGGCAATGGCATGCAACAACATATCAACGCGGTCGGTGTGCTCTGCTACAAAGCTGAAGAATGAGGCAATGGATTCATCACTGGAAACATCCAACTCGCAAACGGGTGTATCCTCGCCGAAAGATTCCTTAACGAGCTTGATAACGCCATCTTTGAGGCGCTCGCCCTGATAATTGAAAATGAGTTTGGCACCGGCCTCATGCCAAGCTTTGGCAATGCCGAATGCAATACTGCGCTTATTGGCGACACCTGTGACGATGCCGACCTTTCCTGCTAACGGTTTATCAAGTGACATAATTGTGTTAGGGTTTAGAAGTTACAGTAAAGGAAACTCTTGAGAAATGATGCGAGCGTACGTGGAAGTGATACCGATGCCTACTTTCTCCATGTGGGCAATGCGGCTCAGCACCTCCTCCTCAGACACAGCACCGGCAGCAGGCACATACTTAAGACGGTAGTACACATAACCGCCGTCACTGTCAAGCAGCAACTGACCCTCCGGCAGGTTTGCGTTGAGCGTAAGCAAAAGCAAGCCGAGTTCTTGACGATTCTCGGGCGCTACGCGTGTGCAGAAATGCACATCAAACACAAGGCTGCACGGCTCTTGCAACTCTGTGAACATGAATGTGCAGGGCAGCCCTGTAGCATCGATAGGCAAATAAGCCAAACCGATTTTTTCTGCCTGCGGCCCCATGGTTACCCATTGGTAATCCTCATTGCGGCTCAGCAAGTGGCGACGCACAAGTGCCAATAAATTAAGTTTTTCAGACATATCAGTGGTGAAAAAGGTTCTCAACATGCAGCGACGCCATTGCCGCTACCCTCTGTTTGATAATGATACTACACGAAAGTTCGAGTATAGTCAAGAAAATGTGTAGGAAAATTTTCTGACTATCCCGATTTTTACTTACCGTCGTAGTACAGACGGGCCATTTTGGAGGCGATGGAGTCCAGCGCAGCTAATTCTTCCTCTGTAACGTGAACGGAAAGGCGATCAAGCTCAGACTCCATACGGGCATTCACATCGTGGCAAAGAGCCAAGCCCTTTTCAGAGAGGCGAATGCAAATGGCACGGCGGTCCTCAGGGTTGGGGTTGCGCTCAAAAAAGCCCTTAGTCACCATGGTTTCCACCAACAAAGATGTGGCGGGCACCGTCATATTCAAATGGGCAGCAAGTGTTTTGAGAGCAATACCCTCGGGCTTCTCCTTGGTCAGAATACGGATTTGACCGATAGCGGAGCCTTGGCGAAGCGTAAGGCCAAGCATCTTTTTCTGATGAATGGCAGGAGTCTGCTTAAAACTGTCGCGGCGAATATCGTCCGTGATATTCAGCAGCTTCATAAATATATCGTGTGGTTGCATTTGGAGAGATTCCATGCGCGTATTGTAATATATAGAAAGCTATTTGTCC
Source organism: Akkermansia sp. (assembly GCA_045576695.1). Lineage (GTDB taxonomy): Bacteria > Verrucomicrobiota > Verrucomicrobiia > Verrucomicrobiales > Akkermansiaceae > Akkermansia. Next base: position 7,976 of record JAZNGY010000234.1, read on the forward strand.
AGAAAAATTATTAGTAATAGTGAATAATTAACATGCGGGGGATAATTTTTACACCACAGTAAAACAAACGGGCGCACGAATGCGCCCGAGTAGAAAAGCAAAGTTGCAGGGAGAAATCAGTATCCCTGAGCCAATCTTTTAAGTTTTTTGGAAAGCGTCAATTTAGCAGCAGAGGATACGCGGTCAACAAAGAGGAAACCGTTGAGGTGGTCACACTCGTGCTGCAAGCAGCGGGCCAAGAGACCGCCGCAATCAATTTCCAACACAGAGCCATCAAGCTGCGGGAGGGAGGCTTTCACAAACTCGGGGCGAGCCACATTGGCACGTATATTGCGAACGCTCAAACAACCCTCCGTAAAGAGATATTGCTTACCATACGGCTCGATGGTGGGGTTGATGAATACCAGAGGCATGATATCACGAATGGGCTTAAGCACACCATTCACGGTAGCCATTTCAGGCTCTTCCTCTTCTTCCTCATCCTCGGGGATATCAATAACCACCAATTGAATATTGATGCCCACCTGCGGGGCAGCCAAGCCAATGCCGTTGGCATCGTGCATTGTCTCAATCATGTTGGCAACAAGCTCTTTGAGTGCTTCATCCACTTGTTCTACCGGGGCGCATTTTGCCCGAAGAACCGAATTGCCGTATTGTGTGATGGGAAGAATCATAATAAGACGCAGGGATTCTAGCGGGGCGAGGCCGAATTGTCAAGCCAAATCGCCCCGCATTGACACAAGTCAGGGAACAAGTTCCACTTGTATACGAAGCGGTTTTGCCAACACCGGCTTCGGGGCTAATGCCTCCGCAAATGAGCCATCGGGCGTAAAGGTGCCGTCATAATAGATATCGTCCTTGTCACGATTGGCATAATAGGGTTGATAATCGACGCATCGCACATGTTTGCCCAAATGGTCGACGAACTCGGGGCAAGGGGACACACCTTCTTCCCCGCTGAAGAAAGAGTCATCACAAAGAATGACAGGGGCCGTATGCGCCGCATCTATTGTAACGGTAGCCTTACCACCTATGGGCACATATTGCACAAAGCGCAACACCGGGTTGCGGGGTGTGTCCCCCTGCCCCTCGCGCACATAGTTCACCGCTAACACCTTTTTAGGCTCAGCGGCAGACACCACAATGTGCACTTCCTTTTCATTACCCTGTAGCGGCAAAGAGAGAGCTATGTCTACACACCTGGTTTGTTGCTGAATCAACTCAAACCATTTTTCATGACAATAATATGTCATGTCATTGCAAGCGTCTTGTGCAAAATCATATGCCTCTTCAGCTAAGATAATTTCTTCTTCCTCATCCTCGGGTGCGTATGCTGTCTCAGCCGATTCGCCGAATAAATAGCACAAAGAATCACAATCTCGCAAAAGCCGGAAAACGGCAGAATCTTCTTGCACACAAGCCGGCATCTCCCCATGCTTATCTATATAACAATAAAGCATGTACGCAGACTCAAACATGCGTTGTTTCACCTCATCGGGCTCCGGATGATAAATGGATGTAACAGCTTCTGCTCGCAAAAAAGACTCCATATCCGCTACCGCTTGCTCCACCTCGGCCTCAGTAGGGTTGGTAAGGTGCTCATAAGATGGCGATTCTTCGGTATCATCTTGATTTCGCCATGAAGTGGCGGAGTCTTCAGCAGATTCCTGCTTTTTTCGGCAAACAAAGGGAGCCAGTAATCGCGGGCACAGCTGCTGCATGCCGGCGTAAGCCTCTTGCACCACAAAATCACCTTCCCACACAGGCGGTGGTGCAGCCTCGGTTTCACACGCATCGGCCGTTATCAAAGGGAGGAACTGTTGCACTATCTCTGCTCCATGGTTTTTGGGGCGCATATTTTCCGTATCCCGCATCCGCAAGCGGCCTCTGCTATCGACGTCATGGCTGTAATAAAAATCACGGCAATAGTCGGATGCTATATTTTGGGCCGTTTGCATGCAGCCGTGGGAATATTGCATGCGGCGTACGCAATAAGCGGCAAGTTCCGGGGTCACGCGCCCGCGTGCCAATAAAAGGCGCACAGATTCAGCGCAATCCGCCATAGCGGCAAGGGCTATCGCAGGCTCATCATATAAATAAACAATCTCGTCAAATGACGCATAGCGGCAGAACAAATCTGCAATGGGTTCACACTCGGGCGCTGCCATCACGAAACGGAATAAAACACCGGCAGACGTACGCTTATTGTACCCGAGGGCATCCCAATTGATGCCGGGCGTGCGGAAAACATGCTCTACCATGCTCAACAATTCTTGGCGAGTATAAGGAATGGGCGCATTCCAATCTCCCGTACGTTTATCACAAAGATAATACTGCAACAAGACGATTTCCAACCATTCCTCAGCCAATTCAGGCTTGTGCACCAACAAGGCCGCATAATCGGCAGCCTTTTGTTCTATGGAGGTTTCAGCAATCAGGATATCGTGCAAAGCTGCAGAGCGGTTCACATGATACTCGGCATAATCCAACTGCTCAAACTCGCCGGGGCTTTCACTCAAAGTAAAAACACCGGTCGTTTCACGCGGAATACTGATGTAATTTCTTGCACACAATTCGCTGAAGTATACCTCGTAGGGTTTCGCCGCTTCCTGCATCATCTTGTGTACGCTCTCACGTTCCTCGGGCAAGCAAATCCCCCAAAGTTCGGAGCAACAACACAAAACAAACATGAGAATGGATAGACAGAGTTTCATACCCCGCATTGTAGCAAATACGTTCTTTCAAAACAAACAAAAAAACTTGCAAATTAGAAACTATATGGCATAATGCGGCGCGTATTATAACAAAAATGGCAGAAATAAAAAAAGGCTTAGTATTAGAAGGCGGGGCGATGCGTGGCATGTTTACAGCCGGAGCCATGGATGTGATGATGGAAAAGGGGGTGAAGTTTGACGGAGCCATCGGCGTATCGGCCGGGGCCGCCTTCGGCGTCAATTACAAATCCGGGCAAATTGGGCGCGTGATACGGTACAACACAAAATTTTGCAACGACAAGCGATATTGCGGGCTGTGGAGCTTGCTGAAAAGCGGCGATATCTATAACACCGATTTTTGCTACCGCGTGGTACCCACGCAATACGACCCGTTTGACTTTGACAGTTACGGCAAAAACCCCATGGAATTCTACGTGGTAAGCACAAATGTGGAGACGGGTAAGCCGATATATCACCCGTATGGAGGGTGGGAGGACCACGGTTTTGACCGGATACGAGCCTCGGCCTCCATGCCGCTGGTATCTCACATGGTAGAAATTGACGGGGTTAAGATGCTGGATGGCGGCATCAGCGACCCCATACCGTTACAATACTTTGAAACACTGGGGTATAACCGCAATGTGCTTATTCTTACCCAGCCCAAAGGCTACCGCAAGAAAAAGAGCAGTGCCATGCTTCTTATCAAGCTCATGTACCGCAAATACCCGCATTTGGTAGCCGCCATGGCCCAACGGCACGAGGTCTACAATGCTACCATGGACTATATTGATGCGCAAGAGGCCGAGGGCAAAATTTTTGTACTGAGGCCGGATAGTCCCCTGCCCGTCAGCCGAGTGGAAAAAAGCCCCGACAAATTGCGCGTGGCGTACGAAATAGGCCGCAAGGCCGCCGCCGCAAAAATGGCGGCACTTGATGATTTTTTAAGCTAACTCAAACGGGCTGCAAAGCATAAACCTTGCAGCCCGTTTTTTATTAAATCTGAAGCTTTAATCCAAATCCGGCAGCAGCTCGTTCATGAGGCCTTCCAAATCCGTGCGCACAGACTCACGAGTGGCCATGGTCTTAAGCTCCACCTCGGGGAACTCGCTACCCACGATGAGCGCGTACGTGGCACCGATTTTGTCGGCGCGCTTCAGCTGATTATTCATCTTGGCAGGCGCCAGCGGCAAATCTACACGCAAGCCGGCATCGCGCAGGGTGGAGGCAAGGGAGAGCATCTGCATGCGCATCTCGGGTGCGGCAAGCACCATGCACACATCGCACACATCGGGCTTGAGGGCGGCATCTCTCAGAGCGCGGGCAGCGGGGCATGCATCTATCAAGTGAGCAATTACGGCATCGCCCATGGCAAAGCCCGTAGCAGGCATGTCTGCCGCCCCGTCAGAAAGCGTGGCAACCAAACCATTGTAGCGGCCACCACCGGCCACGGCACGCAGGCTGTGACCTTTGTCGAAAATCTCAAACACCAAACCGGTGTAGTAAGCCAAACCACGCACCACGTAGAGGTCAAGCTTCACATAGTCTGCCAAGCCGCGGGCCTGCAGCTCGGCGTACACGGCGTCATAGCGAGGGGAGCAACCGGCAGGCGGGTTTTTAATGAAGGCTTCCAAATCCTCACGCTTCATACCGAAGGCATCCAGCTTCTGCTGGCTCACCTCGGGGCGATCGCGCTCAAACTTATCAATAACAGAGAGGAAATCTGCCACCTTGTCCTCTGCAACACCGTGTTGCAGGGCATAAGAAATCCACACATCGCGGTCGCTGATACGCACCACGAAATCATCTGCCGTGAAACCGAACTCGCGCATGCAGTCAATAGCCAAGGCTATCAACTCAGCATCCGAGCCCTCGCCGGCGTCGCCCAAAATATCTGCATTGAACTGCACGAACTCGCGCAAGCGGCCCTTCTGCGGCTTCTCGTAACGGAAGCAGGAACCGATTTCAAACCACTTGAGAGGCTTGGCATACTCCATCTGGTATGAGGCGGCAATACGGCCGAGAGAAGCGGTAAGCTCGGGGCGCAAGGTAATATCGCGCTCTCCTTGGTCCTTAAAGCGGAAGAGCTGGGTGGGCAGCTCGCCACCGGACTTCTTGAGGTACAAATCCGTTGCCTCAACAGTGGGGGCTTCCCACTCCACAAACCCGTAGCGATGCGCCACCTTCCGCCATGTGTTGAAGAGGTAAGCACGGAAGGCGTATTCCTGCGGAGCAAAGTCGCGGAATCCCGGCAGCGGTTGGAATTTCATGTTCGGCATAATTGTAAAATAATGTTTGCGGCGTGTATTATACACGCGCCACGCGCATTGTCAACCATGAACAAGTACTGTACACTTTGTCTGCAAGTTGTAAAATCAAATGCGACACCGAAAGCCCCTCCCCAAAAGTCTCCATAGGAGCCCAAACTGCCCTAGCAGGATGGGGGGATAGGGGGAAGGACGGCAATGAGTCCTTCCCCCTTGTGGAAGCGATGAAATAA
>JAZNGY010000235.1:0-6336 GCA_045576695.1 Akkermansia sp.
TGCGCAAATTATTGATCTGGCTTAATGGCGAAACCAAAAAGTGGCTTAAAGAAAAAGGTTACGTACAATAATAAGAATCCAAAAGTCTCCGAAGGTGCCCAACACCCTAGCAGGAAGGGGTGTGGGGAAGGGCGGCAATGAACCCTTTCCCACGAAGTATGGCATAAAATTTCACCTTTTTCATTTTCATAATTGACTCGCCGGGGCTCAAAAATTCCGCTCGCTTACGCGAGCCATCTGTCCGCTAAACTTCGATTAAGTGTTCATGTTTCTCATGATGCCCCCGCGTTTACAGTTTGTAGATGTGGTAGCCCCACAAATGGAAATTTATCGGGGAGTTTGATGTGAACGAACCGAATTTGAGCACCCCGTTGAGGGGTGCAAGATCTCAGGCAGGGGCAAGCGAGCAGCGCGAGCGCGGCCCCTGTATAGGATAAAGAATATAATAAAGCCCCGTGAAACGGGGTGAAAGAAAGCGTGGTATCAATATTTAGCGACCCTTTCCCGTCTCCGGGCTTACACCCTACGCCGTGGCAGGCTGTCGCCACAGGTTCCCTGGGCTCCATTTATTTTTTGTTTTTAACAGGGGCAGCGCTCGCATTGTTCGCTTGCCCCTGCCTATGTTCTTGCGCCCCTTGGCCGGGGCGCCTGAATTCCGCTCGCTTACGCGAGCCATCTGTCCGCTAAACTCTGATTAAGTGTTCATGTTTCTCATGATGCCCACGCGTGTTTAAAGCATAAAGACAGGCGCGCTGAGCCTGCGCCGGACCGGTCTTGCGGGAAGATACGGGAAGATGCGGGCTTGCCACGCCGAAGCTTTAGCGGATACGGGCTTGTCACGCCGAAGCTTTAGCGGAGGCGGATTAAGAAAAATTGACGGGTAAGTTTCTTAAAAGCTTGATTTTTACCGTCTAAAACAATAAAACGCCGGTTGAATTGCATTTTTTTTGTAAATAAGGCTTGCAATTTGGGTGGATATATGGCATATATCTGCAAGTTTACACTGTACCATGCCTAAAGACACGTCTATCAAGAAGATATTGGTCATCGGTTCGGGCCCCATTATCATCGGGCAGGGGTGTGAGTTTGACTACTCCGGCACCCAAGCCTGTAAAACATTGAAAGAAGAGGGCTACGAGGTAGTGCTTGTCAATTCCAACCCCGCCACCATCATGACGGACCCGGAGACAGCCCCCCGCACCTACATTGAACCGCTCACTCCCGAGTACATTGAGAAGATAATCGCTCGCGAGAAACCGGATGCCCTTTTGCCCACGTTGGGTGGCCAGACGGCACTTAACGCTGCGATGGAGCTGCACCGCCAAGGTATTCTTGAGAAATACGGCGTGCGCGTCATCGGTGCAGATGCCGATGCCATTGACAAGGGCGAAGACCGCCAGCGATTCAAGGACGCCATGATCAAGATCGGGCTGGATGTACCGGCCTCGGGCGTGGCCCACAACATGACAGAGGCATGGGATATCGCCAAGAACGTCATCGGCAATTACCCGATGATTATTCGCCCCGCATTCACCTTGGGTGGCACGGGTGGCGGTATTGCCTACAATAAGACAGAGTTTGAAGAGATTGTGATGCGCGGTCTCGACCTCTCCCCCGTGCACGAGGTACTCATCGAAGAGTCTCTGCTGGGCTGGAAGGAGATTGAGATGGAGGTAATGCGCGACAGCAAAGACAACTGCATTACCATCTGCTCCATTGAGAACCTGGACCCCATGGGCGTGCACACCGGCGACTCCATCACCGTGGCACCGGCCATGACCCTCAATGCCCGCGAGTACGCCATCCTCAAAGAGGCCTCCTTCGCCATCATCCGCGAAATCGGCGTGAAGAGCGGTGGCTCCAACATTCAGTTTGCCATCTGCCCGCGCACAGGCCGCCAAGTGGTGATTGAGATGAACCCGCGCGTGAGCCGCTCGTCGGCACTGGCCTCCAAGGCTACGGGTTTCCCCATTGCCAAGTTCTCTGCCAAGCTGGCCGTTGGCTACACGCTTGATGAGCTGCTCAACGACATCACGCACAGCACCCCCGCCTCGTTCGAGCCCACCATTGACTACGTGGTGTGCAAGGTGCCCCGCTTCACCTTCGAGAAGTTCAAGAAGGCAGATGAGCGCCTGACCACCGCCATGAAGAGCGTGGGCGAGGTGATGAGCATTGGTACCACCTTCAAAGAATCCCTGCAAAAGGCACTGCGCTCTCTGGAGACCGGCCGCTGGGGCTTCGGCTTTGATGCTAAGGACCCCAAGAACCCCACCCGCCAAGAGATTTCTGCCAAGCTTTCCGTGCCCAATGCAGACCGCATCTTCTGGATTCAGACTGCATTTGTCAACGGCTTTACGGCTGAAGAGATACACGACCTCACGCAGATTGACCCCTGGTTTATCGACCAACTGCAACAGCTTGCCGAGGCCGGCATGAAGCTGGCAGAGCTCGACCTGCCGGAGGCCAAGAAACTGGGCTTCTCTGACCGCCAGATTGCCCTTGCCCGCGGTTGCAGCGAGGACGACGTGCGCGCCGAGCGCAAGGCCAAGGGCATTGTGCCCACCTACCACTTGGTAGACACCTGCGGTGGCGAGTTCGTGGCACGCAACCCCTACTACTACTCCACCTACGGCCTGCGCAACGAGGCCCGCATCAGCGACCGCAAGAAGATTATGATTCTGGGCGGTGGCCCCAACCGCATCGGCCAGGGTATTGAGTTCGACTACTGCTGCGTGCATGCCTCCTTCGCCCTCAAAGAGTTGGGTTACGAGACCATCATGGTCAACTCTAACCCCGAGACCGTTTCTACAGACTACGACACCTCCGACAAGCTGTACTTCGAGCCGCTGACGCTGGAAGACGTGCTCAACATTTGCGATGTAGAGCAACCCTGCGGCGTTATCGTACAGTTCGGCGGCCAAACCCCGCTGAACTTGGCAGCAGCCCTTGCAGAGCGCGGTGTGCCCATCATCGGCACCAGCCCCCGCAGCATCGAGCTGGCAGAAGACCGCAAGTACTTCTCCGCCCTGTTGGACGAAATCGGCCTGCGCCAAGCAGAGGCCGGCACCGCTACCAATGAGGAGGAGGCCGTGGCCGTGGCCAAGCGCATCGGGTTCCCGGTGCTGGTTCGCCCCTCCTTCGTGCTGGGTGGCCGCGCCATGATGATTGTGTACGATGAGGCAGAGCTGCGCACCTACATGCGCGAGGCTGTGGATGCCTCCCCCGAGCGTCCCGTGTTGGTAGACCGCTTCTTGCAGAACGCGTTGGAGATTGACGTAGACGTGATTGCCGACGGCGAGACCAGCGTGGTGGGTGCCATTATGCAGCACGTAGAGCCCGCCGGTATTCACTCCGGTGACTCCGCCTGCATGATTCCGCCCAACAAGGTGAGCGATGCCATGCACGCAGAGATGATGCGCGCCGCCAAAGAATTGGCCGCCAAGCTCAATGTGAAGGGCCTCATGAATTGCCAGTTCGCCATTAAGGATGAACAACTTTATGTGATTGAGGTGAACCCCCGCGCCTCTCGCACGGTTCCCTTCGTCTCCAAGTCCATCGGCGTGCCGCTGGCCAAGCTGGCTGCCAAGGTGATGAGCGGCATGAAGCTTGCCGATCTCGGCTTCACCAAAGAGGTGGTGCCCCCCTACTACACCATCAAAGAAGCCGTGTTCCCCTGGAACCGCTTCCCCGGCATTGACGTGGTGCTCGGGCCCGAGATGCACTCCACCGGTGAGGTCATGGGTATCGACATCGACCCCGACCTGGCCTACATGAAGAGCCAGATTTCCGCCTTCAACCCGCTGCCGGACAAGGGCTTGGTGTTCATCTCCGTCAACGACCGCGACAAAGAGCACGTGCTGCCCATTGCACAGGAAATCGCCGCCGCAGGTTTCGACATCTGCGCCACCAAGGGCACCATGATTTACCTGCTGCAAAACGGCATTGAGTGTGAGCGCGCCTACAAGGTGCTTGAGGGCCGCCGCCCCAACATTGTGGACCGCATTAAGAACGGCGATATCGTCTTCGTTATCAACACCCCGGGCTCTCATGATGCCCGTGAGGACGAAGTGGCTATCCGCGCCGCAACCGTCAATAACAAGGTCTCTTACGCTACAGACCTTTCTTCTGCCAAGGCTTGCTCCGCCGCCATCCTTCACAACATGAACAAGGTGGCCGGGGTACGTACCCTGCAAGAGTACCACGCCTCCAACTGAAGAACCACACCAACCATTTAACAAAACGGCACGCAGTTTTCATGCTGCGTGCCGTTTTGGTGTTAGTGGGGCTTACGCAATTATCTCCGATTTTAATTTATCGGGCAGATGGCGCCTGCCTCGGCGTAGCCCGCATGGCGAAGACGGGAGCGAAGCGAACCGAATTCAAGAGCCCCGTGATAGCGGGGCGACGGACCGGTAGCCACGTGGTGTAGCTGCGTCAGCAGCGGAACCCGTGGTAGAGGTAGAAAGGAATCTCGGAGCCCGAAGCAGCGCAGCTGCTGAGGCCGACAGCAGGGGAGCATCCCCCCATAAGTATTGTTTATTCATTTTTTTATTATGCGTTGTTATTTAATAATACGGTTTTTATCTGAGATTGCTAACGCAAAAACAGGAGTGGGGCGTGCTGTCGGCCTCGTCGCCTTCGCTACGCTTAGGCTTCTCGGACTCCGATTTTATTTCCATCTTACTCCGGGTTCCGCCGCTGACGCGGCTGTCTTGTCTCCGGGTAGGGCGAAACCCCGAAGACAGAACCCGGGTCTACCATATGCGGCCCCGCGAGCGCGGGGCTTTCAGTAACTCTATTATTGCTTGTTTACTCATTCTGAGTGACATGTGTATATATTAGTGCCTGATTTATGAGGCATCCGGCTTTTCACGTGTCAGCCGAACTCGTGGGAAGTGTCAGTTCGGTGACCGGATTTTTGAGGCAATGCGGTAATTTTGAGTGCTTTGTGAAAAATAACATTGACATGTTATTTCGATTGGCGCATAATGTCGGCGTTATGATGAAAAAAGCGATAATTTCTGCAATGTTGCTTGCAGGTGTGGCTGCGGGCGAACTTGTCATTACTGAGAACGTGTGTATTGACTTTGGTGAGAAGCTTTTGGTGGAGGATAACTGGGGAGTCCACAATGATACTTATGCCACGGAAAAGTATTATCCTGAGACCGGATGGAATCTTCAGGCCGGCACTGAGAAAAACCTCGATTGCTATACCACCACAATGACGGATAAAGCCACCGGTGAAACCAGTAATATTCAGGTAAAGTTCGGGAAGATGAAGGGGCTTAATCTTCTGGGTGGATACAGCCCTATACAGGGTACGGCCGATGTGTTGAAACCCGAGAAACCCATGCAGGATGTCTGGCAACTGCTGCATGATGTGTCTCTGACGGCACAAGAAGTCAATTCTTATTGGTGCGAGGAGATTACGGTTGGCGTTGCTGCGAGTATTGGTGATATTAACGTCAGTAATTTACAGGCGAACAGCACGTATGCTTTGAGTGCGGTGGTAACGGTGGCTGAGGTTGCCTCTCTGATAGGAAAGGCTGCACCGGTGACAATGAATTATGCCAATGGTGCCCTCTCGGAGCGGGCTGCGTTCATGACCACGAATGAGGGCTCTGTGAATATACAAGTGGCTCTGGGTAATTTTGATGTTGCCAGCCTCATCAGCGGTAAGACCTTTACTATGACCTGGATATTTGAAACCGGGAATGCTCCTGCCAGCGTGGATTTGTCTTTTGCCTCCAGTCTGGTGAGTGTGGTTGGCGTCACCTCCATCAGCGCCATGGCCGTCACCCGCTATGATGAGTCTGCGGCAATGGTTCAGGCCCAGTTTGAAGATGGAGCGGAAATGTTGCATCCCGTTGGTGCCATCCCTGAACCAACTACCTCTGCCTTGAGCCTGTTGGCCATGGCAGCTCTTGGCTGCCGCCGCCGCAGAAAATGAGCACAGCTTTTTACTTTTGCTAAGTCTTCTCGGACTCCGATTTTATTTTCATCTTACCCCGGGTGCAGCCGCGTCAGCGGCGGAACCCGGGGCTCATCATCTATCGCCCCGCATGCACGGGGCTCGTAAATTCGCCTCACTAACGCGAGCCATCAGCTCGACATACTCCGATTTAGTGTTCATGTTTCTCATGATGCCCACGCGTGTTTAAAGCATAAAGACAGGCGCGCTGCGCCTGCGCCGGACCGGTCTTGCGGGAAGATACGGGCTTGCCACGCCGAAGCCTTAGCCACGCTTTTCTGTCGCCACCGTTTTCAACGGGGCTCCTATTTTTTATCTATCTGAACCGGAGGTTTCGTTCGCCCGCTGTCGCGGGCTCTCTTCAC
>JAZNGY010000236.1:0-12292 GCA_045576695.1 Akkermansia sp.
CTGCATGGATAACGCATGGCTGCGGGCAGAGGGATATATCTCGTTTTATCAACTCCTCAAACGCTGATTGGAAACCGCCGTATGCCATAAATGGCACGTACGGTGGTGTGTGAGGGGGCGAAAGCCCCCTACACGATTAGAATTGATAAAGCTTAACCGCGGCGTTTCTTCTTTTTGGAGGTAGACGCCACCTTTTTAGAAGATTTGGATTTCTTTTTCTTTTTGGAGGCTACGGCTTTACGCTTGGAGGATTTTTTAGCCTTGTTGCGGCTGGCGGCCAAGCCGCGTCTGGCTTTGCTCTTACGCTTTTTAGCAGGGCGGAAGCGTACATCATCTTTGGGTAGGCTGGCCACCACGTTATCGGGGATGGCGATGCGCTGCACATCATCGCGCTGCTCGGTTTTGAGGTACATCTCTTGAGAGCAACACTCAATCACAACGGGCATACCACGGTAGACGCGGGGGTAAAGGTCGAGCACGTCGCTGCTGCGCATGCGGATGCAACCGTACGAGGCAGGGCGACCGATGTTGCGCTCCTCGGGGGTGCCGTGAATATAGATGCGGCGGCTGTGAGAGTTTTTGTTAAATTGCTCTAAACCTGCAATTTGAATAACGCGGGTGACGATGGGGTCTCTGCCTGCAGCGTCTACGGGTACAACCTCACCGGTGGGGCGGCACCCTTTAAACACCATGCCTTGCGGTTGGCCATCGCCCACTTTTTTGGTTACGGCATGTATGCCGGTGGGGGTGTAGTGGCTGCCGGTTTTTCCGCCGATGCCGAACTTGGAGGAGCTGATATCGTAATCCTTCACCTTTTGACCGTTGCGGATAACGGTTAATTTTTGGTCTCTGAGGGTGATGGCTACGCCATCTCGAATAACGGCGCGTGGCGGCAAATCCGGCCCCGGGGTATACGCTTGGTGTCTGCATGATACCTGAAACAAGGTACAAAGTGCAGATAACAGCAGGATGTTAAACTTTTTGAACATTTGTTGATAAGGAGGTAAGACCGGGGCCGATTTGGTAAGGTTACGATTTTGCGGTGGCTGCTTCTGCCTGTTTACGCTGTCGGCGTGCATCTACCAAGCGTGCAAGTGAGCTGATGCTGGTGTAGAAGAAGCCCAAGAACGGCGACATCAGAATGAAGGAAAGAATGTTACCCGTAACGAGCAAGATAACCTCAAGCGCGCCGAAGAAAAGACCGAACATAAGCTCAAGAATCGGTACGATGACGGACTTGAGGGCCTTGTAGCCGCTGGAACGTTTTTCAATGGATTTCTGCCCCTCTTCAGATTCACCGAATTTGGGGGTACGTACGAACTCGCTGGGCTTGCGGAACATGGCTTCGATGACGGCCTTAGCATTGTTAACAGCCATACCCACTGCCAGTGCCAACAAGGGCCAGAAGAGGTAGAATACGCGCTTCCAGCGGTGCGGGCGTACAATGCCCTCTGCAACGAAGTAGAAGATACACACGGTCACGGTGCCGAAGAAGATGAGGAAACCGACCAGCCAAGGCATGATGTTGCCATCCCATGCCATGACGCCGGTGGGCTTAATTGCACCCAAACAGATAGGGGCAACCAAGAAGCACAGGAAGATGAGTGCCAAGTATGAATAGTTGCAAGTAAGGTGTGTGGTGGCCTCAAGCTTTGCCTTGAGGGGTATCTTGGCCTTCCAGATAGTCATGAGCATTTTCTGGCATACCTGGATGGAGCCCTTGGTCCAGCGGAATTGCTGTGCCTTAAAGCCGTCCATATCTTCGGGCAACTCTGCGGGGGTTACGTAGTCGTTGAGGTACACGAACTTCCAGCCCTTGATTTGTACACGGTAAGAAAGGTCCATATCCTCAGTGATGGTGTCATGCTCCCAACCACCGCCGTCTTCAATGGCACATTTACGCCATACGCCAGCGGTGCCGTTGAAGGTGAAGAAGCGACCGGAACGGTTACGCACCGTTTGCTCAAGGGCAAAGTGACCATCCAAGAAAATGGACTGTACTTTGGTGAGCAGGTTTTTCTCGCGGTTGATGTGCCCCCAGCGTGTTTGTACCAACGCAACCTTGGGGTCGGTGAAGTAGGGGATGGTGACTTTGAGGATGTCCGGCTCGGGGCGGAAGTCGGCATCCAAAATCAGCAGGTATTCACCCTTTGCTACGGTGTTGGCGGCCTCTAAGGCGCCGGCTTTGTAACCGGTGCGGTCTACACGGTGCAGGCATACAATATCAAAACCCTGTGCCTTGTAGTATTCTACCTGTTGTTTGCAGAGGTCCCAAGTGTCGTCCGTCGAGTCATCCAAAATTTGGATTTCAAGCTTGTCTTTGGGGTAATCAATTGCGGTAACACTGCGCAGCAAGCCTTCCACCACGAATTTCTCGTTGAACATGGGCAACTGGATGGTCACTACGGGCCATTCATCCCACTGACCGGCCGGTTGCGGCACATTCTTGCGGTGCTTAAGATAGAGCAGCACCATCAAGAGACGGTGAAACCCATACCCCGCCATGCCGATCAGCACGAAAAAGTATGATAAAAGCCAGAAAAAGTTGAACCAATATTCAGCGCTCGTCGTTGCGATAGAAGTCATAGCAAGTATCTGTCTGTTCATGCGCGCGCGTTGCTCTTGAGGCGTTTTCTATGTCAGTACTCAAGAATAACTTGACGCAACGAAATAGTAATGTATATTCAGAGATGTGTCAAGCTAAAAAGCAGTGCACATTATAAACTAAATTCATTTGATTCGAGAAATGACAATGCAACGATTTTTTTTACCTTTAATGTTTGCCGGCTGTTCCTGTTGCTTTTCTCTGTCGGCCGCTGATGAAGAGTATGTAACAGAGGGAGTTCCGGATTTCGTTGAGGAGTTGGCAGACGATGCCGCCACACCGGAAGTACCGGCGTTGTTCAGAGACGACGCATTGTTGGATGAGTCTCACTCGAATCGCGAGCTGGGGGTGAATGTGTACACCTCTCCCTCGATTGCCAAAATATTCTCACAGTTAGAGGATTTGCCCCCGGTGCCGGATGAGTATGTGCAGCGCAAGCGCTCACCCCGCCTGTCTACGGCCTCCGGTAAAGTGGCGCTCGAGATGGGCTTTTTGCTGGCAGATGGTTTTATTGCCGTATGCAATGGGTCTTGGGATGATGTGAAGCCCATAGCACATGAGCTTAACCGCTACGGGCGGGCGCTGGGTGTTGGCAGTAAGATGGAGACCCACTCTGCCGCCTTGTTGGAGGAGGTAGGCAATAAGCGCCGATTCAAAAAGATACTTACCGGCACGCAGAGCGATGTTAATGCCGAGCTGGCAGACTTGGGTGACCCCGATTTGGCCCACCTGATAGCCCTGGGTGGCTGGGTGCGTGCCTACGAGGCCTCGACCGCGGCTCTTTGCGAGGAGTTTTACGAGGAAGATGCCACCATTGTTTTTTACCCGGATGCACCGGATTATTTCAGTGCGATATTGCGTGGTATAGACCCGGAAACGGCTCGCAAGCTGGATATTGCGCAAATGTGTGCATTGCTTGATGAGATGACGCGGTTAATGACCTTGGCAGAAGGCGAGGTGCCCACCTTGCAGAAAGTGCAGCAATTGCGCATGGTGGCCGGTAAGCTTGCCGCGTTGATGGTAGGTGCGGAATATGCCCACTGAGTTCAGCCAACGTTTGCCCGAGCTGGCCACACTGCGTATGCGTGTGGCCTTGGTCGGCTTGCAGTTGGAGCGCACGCCGCGCCCGTGTTATAAAGTTTTTTACCGTATCAACTTGCTTAATGAGGGCAGGAAGAGTGTGCGCTTGCTGGGGCGTAAGTGGCAGCTGGAAGACGCTGCGGGCATGGTGCGCATTGTGCAGGCTGCATGTGTATTCAATAGTGAGCCTGTTTTATCCCCGGGGGCGGTGTTCAGTTTTAGCGGTTGTCAATGTTTTGATATGCCCCCGGTTTATATGGGCTTATCTCTTTTCGGGCAAGAGGGGGCGGGGCTTCCCTTTATGACCCCGCAGATGGAGATTCCGCTGGCACCGCCGCAGGAGTAGCGGGCGCGCTGCCGGCGGTGTCCTCGGGGGTGGTTGGGGTGGTTTCGGCTCGTTTTTTTGCGCGGTTGATAATCTTATCCCGCTCGCCCTCAAGCAATTTCTTTTCGTAAAGCCAGGTGTTGTATGGGGCGCCGGTCAACAAGGCTTCGTGTGCCGGGTATTCTTCTTCCAGCTCATGTGTCACCGTTACGGGGAAGCCTATCTCCACAATGTCAAAAAGGCGTGTGGCCATGTACTCCGGCATGCGTATGCACCCGTGAGAAAGGCGGGTGCCGGCTTCAACCACACCGGTGTGCATGCCCATGCCGTAGTCGGTAAGGCGCATCCAATTCGGCATGGGAGCCCCTACCCATTGGGCATCTTGCGGTACAACGTGCGTGCGAGAGTCTGCCTCTGCCACTAAGGTGTTACCATTGAGGTCTTTAATGGCCCCGAATCTGCCGGATGAATGCTCTTTTTTCTTTTCAAGCACCGTATATTGCCCGGGGGTGGTGGTACGCCCCTCTACACCGGTAGAAACCGGCCAATCTGCCGCTACTTTTCCATCTACATACAGGCGGCCGCGCTGATGGTAAAGGCTGATGACAACGTGGGCATTCTCTTGGTTTGCTTGGTTTATCAAGTCATCGTCATGAAAAATTGTCATGGTGCGCGGGTAGGCGTGGTGGCATACAAAGTGCTCGTAGGTATTTTCGGGGTATGCCGTCGGCTCATCGGGGGCATATTTCTCCATGGTTTCCATCTTCGCCGTCAAGAGCTCCAATCTTGTTGCTTCTTGGGGCTGCAGGAGCAGTGGGGCTTGTTGTTGGCAGGCTACCCCGCTCAATAACATACACCATGATACTAACTGTGTTATAGGCCTTTTCATAGATGATAAAAAAGTGCTACAGTGTCACCACTGTAGCACTTATATTTAAGTTTGTCAAATTATTTTAGAAAATTATCTGGGCAAGGGCATATGTATATTGAAGCTCGAGCGCTTTTGGCGGGGCATTACCGGGCGCACCACACCAATGTCGGATGCGGGGTTTACCACCGTTGTAGTTGTCTTCGGGGTAGTTTTTACCACCGTTGGCTTGGGTGCGGCAACTGCCACAGGTTTAGGTTCTTCAATAGGCTTAACCTCGGCGGCGATTTTTGTTGCTTGCTCTTTGGGTTTTGGTGTGTCTTCTGCTTTTTTCGGCACTTCTTTACCTTCTGCGCGCAGTTGAGCGGCAATTTCTTCTTCCGCCAGTTTCTGCAGCTCGGCGTAGTTGTTTTCAGCCTCTTTCAAGCGGCGTACGGAGTCTTTGTATTTTGCGCCATCCAACAGGGCTACGCGTGCCGGGTAGCATGTCTCCAGTTCATCTACAATGTGTACCTTGGTGCGGAAGGTGGTAATATCATAGAGTTGTTTTGCCATGTCTCGCGGGGTGCGTATGCAGCCGTGAGACAGACGCTTGCCGGCTTTTACCTTACCGACATGCATGCCGAGCCCATCCCAAGTGAGGCGTTGCCAATACGGCATGGGCGACCCATCGAAACGCCCACCCTCGGGGATGGCGTCTTTAGTGACATCTGCATTGCTGTTAATGGTTTTGCCTTTAGCATCTCTGATTTTGCCGTAGAGGTTTGATGCGTAGTCCGGTTTTTTCTCAAGTACCTTGTAGGTGCCGGTGGGGGTAGGGCGGCCTGCCACACCGGTAGAAACCGGCCAGTCTGCGGCAACGCGGTCACCTACGTACAAGCGCCCGCGCTGTTGCTCTAAGCAGATGTAAATGGGGCTTTTACCGCTGGCTTGTGCCAGTAGAGGCTCATCACGGTAAATCTCCATAGTGGTAGGGTAACCGTTGTGGGTAATGAAGTGCTCGTAGGTGCCGGGCAGGTGCGGGGGCTGCTCCAGTGCGCGGGCAATTTCAAGCTCTTCTTCGGCTGCCTCGAGTTTGGCTGCCAATTCGGGCGAAATCTGAGGCCCTAAGCATGAGGTTATGCTCAGAGTTAAACCGCTCAGTACGAGTATACAGATGTTTTTTAAAGGGGCGAACTTCATGGTGCGTATCAGTTCCCCGGGGGTAAGGGGGGAGGTTTGTACCGCTTCTTGTAAACGCAAACTCTGATTTTGTCAACTTTAAACTTATAATTTTGATAAAAAAATGAAATTATCGGTCAACACGTATGGCTCGCACCCATTGCACCCCGATGAGGGTGAACCCGCGCTGCAAAAGCCGTTGGTGCATGTCTCTGAGGTGCATGGCGCCGTAGAATATGGCGATATGGCGTGCGGGGTCTTCTGTATCAGCAAGCACTTGGTCAAGCACTTGCATGCAGCGCTCGTTGCGAGAGAGGATGATGGCGCGTTGCTCTGAGCGAGAGCCGGTGGCCGTGGCGGCGAGTTGGTGGCACACCGTGCGGCGCAATTCTGTGGGGTTTGTCATGAAAATGTTGTTGCTGCCGCTGCTCTTGCTTTCTCTGAGAGAATCCGTCACCAAGGTAAACCAGGATTCGCCGCGTGCTTCCATGGCGGCAGAAAACTCTGCCGAGCTCATATCGGCATATACCAAGTTGGTGAGGCCGTAATCAATTACCTCTGCTTGCAGAGATAAGTCCATTTTTTTGGCCATATACCCGTAGAAAGACCCCAACAAGTTGCCGCTGATGCTGGTTTCTCGGCTGTTTTGGTAGGCGGCAAAGCGTTGGCGGTCCTCTTCTGTGGCGGTGCCGTTGGCAATGCGACGCGAGATTCTGGTTATTTCCGGTAAATCTTCACCGTCAACCATCTCGTAAAGAACTTTGTCATAGCGGGCAAAGGAGCGGTTAAGGGCACGGTAGTAGCGGGTATCTCCCAAGTGTATGGCGCCTACAAGGTCCACAATGCGCCCCTCTGCATCTTTGTAGCGAGCAACGGGAGTTTTAAGGCTTTCTTTGCCGTTTTCATCGGTATGCAGTAAGACGAC
Source organism: Akkermansia sp. (assembly GCA_045576695.1). GTDB lineage: Bacteria > Verrucomicrobiota > Verrucomicrobiia > Verrucomicrobiales > Akkermansiaceae > Akkermansia. Next base: position 6,965 of record JAZNGY010000236.1, read on the forward strand.
AAGATCCGGGTATTGGGCAGACTCTGGGGGGAGTACAGAGGTAGCGGTTGTTTCTGCCGCTTGTGCGGGCAGGGAGGGCAACAACGCAAATAAGGCTGCTACGGTTGTAATGATATGGCGGATGGTCATGGCGGTTATAATTAAATCCATTCAAGCAGCAGGGCACGGCCCGCTGCCAGTGTTATGTTTAATCCTTTGGTTGTTAATTCTTCTACCGTGCATTCCAGGCAAGGTGCTTCGGGCTCCAATAAATTGCGGAATACGCATTTATTTTGTTTTTTGCCGGCCCATGCAACGGCATTTGCCGGTATGTGGATATGGGTTTGGGTGGCATACAGGGGGTCCAGATTGCAGATGGCCAGCACGGTAGAGCGTGCCTGCCTGCTGTGGCGCAGGAAGGCATACATATGGTGGCCCGAGGCGGGGTCATCTGCTCTTCTGCCGTAGCCGGGGGTTTGGTTGTTAGCCCAGTTGAGCCCGTAAAAGCTACCGTTGCTCAGGGCGGGGTGTTGCATCAGCGGTAAGAGTTTTGCCATAAATGAGCGCAACTCTTTTTCTTGTGGGCTTTGCAGGGCGCCATCGTATTGCCCGTGGTTTGCCCAGCGTTGCAGGCGGGGCAGGCATGTATAGTCAAAGATGGAGGTTCGGCCGTTGTCGCCACCGTAGCCACCGGGGCCTTCTGCCTGCTCTGCAAACTCTTGCCCGTTGTATATCAGAACCGGTCCGGCAGATGAGCCGTAGTGTGCCACCATGAGGGCTTGTGCCACGGCGCTGCCGTGCCCGCCCCAATAAAGCGGCGAGGCCAAGCGTGGCTCATCGTGGTTTTCCAAATAGCGCACGCCGTGGCTGAACATGGCCGGCTCGGGGTGGTTATGGCGGTCCATATCATTGGCCCAGGTGCAGCCTTCGTATATACCGCGGGCTTCATTGTAGGTGTCGCTGTCGTACACACCGCTGAAGCCGCAGTGGATGAGGGCTTCCGTTACATCGCCCGAGCAAAGTTTCATGTGGTCATTGTACGCCTCTGCCACAAAGAATACATCGTTATCCCTAAGCCGGGCGTTGCTGATGGCCCAACGCCAGAACGGTATGGGTACCATGTGGGCCATGTCGCAGCGGAACCCGCCCACGCCCATCTCTTGCCAATAGGCCAATACGGCATCTACCAATCTCCACGTGCGCGGTACGGTTTGCGGCGGTGCCAATATGCCGGGCAGGTGCTCTGCGCCAGGTGCGCCGTGGCGGTAATCGGTGCCGTAATTGAGTTTCACGGTTTCGTACCAGTCGTAAGCAGAGGGGGCCCAAGTAGCGGCGTTGTTGCCGGTTACGCGCCCGCAGCCACGCTCCGGTTCAAATTCGCCATCGGGCATATTCATATGCCAATCGCTGTAATGCGGCTCCAGGTAATAAAAAGAGTTGTTGTAGTCAAAGAATACGCCCTTGTTATCATGCTCCCCAAAGCATAAATCCGGCCTTGCTTTCGATTTGTAACAACGCGATACATGGTTGGGGATAAAGTCTATAAGCGGTATCATTCCCCAACGCCTGCAGCGCGCCAACAGGGCCCTGAACTCTTCCAGCCTCGCCTCCGGTTGCTCCGCTAAATCCGGGTCTACGTCAAAATAGTCGGTAACGGCGTAGGGGCTGCCGGCTATGCCCTTTACCACACAGGCGGGGTCTGCCGGCAAACCGGGGTGGGGGGTGCGGGTAGCGTGCCGCAGCACGCCGGTAAGCCATATGTGGGTTACGCCCATGCGGGCAATGGCTTCCAAGGCAGCATCATTGACGCCGGCAAAGGTGCCACAGCCATTTTGTTCTTTGCTGCCCCACGGTTCGCCGCCCTCCGTGTCATTGGAGAAGTGCCTGACGAAAAGTTGATAGATGACCGGTCTCATTATATACTCATACTAGCATAAAACGGTATGGTTCTGCAAGCAGAAAGCAAACGCGGCCATGCCGTAAAGTTTTGTTTTGCGTGTGTATGCCGCGCCGTGTGGGGTTAATGCAGCAGGCGCTTGGCGCCCGGCACATTAAGGCGGCGTGATTCTGCCGCGTAGCCGAACGAGCCTTCATCTGCCGCATCTTCATCTGCGCGGTAATGGCGCTTTTCTTTGCCGAAGTAGCGCATGTAGTTGACCACCCCTTGCCCAACGGCCTCTGCATAGCGGCGAGCCCCGCTGTCTGTTGCAAGGTATTCTGCATGCTTGCGGTTGTTGAGGAAAGCGCATTCTATTACCGCCGCAGGAATGCCCGAATCATCACAGGCGTTCATCCACCCGGCAGAGCGGTCTGCATCTTTACTGCGCACCGTAACGGCACAGCCACGGCCACCGTTGTCCATGCCATGGTTAAGCACCGTGCGCTCCAGCGTGCGTGCCAGTGCTCTGCCCAAGCGGTTGCCATTGTGTTTATTGCAGATGATGAGCGAGGGGGATGGCCCGTTGGTCCACCCGCCGGCGCTGTTGTGGTGCAAGAATACCACGCAATCAGCCTTGCGGCGAATGGCGTAGTCAGCACTCACCATGCCACCGGCCACGCGGTCCGGGTGGTATTGGGAGGGGTAGCGCGCGCCGTTTTTGTCCGGGTGGTTTAATTGCACCACACCTGCACGGCGGGCATAGCCGGCCAATGGCTCTGTGGTCGGGGCGTAGCCGCGGTTTGTTACTATGCAGGTGTAGCCGGCATCTTCAATTACTTTTTTGGTGTAGTACACATATTGGTACCACCAGGTGCATTCCGTTAAGCGCTTGCCGTTCACCGGGCCGGGGGTGCAGGCGCCATCTCCACCGATAAAGTGCCCGATATCAAGCACAACCACCCCGCTGCCGCTACCACCGGTGGCGGGGCTCATCTGTGTGCAACTCAGTTGCAGCAAGGCCATCAACATGGCCAGTAAAATTGTTATCTTACGCATGGGTTTGTGTATGGAAGGCGGGGGGGGGTAAAATCAGGCGATTGCTTTCAGAAACGCATCCAGCTCTTTGAGGGCGAGTTGTTGGGCAGGGCATACGCGTTGGCGGTCTCCCAATGCGAGGCTGCATTCTTTTTTGCCGCTGAAGTGATACGTATTGAGCCCGATCTGCCGCAAATTATCCATGCGGCGGCGCAGCTCGGTATAGAAGAAGAGCGGCAGCGGTGTTTCTTCTGCCAAGGTATCAAGCTCAATATCGACCGGTGGCGTTTGTTTGCGCAGGTTGGCGGCTATCAACGGCAGGCCTATCTGCTCAAGCAAGCGGCGCATGCGGTCAAACAAATAATCCAGAGGCACCGCGTGCAGCGGGCAGTTTTCCTCCAGATACATGAGTATGCCGGTGGCAATCTCATCCCTCAGCGGCAGCGTGGTGCCGGCTGTCTCTGCTGCTTCTTGTAATACGCTACTCAGCCACTCGTGGTCATAGTCGGATATGACGCAGTGCCCGGTTTGCAGTAATGGTCTTTTGTTCTTGAATGCTATCATCCCAGTGAAAGTTTGGCTTGTAACGGGTCATTGAGGGTCTTGCGCTCCATCTTGCGCACCAAGTCAATGAACTCGTCTACGTTTGAAAATTGACGGTATACCGATACATAGCGTATGTAGGCCACCTGGTCTATGGCTTGCAGTTTCTCTATCACCTTCATCCCGATGATGGAGGAGGGAACCTCTCTCTGGTGGTCGCGGTGCAGCTCTGTCACAATCTCATCTGCCGCTATATCCAGCTGGTCCATGCTCACGGGGCGTTTCTCGCAGGCCTTTATCATACCGCGCAGTATCTTCTCGCGGTTGAGTGCCTCGTGTACATTATCGCGCTTCACTACGCGCAGCTCCGTGCGCTCTACCTGCTCATATGTGGTGTAGCGGTAGCCGCAACGCAGGCACTCTCGCCTACGCCGTATACAGGTGCCGTCTCTCGACATGCGCGAGTCGATTACCTTATCCTCCATGTAGCTGCATTGTACGCATCGCATGCACGCATATTAACACAATTTGTTGTACCGTCAAGCGAGAATTAGTGCCATATATTATGTTTCTGTATGTTGCGAAAATTCCCTATTTCTAAGTTTTCTTTAGTATTCTGCCCCGCCGTAAAGGTGACTTTTATTTTCAAAAGGGCCTCGGTTGAACAATATGAGGTCTCTACGAAGTTGTGTGCGAGCCCGGCTCTTGCATTTCCGGATAAAATAGGGTAGAAAGCGACTTTTTTGACGCAGTACTCAATTTTTCTGCCGGAACCATAAATATGACGTAGATTTTATTTACTGTATGTATGGATGCCGTCATATACTTGCTACATGAGTAAATTTGCCAACAATATTTGCATATTATCTGCTGTAAGTATTTTTCTTACGGGATGCAGGACAACTGTGTCTGATTATTTCTTTTGCCGCGCAAGGGTATCTGATGACGCCATTTTGATAAATAATGATGGCAAGGATATGTATAAAGTAGGGGATAAATACTATGCCGGAGCCCATAGAGGTAGAGTTCGGCAATCCATGAAGGGATTACCATACAAATCAGTGCTCGGATATGGTTGGGCGTATGATATTACTTGGGTGTCTGATGGAGATAGTCAGGAGAAAGGGTATGTCTTACTTGATACAGAACAGGCTCAATCTATGCTCGAATTCTTCTCTCATACTACTGCCATCAGCACTCGCTTTCCTGACATAGACAAAAAGAATTTTCAGTTTATTACGAATATCCCGGATAACGCTCAACAGGTAACCTACCCATGCAAACTTGTAGGCTCAAACGTTCATCAGCTGGTTAACGATATTTATACAGATGAATATGCCTATGTGTTGTACCCTATTGGTTGTGTTTCTTTTGTGCTGATTGACGTACCTTTAACCTTAATTGGCTCTTTTGGGGCAGGAGTATATTTTCTTACAGGGGATTTATTCTGATTTTATATTCTTTCACTGTAGTAAGCATATTGTATCAATTGAATCCGTGAGTAGGTGGGAATTTGCACCTACTCACGGATAAATTATTTTTTAGGGAAACGCTGATTTATTCAACAATGTCGCTCATATTGCTTTAATTCAGATTAAAATATGATATAATATCCTTGTTGTTAAGAAACAAGGGAGAAATATGAAGTAGCTGACATTAACCGATGCAGAACATTCAGGTCGCAAAAAGACAACTCGTCGGGAGGAGTTTTTGAAGAGCATCGATGCTATTATTCCATGGGAGAAACGTTGCGCTTATGGTTTGAGCCGATTATTCGCATGTGGCGCTTTACCAAAAGTAATGGCATCACCGAGGGATTTCATAGAAAAATGAAACTGATTCAACGCCGCGGATTTGGTTATCGCAACTTTCAAAACTACCGGTTAAGAGTA
>JAZNGY010000237.1:0-4952 GCA_045576695.1 Akkermansia sp.
TGATAATAAATACCTTGCGACATCTGGCAACCCTCTATGCCACCCCACCATCCGGTGGGGTTCCTTTTTATTATCACTATAACCCACGGTTCCGCTGCTGACGCAGCTTCCTTGTCTCGGCGTAGGGCGAAAGCCCGAAGACGGAACCGTGGGCTAACATATGCCGCCCCGCATGCGCGGGGCTCAAAAATTCCGCTCGCTTACGCGAGCCATCTGCCCGACAAACTCAAATTTTTCAACCGCAATGTTGAACAAATCTTTGCAAAAAACGTCAAATAAAACACGAGAATAAAAAAATGTGAAAGATTAGCTCATTTTTTGGCGTACATATATATGGTAACACCATAAAAACAGCATGATTCGACCTCTTCTCCACACCTTGACGCTGTGGCCGATGTTGGCCTGTGGCACAGCAACGCCTGAAACACCGGCTGCACCCCCCACCGTCACCGCCCCCAAAGCTGCGCAAGTTTTGGAACAAATGCTGCGCAGCAATTTGCAACAATCGCCCTACCCCGAGCACCGAGCCTTAAAGGGAGGTCCCGGTTTCACAAAAGAAACCGCTTGGCAAATTCCGTTAGAGATGAATATGCAATCTCCCTCCCCCAATGAAGAGGCATTTGAGAATGCCGACAATACGTTCTCGTATTACCTGTTCAATGGCATAGATGATTGCAGCACAAAAGCACATGGCGTTGTTGACGGCCGATATTACCACGTGTATTCTGTGACGTTACCAATAGACGGCACGGCATACACCACCGAGGTTTGGGTAGATTACACCGCCGGGTATGATGTGCCCACCGAAGCAGAAATACAAGCCGAGCTTGCCGCCTTTGAAGCCAAAAAACAAAAGCGTGTGGAGCTGTTGCGCGCTGTACATGACCGCGCTTCGGCCGATGCCGCCGCAGAAGAGCTATACAAGCTGGGGCCTATCTGCCACCCGGATGCCCACCGCAGCCCGCTGCAGCCCATCAGCTCCGGCAATGAACCGCCCGAGCCCGAATCTAAACGTATTCCGGATGCAAACTATTTCGGGTCTCGCAGCCTTTATTTATTCTACCAACACCCCTCTATCATCGATTATAGAAAAGACTTGAGTGCCGAAGAAAGAGCAACCCTCAAAACCCGGCGTTTGCAACGCGCTCAACGTTTTATGCAAACCCTGCAACAAGAGCTCCCCCACGTGCACGACCAAGCCTCTGCCATGCAGGCCGCACGCCGCATCCGCCAAGAAAACCAAGATTTCTTTTTCTTCCGCGATTATTACGATTTTTATTCTCTGCAAAATGACCTGCAATACGACAGGCAAGGCATGCGCCAACACATTCGCCGCATTGTTGACGCCGACTACTTCGGCTCCGTAGACCTGGCAGACTTTATCATGAAAGTGGAGTACCATTTCATAGACGAATAAACACAACGAAGGGGGGCTGTATCAGGGATACATAGTCGCTGCAATACCATTGAGAAAAATCCGCAATGTTATTGCGGATTTTTCCTTTTGATTTATAACTCTTTTACTGTATTATGATTACGAGCGGAACAAATTTTCAGAGCAGCGAGATAGGGAATGCGGTGGCCGCTTTTTCCAATGAGTACGTGCGCTCTGCGGTGCAGAAGACAATACCGGGACGCAATTCAAACATGCCGGTGGGTATTTTGGAGGCATGTTTCAGGTCTTCCGCAGTGGGCGAGCTACTGCGTTTCACCTCCATGGGGTAGATACCGCCGTTCTGAATGAGCAGAAAATCAACCTTTGCGGTTCCCTTGGCATCGCGGAAGAAATAGAGCTGCGGGCGAATCCCGTTGTGGCAAAAACTGCGCATGAGCTGGCCGTACACAAAGGTCTCGAGAATGGCACCGGCGAAGGGGCTATTCATGAGGGAGGCGGGGTCATGCCACCCTGCTAACCAAGCGCAAAGCCCTGTATCCATAAAGTAGAATTTCGGGGTTTTGGTAAGCCTCTTAATGGAGTTGGTGGAGTAGGGGTACAGCAGGGAGATAATGCCCGTAGTCTCCATAATGGAAATCCACGCCTTGGCGGTGTTGGGAGACACCTCGGCATCCCGCGCCAAATCGCTGTACACCAATTGCTGCCCGGTGCGTGCCGCAGCAGAGCGCATCAGCTTGATAAATGCGGCACGGTTTTCCACTTGCGTGAGCTGGTTGACATCTCGCTCCAAATAGGTGCGCACGTAAGATTCGAACAGAACGCGCGGCTCCAGCCCCGCATCTTTGCTCAGCACGGGGTAGCCGCCCCGCCATATGCGGCGGTATAGTTCATGGATATCGCAGGTGGCAACGCCGGCGGCGTAATCTGCCAAAGAATCGGGCGAGAACAGCGGGGCTGCCGTCTCCCCCAACCCCAGGCACTCTCGTTGAGACATGCTGTAAAGGTCTATAATCCCCACGCGCCCGGCCAAGCTCTCACTCACGCCTTCCATCAGTTGAAAATGCTGAGAGCCGGTCATCCAATACAGGCCGTTGCATTTGGCGGCATCCACCCGCATTTTGATAGCGCGGAACAGCTCCGGCGCATACTGCACCTCATCTATAAACAAGGGGGCCTCATGCTCCCGCAAAAAACCGATGGGGTCTCGCCGAGCCTCGGCTGCCAAGGTGTAGTCATCCAGCGTCACATAGTTCATGCCCGCCGGCAACACCTCCTCCAGCAAGGTGGATTTACCCACTTGCCGCGCCCCTGTCAACAATACACAGGGAAAGTGTGCAGACATGTATTTAACCCAGCCTGCTGCCGTGCGTGTGTAATATGCGTTTTCTGCCATAACTTGCCCTTATTCTTGCGCTTATGTATCCCATTGTCAAGCTTAAAAGACAATTCTGCAATAATACTGAGGATTTTCCGCAGCATCATTGCGGATTTTTCCTATATCAACATAAAGCGCTGAATGCTAACATTCAACAAGCGGAACAAAATAATCCGCAATGCTATTGCGAAAAATCCGCAACAGCATTGCGGATTTTTCCTTTTGATTTATAACTCTTTTACTGTATTGCAATTACAAGCGGAACAAAATTTCCGTAGCTTCAGAAATGAGTTCACGGGCGCGGCGAACATCATCGCCGTGGGTATTACCTTTACTGCGGGGCACGGTAAAGAGCTGCAAGAGCTCGCGGTTGAGGGTATCTATAGCGGCTTGCGCCTCGGGGGTACCGAGGGCAGCGGCACGCTCGCGCAAGATGCGTATTTTCTCTGCGTCTTCGATACCGTCTCTCAGGTGTTCAAAGCGCACGGAGCTGTGCGCACCGGGGTAGACCAAGAAACAATCGCCGGAGGGCCATTTACCGAAGTCGGTGCACTTGCGGGGGTCTTCATTCCACGAATTATAAGCCCAGCGCAAGAAACCATCCAAGCCGTTGGCGGCCACAAAAAGGCCAATCCAGTCTGCCTCTGCGGGGGGCGAGAAAGTAAAGGTGTTGGGCTTTTGCGGGTGCAGGCACACATACACGGTGGTCTTTTTGCCCTGCGCCTTGCGCTCTGCCAGCAGGTCGCCCATCACCGTATCGGCATGGGTGATGACGGGCGAGAGGTCGTACACCTCGCGGGTGAAGGCAGAGGGCTTATCCACGGCAGACACAATGCGCAGCTCGGGCGCGTATTTATCTACCATAGCCTTGGCGGCGCGGGCCATGTGGTCGGGGCGCTCATCTAAGGCAATGCAGGTTTTATGCAGCCAGCCTTTCTGCTGCAAATGGGCGCGGAAGGCGGTGAGGAAGGGCCCCCAGGTTTGCTCCCACACGGGGGAGTTGACATCCAGCTTGATATGCCCGTACTTACCGGTGGCTTCATCCAGATAGCGCACCTTCATGTGCCACGGCACCATGGTATAGCAAGAGATCTGCTCGGTAATGCCGATGTCGTTCATCATGAAGCTGACCCACGCATCAAAGGCGGAGAAATCGTAGCGCCATGTGCCATCCTTACCTTTAATCCACTCAATGTTGGAGGGGAAGGCATCATGCGTCTGGCCGTTCCACGCTTCATCCAGCAGGGTGCAGGTAATGACCTTTTGCCCGGCCTCTGCCAGCATGGTCATGTAGGGGCGCATGGCCTCAAAGTGCTCGGGGCTCCATGGGGCGACTTTGTGCCAACGGGCAATGCTTTGCGGGTGCTGCCACAGGTCGAGGTGAAAATGCCAGTCTCGCGGTGCGGGCAACACCCCCTGCTCTACCACCAGCTCAACGGGCACTTCTACCGAGGCACTCAGGCAATAATACGGCTTGGGTACATAACCGCCCTTCAGCTTCACCACGCCGCGGTACACACCGGGGGCGGCATCTGCCGGTATATCCAACTGCACCATAAAGGCCAGCGGCCTGTTGCCACGGGGGAAAAAGTCATGGCGCCAGCGGCCGGCATACACCACATCTGCCACGGGTTTACCGTGGGCCATTGTTTCAGCCACATAGCGGCAACGGGGTTGCAGCACGGCCCCGCCGTTCTCTGCCTGCAAGGCAGAGCAGTCTATGCCGCGGGGGCAGCCCGGCCATTTGGCCATACCCACCTGCGCCCACGCTACCACCTGCGCGCTCACGCGCTCGCCACGCCAACCGCGCAAACGAACGGTGTCTTGGGTCTGGCTCTCGGTGGGCAAAGTTTTGTCTATCAAACGCTCATTATCTTTCAGCACCACCAAATGAGGTGCGGGGGGCTTGGCGGCCATAGCAGATGTACCGCAAAAAATAAAGGGGAGTAAAGCTTTTACAATATTCATGGCTGGGGGGACACTTGTTCATACCATACTTACCCGTTACCCCGTGCTAAGTCAAGCGAAAAAGAAACACGCCCAGGGCAAACGCATTAGGATTATGACACTTTCTTCAGATTGACAATTTACCATTTACAATTTACAAAGTTATTGAATTTACAAGCTCTTATATAAATATTCATCAGCTGAAAGCCCACCATAAGGCATTATCCTTTCCCG